>JAFZKQ010000005.1 GCA_017553575.1 Paludibacteraceae bacterium
CAATTCTTCACGTGTCAGTTGAAACATAAAATCGGGAGGAAAACGATTTATATTCCTTTTGACTTGTTGATTGAGAGTTTTCACTTCATATCCATAAATCTCAGCCAAATCACTATCAAGCATCACTTGGACTCCACGGATTGTGTAGATTCTCCCTTTGAAATCATCTACGCTGTGTATTGCTAATTCTTTCTTTTCCATTACAGATAAAAATTTCGATTTACTATATCACCAGTGTATTTCAAGTGACTCTAGTCGCTGAAAGACCTGCGATTTGACAGAATGAATCTACGCATGGCAACGAAATCGTCCATAATTTTTATACTTGTTTGTATGGCAGTATCACTTTTCAACACAGAACTGAGCATAGCGCAACCTTGCTCCGTAAAGGCATAAGGCAGATATTGTCTTCCTCCTCGTGTTTCGTTTTTTGAGGTCGCAAATTGCGACCTCAAAAAACGATATTCTTCTAATGTCAACTGAAACATAAATCGTTCAGGAAACCTTTCAATATTACGTTTCACCTGTTCATTGAGACGTTTCGTCTCCACTCCATACAGTTCAGCTATGTCCCGGTCTATCATAACCTGCTGGTTACGAATCACCAATATTTTGTTTTGGATGACTGCTAATTCTTTATTTTCCATAACAGATAAAAATTTCGATTTATTATATCACCTTCGCCAGAATAGTTTGCATCAAACAAGTCGAAGGTGAAACATTTCTTTCCCAAGTCCTTGAACGATGCTCCAACATGGTAAATTATGCACAACCTGCATATTAGATGCCAACTGTGGAAAATCCATTTTCGATTCTTGCAAGAACAAAACTTATAAAATCATTTTTCTTCTGCGCAAATGTAGAAAATTATAACTACAATAGGAAATTTTTCCGTTCTGGTGCATGGCAATTATGGTAGCATTTCATTATATTTACATCAATTAGGAAAACATTATAATGGTCACTAATTTCAAAAGCCATTAATCATAATTTACTATCATGAGAAAATTCATACATATCATTATCGCATTGGGTATGACCATCCCTACAATTTGGGCACAAGACTCAACTGTTTATAAGAAAAAGGCACACATTTACGACGTTACCCTCATTTCCAATTGGGAAGGTCAAGAACTGACAGTCAGCGGAAAAATCGGGAAGCACGCCTATGTGGATTTGGGATTGCCAAGCGGAAGATTTTGGGCCACCTGCAACATTGGAGCGAAATCACCAGAGGAAAGTGGCGATTTCTTCGCATGGGGTGAAATCAAACAGAAAAAAGAATATAATTGGAAAACATATAAATGGTCAGAAATCAAGGAAAACGGGAAATATAAGGACATAAATGGGGAAGAAAAGACTTCCTATAAAAAGATACAAACTAAATATTGCGCCAATAGTTACATAAACTACCAAGGACAGCTATATGTGAAAAAGGGATCTGACATGGATACGCTGAGGAGACTCCTCCCTGAAGATGATGCAGCTACCGCACAATGGGGAAAGCATTGGCGCATGCCTACCATAGAGGAGATTGAAGAGCTTATTGAATGGTGTGATTGGATTTGGGTTCCGAACTATAACAACACGGGCAGTGCTGGCATACTAGGTGTCTCAAAGAGCAATCAACACTCCATCTTTTTCCCAGCATCGGGTTTCATGTATAACAAAGCCATCAGCGAAGCCGGAAAATTTGGAGCATATTGGACATCCGACTTGGAAAAAGACGCTGACTTCAATCAAAACTTGTTAGACCCTAGCGCCAACTCGATGGGTTTCTATTTTAAGATGAAATGGGTTCGTACCAACTGGGATAATCGTATGTTTGGTATGCACATCCGTGCGATTGCCGCCTCAAAGGAGAAGTAAATCGCTTCCACACCCACATGAATAAGGGGATGTTTTTCATCCCCATCTACAACGGCATGGTCATGGAAACCACAGGACTATGCCCTGAACTATATCTGCTAGCTATAGCCTTTCAGACTGAGACTTGTCAATTCGAGGGCTATTTCTGTCAGCCTTTCCATATTGATTCATTATCATTCTTCCACCACTTCCCAATGTCCACCCTTGTCTGGGCCTACACGAATAACCACATTAAGTTCTTGCAGATGTTTTAACATTCTAGCTATTGTTCGCCTTGAAGACTGGGTCAACTCCGCATATTGCTCATACGAATAGTTAGGATATTCAGCTATCATCTTTAACAACTCCTTCTCTTTTTCAACAAGAATATTTACAGTGCCATTTACAGTGCCATTTACAGTGCCATTTACAGTGCCATCCATCAAATCCGCATTCACTATATTATCTTTTTCCTTCCACGCATACGGAACAATCATACGAATATAATTGCCACCAAACTCAAAATTTTCTCGTCCGTAGATACGCATAATACGGTTCATGCCAGAGCCAAGAGCCTCCACCATCTCCACATCACGGAACACGCGCATGAGTTCCCGATTACGAGGCATACTCACACCACTAAAAAAGTCCTCCTTAGTCAGTCCTAAAGGAATCTTCCCAATAGAGGTAATCTCCAATCTGTCAGAGAAAAGTTCAATCTTTGATGGTGCCCCATAATAATAATCATTATGCACAATCGCATTGATAACAGCTTCACGAACCGCAATTTTGTCCCATTGTGGTGTATCAATACGCCTTTTCGAGGTGATCACAGAAGATATTTTGTTCTCGACATCGAGTTTATCAAGCACTCTCTGCGTGGCTGTAATCAAATTACAATAGCCATACTCGTTATTGGAGATTAATTCATAACGGTCAGCCCCTGCGTATTTTGCTAACTTCATGGAATTACTATTCTCATCTGCGAGCAGATAGGCGACATAATTATACTTCCCATCATCAGTCATCAAATCAAGAGAACGAATGAAATTATCGTTAAGTTGGAACCCCTTTTCGGTATAATAAATCTTGAGTTGGGCAAATGTCAAATCTTGCCGCGGGGAAACCACATTTTTTAGCGAATTATGTACCTTTCGCGCATAAAGGTCCTCTATCTGTGTATTCGTCATCGGCTCAGCTGCAGTACCCACCCTGATGAAACAACCTCGTTCCGACAATCCATACTTACTTTTATAATACGGTTTCTCACTTCCACTAGCAACAAACACCTTGATTACTGGCACATTATCAACAATTTCTACCATCACATCAAACAACCCCATAGGGGATGGGGAAATTCCATTACGGATACGGTCTTTGATTCGAAGTATATCTCCATCAATATCTTGTACGCCAACAGGTAAACCGTTATCATCAATTCCTATATAAAGTATGCCTCCCTCATGATAATTGAGGAATGCCACCACCTCGCGCTCGATATCAAGTTCACGAGTCAATTCTCGCTTAAATTCTATTCGGTTTGTTTCAATCATGATTCGACAATATAAGGAAATCCGTCTTTCTTTTTAAGAGATTGCAAACATATTATGATTAGAGAGAATCATCACTACCCTCTTCCACTGCACAAAAGTATAATATTTTTAAATAGAGACAGAAGAAATATTGCATTCTTTCAAAAAAAACACCCCCACAAACTTTACACGTTAAACCATCTGATCTTTCAGTTCTCAAAACTTCTCCAACAATAGGGAAATTCCCCAAAAAGAGAAGGGCTTGGAAATCGGTTTATACGACTTCCAAGCCCTTCGTTTAAGTCTGTCACTATTTATCGTCTAAGCAACGTGAAGTGACCCGTATAGCTCTTTTCTATCTCTTCGATTTCAATCACATACCAGTAGTCGGTTGACGGCATTGGTTTTCCTTCATACATACCATCCCAGCCAGGATCTGCGCCTTTGTATTGCGCCATCAACTTACCGTAACGGTCGTAGATGTAGACATCGGCATCAGGATAAGCCTCCGACAAATTGGCAACCACCCAACCGTCACAGATCTGGTCGGCATTAGGAGAGAACCAATTTGGAATATTTATAGCTGGAGGCAAGATCTCGAACGGCATAGAAGCCTCACATCCGTTCTCATCCCTGACATTCGCCATGTGACGTGTGAAGGACAAGCCTGCCACCCTCTTGTCTGGAGCCATCGTAGATTCGTCATCCACCCAGTAGTAGAACATTCCAGTTCCCTTGCCGACCTGCGTCTCAATCGAGCGCTCACGGATGCCTATCGAATCAACCGAAGTGATGACAGGGAGCGTCGTCACCCTCAACTCGTAGCTGTCTTCCTTCGTACAAGTTCCACGTTCCATCGTCACCGTATAGATGGTCGGAACAAGCGGATTGTCCGTAATCGAAGCATTCATGCCAATGATCGTATCGGTCTCCCAAACGTAAGTTGTTGCATCGTAAGAGGAAGCGTCGATTGTTGCCTCGTCACCCTCACAAATCACACCAGGACCTGTAATTTCGCCTCGAAGAGCCTCGTCCACATAGACAGGGATCGTATAACTCTTCGAATCGTTACATTGTGCATTGTAAGCTACGGCAATGTAGTTGTAAGTACTTCTATGGTCGACGCCCGACGTATAAACGACCTCTATATCCACGCTCTCGCCTTCGTTCGAGCTTGTAATCGTCGGATCAGACTCCCATGTCACTGTCGTACCCTTAGGCAAGACATCGCTTACCGTCAACGTAGTAGTCTCACCCTCGCACAACGTTGGAGACGGTGGCAACGTGAGGCTGATAGCCTCTATCACGTAAACCTGCTCTTCCGCTTTCTTGTGCTGGTCACCATAATCGAACGTCACCGAATAGGTAGCCAACTCTGATGGAGAGACCTCCATCTGCAACTTGTCGCCTACCAACTTCAATTCATCAGTAACCTCCTTTATCTCGTTGCCGATGGTGCGAACCACCTTCAACTCTGGCGTTACACCTGCTTGTCTGAATAGACCTGTACCTACCGTATCGATCTCCAAGATATCACTCATGCCCAAGCAAATGGTATCCTTCAGAGAAGTCTGCAATTGGAGCTCCGCATCTACCCAGATGGTCGCAGTCGTCGTTGTCGGACAATAGTTAGGGTCGCTCAACTCAATCTCATAAAAATGGTCTTTCACCACGCCCGCCTCCGTATAGCTGATGGAAGCAGTTTTTTGGACGCTCATACCATTCTCCTTCCAATCGACCGTCTCAGGAGACTGTTCATTCTCTGGCACTACCAAATTCAACTTGATGGTTTGGTCAGCACCCCTTGCTACGATAATTGGATCTTTCAAATCATCCACGACAATCCAACGTTGAACATCCAACTTCTTTGAGTCACCAGCCTGAACGCAACCACGGTTTGTCACCTCGTAGCTATATTGACCATCATCGTCTACCTCCAAGAGGTCAGACTTGCTATAGAGAGACTCTTTTGCACCCGGAATTTCGCTACCGTTCAAGAACCACTTGATATCCGGTGTTTCGCTACAAGTGATAGCCAAGGAAGTGCTGAAATCCTGACCCTCGCACTTTTGGATGTCGCCAGTCTCTGGAACAACCGTCAAAGGAATGTTGTGGACAGTAATTGAAGCCGAAGCATCACACTTGTTTACGAAGCGAACCTCATAAACATCGTTGCTCACTGTCTTGCTCTCCTCTATCGTATAAGAAGCGCCCTTGACACCCGTAGGCTGGCCGTTCTTGTACCACTCATAATCGCCTTCCGTCTTCTTGTAGTCTACCGTGATGGTTGCCACACCACCACAAGAGTAGAACTCTCTTTCGGTCACATCTACGAACGGACCTTGAACCAATTGGTTGTCAGCCTCCGTTACCGACATCTGGCCAATTACTTGACCGTCGCCGACCGTGATCTTATGCTCCTCGGAAGTCTTCTCACAGACACCCGCATAGGCAGTCACCGTATACGTGAAGATTCTTCCTGGCTCATCAGGGAAATCGTCCAAGAGGTCTTTTGCAGAGGTAATATCCGGCTTGTCGCTCCACTTGTACTTGATATCCGATGCAGCAACCGTACTATGCTCTACGCTTGCCTCAAGTTGAACACCCGATTCCAATGGACAAGCTTGCGTAGGACCGCTGATCGTCGGAACATACAACGAATCGACCACCGCCTTAATGGAGTAATCCTTGCTTATACAAGAGGCATCAGCCACAATCACATCGCCTGTATAGCTTAGGTCGTAGCTTGCCGTTACCGAGTAGACATCCGTCGCAGCAATCTTAGAAGAGATTTCTGCACCCGTTCCATCCTTATAGAGGAACGAAACCGATCCGCACTCCGAAGCATTGTCAACCGTGATCGTTGTAGCCAAATCGATCACTTGCTCACAAGTCGGATCAGGATCCACTATAGTGAGGATAGGCTTCGGAAGAACCGTCACCACGATAGCGGAAGAGGCACTCTCCGCACCCGTTGCCTTATCGGCTTGCGTCACATAATATGTGTATTTCGTCTTTGAATTGTCCGTAACAACCGCAGAAGTGATACCTGTTGAATAGGTGTTGGTTCCCGTCTTCAATGGAGAGGCACTCGTATTCATCATCGGATCCTCCGTACCATACCAGCGCAACTCATAATCATCCACGCTCTTGTTTGAAGAAGGAAGAAGTTGTACCTCCGCTTGAAGGTCAGGCACTGCACTACCCTCGCAGACATAGACATCCTTCACCAATGGAGGCAAAGCATCACTAATTCGAATCGTCAACATCACAGGCTCACTGTTACAAGCCTTCGGATTGTTCTTATCCACCCTATAAACCCAGCAATAGAGGTTCTTGGTGCCACCAGACAACTTGCTCACGTCATACTTCGGCTTTGGCACTTGGTTCGCATACTGGCTCAAATCCGTCGGTTTCGCATCCGATTCGCTCACCTCTGAATAGTAATACGTAAAGCCAGACTCCTCGTCCCATGTTGGCTTACTCGTCAACTCAGGGAAGACGTTATTTGCATCCGCATCAGCCTTGATGTATTGGATGGTTGCTGGCGTTGGAGGCAATGTCTCATAAACGTTCACCGTGATAGGAGCCACTGTACCTCTACAGATTTGTGTTGAATTTATCGCATAATAAGGTTGAACGTTGTAATTCTGCGTACCTGCCACCGAAGTAGAAGGCGTTGGAGACATCGTTTGAGTAGAAGTCGTCACATCCGTCTCGCCCTCAGCCCAATAGAAGCCTGTAGCCTCCTGAACATAGCCAGAAGCCGATTTAGAAGTAGCCGACAAAGCCACAGCAGACTCGTTGACACAATAATTAATCGTAGCCTCTGTCGTCAAATCAGCCACATCATAAACCTCGACATCGAATGGGATACGCTTACTCTCATTGTCGGTACCCACCTCACGTTGAGAAACGTAATAGGTGGTCTTGCCAGACGCAGAGACGTCAGGGAGAGTCGAAGCGTCCAAAGTTGTCGAACCTGATTCAGAAGCGTAGAACAACAACTCGTAATCCTTAGGGTTGCTTGGATCTGGTTGGTTGATCTCAGCGTGGGAAGAGAGCGGTTTCACGCCTGCTTCATCCTTACAATACTTAGCCGATACCACATCCGGAGCAGGGGCACCCAAGATACTGATCTTGATCTTCTCCATGCTGCTTGCACAATATACGTCTGGAGCGATTTGCACTCTTTGGTATACCCACGTATAGTAGAACTCATCATCCGTATCCTCTTTGTCTTTTACAGAAGGGGTTGGACCGTCCTTAATAATCGTAGCTGCCAAGGAGTCGGCACTTGTCTTATTTTCCGATTCGGAGATAGATGTCCACAACACCTCAGCACCCGTAGCGACGCCACCGACAGCCGTAGGCTTGTGAACTAAGAGAGGCTCCATGTCGCCAGACTTGAGATATTGGACATCCTGCACATCCAAAGGCGAAGGGATAGCCTCAATCGTGAAGGTCAAGCTTCCTGCCTCACTCGGACATTTGGTCTTCTTGTCCGTCAACTGATAATAATAAGTTATAGCACCTGCTTTCTCCTTCGACATATCAGGGATACCTCTCGTCAAGGCAGAAGACAACGTGGCATCCTCATACCAATCCAACGTATACTTTGTTTGATCGATATTCTTAATAGCCTCGTCAAAATTAGTCTTCCAGTCAGCAGAACCCTCGCAGAAAGGAGCCACCTTAAGATCCTCGACCTCAGGTTGAGGATTGGCAATGATGGTAATGGTCTCCGTCTTGTCGCACTTCTTGGTACCTGTCTCGTTTTCGAAATTATCATGTACCGTAATCATATACTCGACACCCTCTGCAGTAACATCGTCATAAGCCACCGTCAAAGGTTTTGCCACCGTACCTGAGGCCACCTTCGAACCGACAACCGTGCCTGCCTTCGTCCACGTAAGGGAGAAATCGGTGTAATCTTTTCCATCCTTGTCCTTGTTGGTAATGTCGTTGGTTGACAACTCAACAGACTCGCCCTTACACAACTCAACCGTCTTATTCGTCTTGGAGTAAACACCACCCTTTGCCGAGATCACAGGATCCTTAGGCTCAACGCAGACAGGACAATCGATGGTCAACTCAATAGGTTGAGAAACCGAATAGGAACCACAAGGCTCGTTAGGGTTAAAGACAATATTCTTCTTTAACTCTGACTCAAGACCCAAAACCGTTCTGAAATAGACCTTTTCCTTTGAATTGAGGTTCAACTGTTCAACAATCTTAGAAAGGTTTTTATATTCCGTATCCTTTGTTGGTCCTTCGAAAGTCTTCCATGACTCAAGGTCATCTGGCTTTGTAGAGTATTGGTACAAATACCTTGCATCCTCACCAATATTCGTCTTGATCATCGGAGTTACATCCACATACAAATCAATGTCATCACCCAAACAAGACTTCTCCTCCACCGAATGCGTAGACAAGTCAAAATACATATCTACCGAAGGCTCGGCACAGGCATAAATCATGATATCATCCAAAATCAAGTCGTTACCATCCGTGTTCTGATCCTCACCACCAGACTTAGAGATAATCTCAAATTCCATCTCAGAACCTGTCAAGTCAATTGAAACAGAAGCAGGAATCCAAGCAATACCGTTACGGTTGGAAGTCGTATTCGCATAACGCGTATATGTAGGAGACTCCTTGCTATTTCCTGATGCCAAATCCGTCACACGGACAAAAACACTAATCGGATTCTTCTCAGAACGAGAGAAACAGTTCAGATAGCACTTCACCGTCACATGGCGGTCGCACAATCCCGTAATCTTACGTCCATAAATAAGCGCATTCGGATTTGAACCGATGTTCAAATAAAGCATGGCACCATAATCCTCTCCCATATATGTATGGTCAGGCGCAAATTTGTAACCATTATTATGAGGTTCCGTACCATCACCGAAATAACCAACCCATCCCATGTTATTGCCACCTGCATCTCCATAGGAAGTAACATTGGCCGCTACCGTGTAGTAACCTTCCGTAAACTTATCTTCATCTTTTGTCCAAGTATATTTCTTCGGACATTTACAATCTCCATCACCACCGACCACAGCAAATGTCGCATCTTCGGGAGTGACCTCAGCTGGCAAACTGTGCTGCCACTTAGTTCCATCGGTATGGTTCACCTTCTTCGGATTTGCAATATCAGAATAGTCCCACGTCCAATAATTCTTCTCGGAAGTGAACGTACCGAAGTCATCCTGCCAAATCAACTTTTGGGAAGCAGGATTACCATTCTTATCGACACAACACTCAATATCTTTAACTTTGAAGGTCTCCGTCTTTACCGTCGAACCAGAAGGTGTCTTTATTTCACAATAATAGGAATGCTCCTTGTTCACTTGGTCGCCAGAGGTATGGGAAATGGAAACACTCGTCTCACCATTCACTTTCTGACCATCCCTATACCACTGATATGTACAACCCATAAAATTGTTTATCAATGTGATAGGGGCTTTTTCACCGCCTGCACACAACTCAGTTTCTCCCGTCAACTTCGCATCCAACTCCGCATAGACCTTGATACTCTTAATCTGAACAGCCTCACCAGCTGCCATTTGGGAGATAATCACATTTACGGTAAGCATATTATTCTCTATCGGACCTTGCGTATTATTATAATTCGTCGGATTAGAGATTTTAGCCGTCAAACAGTTTCCTGACTTGCCTGGCAAAGCGGTAGTCTGAGCACCGTCTTGCTGTGAATTATTCGTACCAATCTTAATTTGAGTCTGGTAACCAGAATTCAAATGAGGTTTTGTATTAGAACCGCTCGTCTCCAAATAAGTGGATGCCAACGGATTACAATACTCCACTTCTACCGTGTACCTACCATTGTTTTTCAATCCTGCCACCGTAAAAGAGACAGCCGTCTGATTACCACTAAGCGCTCTAGTTCCCGAAGAGAAGACAATACCCCAATCATCTCCGGTAGCTGTTTTCCCTTTCCCTGTTCCATAATCACCAAATCTCAATGAATCCAAACGAATAGGGTTAGGCGTAACCGAATAATGGGTTCCGTCCAAAAAAGTGGATTTTGTAGCCGAAGACTTCGTATCCTTCGGTGTCGAAAACGCTCTACCTATCTTCCATGTCGGACGAACGATACTGTTTCCGAATCCATCCACCATATCCAAAGAGTGCCAATAATCGTCATCTCCCCCTCCCACCGAGAAATCTGTCTCGGCGACAAGAGGTAGGTTTGTTCCGCCGCCTCCTCCTGGGTTCCATTGGGCAGTCACCTCAGTGAAAAATAAAAATAAAACAGCACACAAAAAGAGCCATTTTACCCTAAAATTTAGTTTTTTCATGATATCTTATCTTGTTTACAGTTTTCAACTCAATGCAAGGAAACTTTTTTCTCAAAGGAAAGTTTCAACCAAACGCCACATGTAATCCTCTAATTTTAACGGCAATAAAGGTAAAAATAAAATTGCACAAACAATCTAAAATTTAAAGATTTTTTTTAAAATATGAAAGAAAAAAGCACCTCATAATGAATAACAAAAGTCAAAAAACGATGTAGTTTTTTAGCATACAACAATCAAAAAAGCCCTATCCACCGCAAATTTTCGACATCGGAAGTGGTTAAAAAAACACAAAAGATTTTTGCGGACAGCATGAAAAAAATTTTTTCAACAAGGGTGAAATACGGAACCTATTTAGACATTTTCAACCGTCAATCCGACAAAAAAATCCTATTCCCGAAATTAAAAGATGGCTAAATTGGAGCATTTTCATCCCCGATGGAGAGACAAACAAGAGGGTTCCTCCTTTTTGAAATAGAGACAAAACATATCTTTCAAATTTTAACTAAAATATCTTTTATTGTAACATTTTTTTATTTATATTAGCAAAACGATAAGAATGAAAACAGAACTAAAAAACACAAATATGAAAACACGACTAACAATTTACACCTCGATATTCTGTTTTTTTTAGTTTTCCCTCGTTGTTTAGGAGAACAGACCTCTCTGGTAAAGACATCTTCGCCAACGGCTTGGTCTTCGCCAAGGCAAATGAGAAGTCCGCTATCTGAAACCACGTGGGATAAGCAAAAAAGAGACAACAGCTCGACGGGAAACAAATTTCAATCCTCAACAGGAAGGAAATCCGACTGGAGAGGACAACAGAACTATCCCAAAACCACAAAACAGAGAATCGAGTCTCCATCGAAAACGGATACTAAAAAAAAGGGACAAGAAAGAGAACAAGCCTCCTCTTGGCAACTATCACAACATGCTTGGGAACAAAACAATAAAGATTCACAATACAAGAAAAATAAAGAGAGCCGAATAGACTCCAGCAGAAAAAAGGAAGAACAACCCAAATATTCGCAGCAAGTAAGCAAATACAATCCACGTCAAACGGACACGCTCTCCCGCCCGCAAAACGACAAGAGGAAAAGGGAGATTGTATGCCAAGCGACTACTCCATCACGGTAATGCTCCTGCATAATAGACAAGCGAATTTCAACGTTAAATTCTTTCCAATGAGAACTATATATCCCCATTTAATCACATTTAAAATTGAAACATTATGAAAAAGATTTTGTTGTTTCTAGCCGTTTGGCTAATTTATTCGTTTGGAATGTCCTCCGCCGGATTTTCCCAAAACGCCACTACCATATATAAAGATGGATTTGTAAAAGTGGAACAACTCGCCCAGAGTTGGCAAGTCGTGTGTGGGAACAAGGTCGTTGCCCATGGAAATGGAATATTGGATATCAACAACTTACCTCCTGCTTTCCAAGACCTTTTGGACTATTACGCCCGACTGGACGAAGCAACGGTAAACAGATCCATGCTCCGCGGACAAGGTGTATCTGATCAATACGGTCCCCTAATAAGCAGCCATTGGAGACAACACGAACCCTATAATAACTTATGCCCAATCAGTGAAGGTGAGCGGGTTGTTACGGGATGTTCCACCATATCAACCGGACAATTACTTTACTATTTCCGATACTGCAATCCCATCGACGTATCTGGCACGAACAAGAGCACAAAGACGAACAATCTCTCTGCGCCCTACATCAGCAACACCGTCAGCACCAGCACAGAGGTGACCTACGATTATGAATATTCCTACACGCCCAACTTCAACAAAATCGACAAAGACAATGAGGAGCTGGCACAATTCATCGTGGCCATCGCCCTTGCTCAGAAAGCGAACTTCGGCGTAAAGGCCACCTCGACAGTCACTACCAATCAATACGACGCATTAACATCCACGTTCGGCTACCAGGGGGAATTTATACACATAAACAGCCTAACCGAAGGGGACTATATCTCTTCTCAGATAAAAAAAGGATTCCCCGTTCTCATTTCAGGATCGGACAATGATGGTGCCCACTCGTTCCTCATCGATGGATACAACGGATCGGAATTCCATGTCAACTACGGATGGGGCGGAACCGACGACGCTTGGGTTTCCACTACGCTTTATCCTAAAAGCCAAAGGATACAGACTGTCTATCCTAACAGTCCGAATGCAACCGGCATGCAAGCCAGCCCAACCTACCTGCACATCACAGGAGGAGACGGTTTCTCGAAAAAAATAGCGATGAGACAAGCAGGAGACAACGCCTTGGAATACAAACAAGAAGACGAGGTCACCCTATCAGCTGGCATTTATCAATTTTGGTTTGAATACGAAAACAGCAGCACCATCGCCCCCTACAGTGACACCGTCATTGTCATGGACAAGAACTATAACAAAAAAGGACACTTCTCAACCATAGGAGCCAACTTCATTTTGAATGAGGCGCATAGTCTAAACTTCTGGCATCTGCAGAATAAGGGCGAAATTAAAATAGAAGTTGTCGACCGACGCATAGATGTCGTGGCCCACGTGACCGACGAAACAAACAATCCTATTCAGGGTGCGTATGTGACTACATCATCCACATATCCATTACCTACCACAACCTATAAAAACGAGAACTTCACAAAAAATGGGTATAGATTGTCACGTCCATTCATATGGACGACCACCCAATTCACTGCAACAAAACCCTGTTTAAATAAGATAGATATTCACATGTTCAAGAAAGGGGAAAATCGTCCCAACCTGAATGTCGGAATCTTGGACAAAAACCAGAATGTAATATGGAGCAAAACTCTCACTGACAATCAAGTAATTGGCAGCAAATGGACCTCCATTAAAATTGACGGAACCATCAAAGAGGGTTCTGAGACTATCCAATTGGATGGAAACTTGATGCTCAACGAAGGGGAAGAATACTATATGGGATTGATGGTGGAAGAATACGATTCAACAAACTACTACTGCTATTACATTGATGATGATACTAAGGAAATGAACTACCGAGTAACACTAAGCGACTACTTCGTCAATACCGACGCAAGCGGCACCTGCACTCTGAAAATGGAGAAGGATGTTGCTCAAAATCTGTATGCTCATTACACAAATTACACATTCCTGCCCGAGAAGATTGATCAACCGGAAACAATTCCGCACCACATCTACTTCAAAGGAGTCAAGACATCGACTCTAAACACGGCAGGCCTAACATTGGAGAGCATCTCCATCATCACGCTTCCTGACAAGACCGAGTATATCAAGGGAGAGAGCCTCAACCTCGAAGGATTGACCGTGGCAGCTGTATACGACAATGGAACAAAAGTCCAGATAACCGATTACTCTGTAAGCGAAACCGAAGCGGAGGAGAACAGCGAATTTATCCGCTCCACCATTACGGTCTCCTACGAAGGCAAGACGGCAGAATTCCCTGTTTACTGGCACAGACACAACATTCACTATGTTGTCGATGGCAAGCCTTACCAAACGGTAAAAAACAACATCGTTGGCAACCCTATTTCCCTCATCGAGAAGCCTCAGAAAGCAGGCTATGTACTAAACTGGGATTGTGCCTACACCACGATGCCTGACAAGGATATTGTCATTACCGGAACATACATCATCAGTTCGCACAAAGTTACTTACTTGATTGATGGGGAGATTTTCGCAACACTTGACAAAGTGGAATACGGAACCGAAATCTCATCATTAAAGGTAAAAAGTCCATCCAACAAAGAGGGCTATACCTTCAGCGGTTGGACGTGCGATTATACGACAATGCCAGACACGGACATTGAGATTACGGGTAGCTACATACCAAACAAGCACACCATCACCTACACGGTTGACGGAGAAATTTATAGTACCATCGAAAACGTATCGTACGACTCTCCTATCGTGCTGATTGACAACCCTGAAGAAAAAGAAGGACACACCTTCAGCGGTTGGACGTGCGAATACACGACAATGCCAGACATGGACATCACCATCACAGGTTCATTTACGTTGAACACGCATACGATCACTTATCTAATCGACGGTGAAATCCACAAAACCGTTTCTGACGTAGCGTTCGGTTCTGAAATCACCCTCATCAAGAAACCGACAAAAACAGGCTACACATTCAAAGGATGGAACTGCGATTACACCACCATGCCCGATATGGACATTGAAGTGACGGGTAGCTATACTGTCAGAAAATATAACATCGCTTACACGATCGATGGAGACACGATAAAAACCGTTAAAGTGGCTTACGGTTCTACCATCACGTTGATTGACGAGCCAGAAGCAAAAGAGGGTTACACTTTCAGCGGCTGGACGTGCGATCACACCACCATGCCAGCGAAAAACATCACAATAACAGGCACATATAGTCTGAACCACCATAACATCACCTACATCGTCGATGGCGAGGCAACAGAAGTCATTTCCGACGTGCCTTACGGTTCAGAAATTATCCTAAAGGCAGATTCAAGCAAGATTGGATACACCTTCAGCGGCTGGACGTGTGAATACACCATCATGCCTGACATGGACATTGAGGTGACAGGTTCGTTTACAATTAATCTGCACACCATCACCTACCTGGTTGACGGTAAAAAATATGAGGTCATCAGCGATGTCCCTTACGGCAACGACATCACCTTGATTGATGACCCAGAAAAGCGGACAGGCTACACCTTCAGTGGTTGGGTGAGTGAGTACACGAAAATGCCTGACCAAGACATCCAAATTCAAGGAAGTTTCACGGTGAACAAGTACACCATCTCTTATCTAATCGACGGTGAAGCTTACGAAACGGTTCCTGACGTGCCTTTCAACTCGGAAATTGCATTTATAGCAGAACCGACCAAGGAAGGCTACACTTTCAGCGGTTGGGTGAGTGAATACACGATAATGCCTGACCAAGACATCCAAATTCAGGGAAGTTTCACGGTGAACAAGCACTCTATCACTTATCTAATCGACGGCGAGGTTTACAAAACCATTCCTGACGTGGCTTATAGCTTGGAAATCGCATTTATAGCAGAACCTTCCAAGGAAGGCTATACCTTCAGCGGTTGGGTGAGTGAATACACGGAAATGCCTGACCAAGACATCCAAATTCAGGGAAGTTTCACGGCAAACAAGCACTCCATCACCTATCTAATCGACGGCGAGGTTTATAGAACCGTCCCTGATGTACCTTTCGACTCAGAAATCGCATTGCTAAGCATCCCTGAGAAGGAGGGATATGAATTCAAGGGCTGGGAAACCGAGTATACAACCATGCCTGACATGGATATTAAAATCACTGGAACATTTGTTCCTTTGACTTACAACATCACCTACATGGTGGACGGCAAGAGTTACAAAACCGTGGAGAATGTAGCATACGGTAGCACTCTCGTCTTGATTGACGCACCTGAAAAAGAGGGCCATACATTCAGCGGTTGGGTATGTGACTATACGACAATGCCGAACCAAGACCTCACCATCACAGGTTCGTTCTCAGCCAACCTGCACAACATCCAATACCTGATCGACGGCGAGACCTACGAACTGGTTAAGGAGGTACCTTTCGGCTCTGAAATCAAGTTGCTGGATCCTGCAGAGAAAGAGGGATACACATTCACTGGATGGATTTGCAAATACACCACCATGCCTGACATGGACATTGTTGTCGAGGGCGATTTTGAGGTGAACAAGCACACCATCACCTACCTTATCAATGGCGAAACCCACAAGACGATTGAAGGCGTGGCCTTTGGTTCTGAAATCAAATTGTTAGAGAACCCTAGCAAAGAGGGATACACATTCAGTGGTTGGACGTGCGATTACGAGACCATGCCTGACTTGGACATCACCATCAACGGTTCGTTCAAGGTGAACTTGCACACCATCTCTTACTTGCTTGACGGAGAGCCTTACCAAGCAATCGAAGACGTGGCCTTTGGTTCTGAAATCAAATTGTTGGAGGCTCCTAGCAAAGAGGGATTCTCGTTCAGCGGTTGGACATGCGATTACGAGACCATGCCTGACTTGGACATCACCATCACAGGTTCGTTCAAGATGAACTTGCACACCATCACATACACGCTTGATGGACAACCTTACCAAGTTATCGCAGACGTGCCTTTCGGTTCGAAGATCGATATGTTGGAGGAGCCTACTAAAAAAGGCTATACTTTCAACGGTTGGATTTGCCAGTATGAGACCATGCCTGACAAGAACATTACCATCGCTGGTTCATTTACGATTAAGAGCTGTACCATCATTGCCAATGCTGAAAACGGAACAGTCACCGGCGGTTCCACTTACGAATTCGGAACAATCGCCACGCTTACCGCCATTGCCGACAGTGGCTACCACTTCGTACGTTGGAGCGACGACAACAAGGAGAATCCTCGAACGATAGCCATCACAGCCAACATGGTGGACAACAATCCAACGCTATCGCTCACCGCCATTTTTGAAGAAGACGAAAAGACTTGGATCATCCCTGCCAAAACAGAGGCTATCCCTGTCAAAGTTTATGCTTATGACAACACCATCATCATTGAAAACGCCGAAGCGGAGATCTACGTCTTCAACACGGCTGGCTCTTTGATCGCACATGTAGCCCAACCATTTGTCTACACAGAGATCCCTGTTGCAAATGCAGGCGTCTACATAGTGAAAGTGGGAAGCATGCAACAAAAGGTGGTCATTGGGAACAAATAAGCGAAAAGCGTATCCATAACGAGAATAGCCCTGCACTTCGGTGTGGGGCTATCCTTTTAATTGACAGAGCAGAAAAGAAGGACGCTACAAAATATGTAGAGCATATCTTACTCGAAATAAAATCAAAAATCCCTCGAAATCAATTTATAGAAGCCACCATAATTTACTATCTTTGCACATATTTTTCGAAGACAAAACATTCAATAATAAATGGCAAAAGAATTAACACCACGCAGTGAGGACTACTCACAATGGTACAACGACTTGGTAATCAAGGCAGATTTGGCAGAAAACTCTGCCGTCAGAGGTTGTATGGTTATCAAACCTTACGGTTACGCAATTTGGGAGAAAATGCAACGCGAATTGGACCGCATGTTCAAGGAAACGGGACACGTCAATGCTTACTTCCCGCTATTCATCCCTAAATCATTCTTAAGCAAGGAGGCCGACCACGTGGAAGGTTTCGCGAAGGAGTGCGCCGTTGTAACCCACTACCGTTTGAAGACAAACCCGGACGGTTCAGGCGTGGTAGTTGACCCTGATGCAAAATTGGAAGAGGAACTCATCGTTCGTCCGACATCAGAGACCATCATCTGGAACACCTATAAGAATTGGATTCAGTCGTATCGCGACCTCCCTATCCTTTGCAATCAATGGGCTAATGTAGTCCGTTGGGAAATGCGTACCCGCCTATTCCTCCGTACTGCGGAGTTCTTGTGGCAAGAAGGACACACAGCCCACGAGACTTACGAAGAGGCTGAGGCAGAAGCACAAAAGATGTTGAGGGTCTATGGCGATTTCGTCGAGAATTTCATGGCCGTTCCTGTCATCAAGGGTGTAAAATCAGCCACTGAGCGTTTTGCCGGTGCGGTTGACACCTACACCATCGAGGCCTTGATGCAAGACGGTAAAGCACTTCAGTCTGGAACTTCCCACTTCTTGGGTCAAAACTTTGCCAAGGCATTCGATGTACAATTCCAGACAAGGGAAGGAAAGCTCGACTACGTTTGGGCTACATCATGGGGCGTTTCCACTCGTTTGATGGGTGCGCTCATCATGTCACACTCCGACGACAACGGATTGGTGCTTCCTCCTAACTTGGCTCCTATCCAAGTGGTCATCATCCCTATCGCAGCCAAAAAATTGACTGACGACATGAAGGCTAAGATCGACGCCATGATTGCCAACTTGAAAGCATTGGGCATCTCCGTAAAATATGACGACGCAGACTCCAAGACCCCAGGTTGGAAATTCGCAGAATATGAGTTGAAGGGTGTGCCTGTCCGCTTGACTGTTGGTCCTCGCGACTTTGAGAACGGCACCATCGAAGTGGCTCGTCGTGACACACTCACTAAAGAGAACGTCAGCATGGAGGGCATCGAAAATTATGTGAAGAACCTCTTGGACGAAATCCAAAAGAACATCTTCCAAAAAGCCCTCAACTACCGCAACTCCATGATCAAGAAAGTGGATTCTTACGAAGAGTTCAAGGTGGAGATCGAGAAAGGTGGTTTCATCCTCGCTCACTGGGACGGAACAGCAGAGACCGAGGCCAAGGTCAAGGAAGAGACCAAGGCAACCATCCGATGCGTACCGTTCGACACCTACCTCGACGGCGACAAAGAGCCTGGCAAGTGCATGGTAACAGGCAAACCTTCTAAATGCAGGGTACTTTTTGCAAGAGCTTACTAAAAGATCACAAGATCAAAACTACTATAGGATGTATCGTTTTCATGCGATACATCCTTTTTTTGTGCCTTCCCTAATACAACCAAACGCCCATAGAGGTATCTTTCGGAAGAGGGCTGTCTCTATATCATTCACAGCGACTAGTGTTTTACTCAGTGAACACAAAATAACTGAAATATGTTCATTCTAATGAACACCCCAAAAACCAATAAGATTCCACCTAGAAAAGAAGCAAGCGCTTATTGCCATACCTACAGAATAACCCTTAGATAATTAATGGATACGCAGGAGACAACAAGTTCTAAAAAAATACCAGTTACGAAGTTGCACAAACCAATTTTTTCACTACATTTACAAATACCCAACGTCGAGGTTTGGGCTGACTATCATTCACATAAAATAGTATTATTATGAAAAAAGTATTACTTCTCCTACTTCCCATCTTTTCATTCCTCTTCGTTGGATGCGAAAATGATGATGACGAAGATTCTCCAAGCAACGGAGGCAACAACACGGCTTCCTACGAATCGATGGTAAACAACTGGATTACCGAAGATGCCAATCATGACAGCCTGACGACAAAAATGTTCGACTTCTTGAAAACCAAGAATGCCACCGACGCTATCTTCGACAACACCAACCCTAGCGGTGTTACCTACGGCTCAGCTAAATGTCCGACGGTCACCTTCAACACTCCAATGTTGATCTTCTGTGTATGGACATATCACTGGGACTACATCTATTCGGAAAACCCTGACGAGACAGTCTATTCTTGGATAGAGGATAGCAACGGCAAGGCTTACGGCAAAGAGGCTCCAACCCACTGGCAATACGGTCAAGGCCGCAAGGCAAAAGCTAATTGGCTCTCTTTCCCATTGGTTGAGGTTCCTGCCGGCACCTACACAGTGAAATGTTCAAGCATGAGCACTTGGTCACACAACTCTTCCTCCAACGGATATGGCTTCTGCTGGATTTACGGATTCCCTATCGAGAAAAGCAACAATAACAAAGGAAAAGAGGATGCAAGCACCAGCGTCGCTAAGGATATCTTCTATCCTCAAGGCATGGAATACATTGAATACAAGGTGACATTCAAGGGAGAAACCTCCGAACATATCATCGCCACCTCAAAGTACCTCTCCGAAGAGACTGCCATATCAGCCGAACAATCCATCCTCGAAGATGAGAATGGCACATTCAAGGCAAACAACTATCTCAGCCACGAAAGGGACGGAAAAACGCTTAGCATAACTTACGGAAACGAATACATCAAAAAGTCAGAAGTGAATAAGTTCTTCGAACAAGCGAGAAGAAGCTATATCATCTCAAGACTTCTCGACGAAAGCGAAAGCGAACCAAACATCATTTGGGAATAATAGAAAAAACATTGTTTTTGAACAGAACGGGGAGGGAAAAGATTCTCTTCCCGTTTTTTATTCACTTTACCCATTGCCACCCAACTAATTCTTAATCCAATTCACTACCTTTGCCCCATAAGCAAGAAAACAATGAAAAGAAACATATTATTCATAGCGTTCCTCCTATTGACTACGGGACATCTATGGGCATCTGAGCATGAGGAGCAAACCACTCAACCACTTGAAACGGAATCGTTCGGAATCCTTTTGGAGGAGAAAACGACCTTCTCTGAAGAAAAGAGCCACAACCTCTATTTGGGCATCAACAGCAACGTATTCATCCGAAACGCCGAATATTTCCTTCCTTATACGAAAGGGTACACTGCCTTCGGATTCTATTTAGACCCAACACTCGCCTACCACATCAATGGGAAGTCCTCCGTATCGGCGGGAGTCCACCTCATGGGTATCGCGGGTCACGATGGAATGCGCGACGTCCAACCGATTTTCCGCATCGAATACCAACCCAAAGAGTGGATCACCATCGTGGGAGGCTCGCTCTACGGCAACCTCAACCATAAGCTCTACGAGCCGATGTACGACTTCGACCGCTACTTCTATGCTTTCGACGAGAAGGGACTCCAAATACTAACCGACACGAAGTTTTGGGATGCTGACCTCTGGTGCAATTGGGAAACCTTCATCGAACCTGGTGACGATTTCCAAGAACGCTTCACCTTCGGATGGGTCAACCGATTTTTCGCCATCGGAGACAAAAACGGTAGCGATGCCTTCGAACTATCCGTTCCTCTGCACCTCTTGGCGACCCACCGTGGCGGACAATTCACTTCGCTCCAAGACACCTGCATCGAGACGCTGGCCAATGCCATGATCGGCCTCACAAACAGCCTCAACACGCCCGATAAGATCATAAAGAAGAGTACGCTCGACTTATCCCTCTTCGGATTCAAGAACAACTCAAACAAAGAGCATATCCATACCCATTTCGAGAAGGGCTGGGGAGTCTACCCTAACCTGACCCTGCAAACCCAAGCATGGAAACTGCAAACCGGCTATTGGAAGGCTCATCAATTCGTGGGACCTCGTGGCAGCTACTTGTTCCAATCCATCGCCTACTTCGACGAAGCCTTCGAGAGAGCAGACCGGAACATGATCACCGCCAAACTTTTCTACGAGCACCGCTACGAAGGGTTGGGCGTTGGCGTGGAAGCCCAAGCCTACCACGACCTCGACGAAGAGAGCACAGACTTCTCCTTCGGCGTATACCTCCGATTCGAAGATCAATTCAAGCTATTCAAAATAAAGGCTAAAGAGTGATTTGTTAGCATCTTCCACAACATTTTACATGCCTCTTTAAGTGCGCAATCAGCTCCTTCTTGTCCGCCTCTGAGGCAAAACCATTTAACGAGATAGGAAACATGGCATTAGATGTCTGATATAGAAGCACATGATCCTTGACAAATTCCCCACATGTGAAAGATTCATACGGGTGAGTACTACTCGATTCTTTCGTAACATCGCTACTCATGTCGCATTGAACCTCACCATCCCTAAAAACATAGGAAAGAAGAACACTATCACCCATCCACTCTTTATATAGTTTCTTATAGCGGTAGGGCAAAAAGATTAAGTAAAGCAAGAAAAAGACAAAAAGAACACCATTCAAAATGGGAATGTCCACCTCTTCGCCACTCCACCAAACGAGAATATATGAAAAACCCAAAAGAGAAAGAGTCAGATATAGAATCCACCTGATAGTCTTCGCCTTCCTCCTTGACATAGCCACATCAACCATTTCCTGACAGGTCAACATCGTTTCATTTTTTATCTCCATTCAATCAACTTTTATTATTAATACATTGTTCAACAAACATAAGACACAACTCCAAACGAAAAAACACAAGAAAATGGGAATCAAATACTTATAGACTCAACACCCAAGTCTTTCCAAAAGTCTCACTCTCCCTCTTGAATGATATGGATATCCCCATACGCCGACTGTTTGTCCACCAAAGTGATGGTGATGGAACGAGTCGCCCCCGTGTTAGGCTCGACGGAAATAACGATATTGTTGTCAGTCTGCGTTTTCACCTTTACCCAATCCACCAAAAGATCGCTCTCATCCAACTCACTGTCTTGAGAAGCAATCGGGCAAGCTGTTTGGTCAATGCACCGTTTCACAATTTCTAGCGGTTGCCCCTCTCCATCCAAGAGACAAGGTTTATAGGAAGCAACCGAATCGTAAAAGGTTAAGACATTAGGAAATTCAGCATCACAAGAGCAATGGAAAGTTCCGCCCTCCTTCGGTATTTTCAAGTTAAGAGAACCATAACCTTGCATATCGCCATAATAAAATTCAATCACGTTAGGATCCTCAATATCTCCTTCTGTACAAGAAGCCAACTCGGTCGAGATGGTTGCGACACCAGCCGCCAAACCCACTATTTTTAACGCCTTGTTTGCCTTCTCCCGCAACGAGAGCTGTTGCTCAAGGTATCGAACTTCCGATTCGCACTTCGGGCAGGTTCCCTTACAATCTCCTTCATGGTGACACTCCTTAGGATGATAGACTATACCGTTTTCATCGGCCAATTGTTGACGGATCTGCCGCAAAAAATTGCAAATATCTTTTCCTTTCCCCATATCAAATTTTCCGTTAGGTGAAATCTCAAAATAATTTCATTGCTATTTGTTTTACAAATATAATAAAAATCAAAGGTTGCATAAGCCATTGGGTGGAAATATAGAGAAACAGCTTAACTTTTATCTCTGTTTTAAGCAACATCGGGAAAGATGGAAAGCCTTCGTATCATCCATCATTCAGACCTGCCTCGTCTTCAAAATGCTTCTCCAGTACCCAAGCCCCCTTTTCCACCACATCCCAACAAGGGATGCCCAAACGCTCACATTCACGAGCCATACGCTTTCGGAACGACCAAGAATTGGAACTGTCCAAGACTAACAATCGGAACGAAAAGAGATGCGTCAACGCCTCCGCCGAGGCAACTGCATCCTTCCCAAGCACCAAGACCTCTATCTGAAAGGGTGTCGGCGTCACTTTCCCCCGAAAGGTGGAATCACGAAGGCAATAGACCGCCTTGCCTCCCACCGAAAAAAGGGAACGTTGTGTGATCTGCGGATAAGGTAGATTATGATCAACCCAAAAGGGAGAGACCACCTTGCTGACCAATTTATCATCACCGAAACAAGACAATTCATTGATGCCCCTCCCATAACGATTGACAGCCGAAACTCCTCTTATATTATAAACCGCCAGCCCGTCTCCCCGAGAAACGAGAAATCCACTCAACCCGAAAACCCCGAAAGAAAAGGCGAAAGAGAGCAAAAGCATCCTCGCCCAACGAAGGTTCCTCCTGACCCAAAACACCGCCAAAACAAAAACAACGAGATAAGAAACCAGCACCTCCACCCCGCCAAAACGAATATTCTCCACCAACGCTCCAGGCAACGTCTCCATACACCCCACCCCTGCATTCATCAGCCATGCCGCCCAAGAGAGCAACTTTGCCACCACCCCACAGAGCCACTCCACCTCCGGAAGCAAAAAGAAGAACAACGACAGATAAATCACCACCGAGGACAAAGGCACCACCCACAATCCCGAGAGCCAGAAATAGACCGGAAACTGATGGAAATAGTACAAGACGATGGGCAACGTCCCCAATTGCGCCGCAACAGAGACAGAGAACAAAGACCAAACACCCGACAACGGCTTGCTCTGAAAAGTCTGTAAAGCCTTCACCTTCGCATGAAAAAAGAGGATGGAAAAGACCGCCGCATAACTCAATTGGAAACCGACATCAAAGAGATAGAAAGGATTGTAAAGCAACATGAAAAAAGCCGAAGCGGAGACCGTATTGTAAACAGAGGAGGAACGATGGATCAACTTCCCCACACAAACCAACGACAACATGAAGGAGGCCCGCACCACCGATGCCGGCAGGCCCGTTATAAAAGCGTAGCCCCACAAAGAGGCAATCAGCAGAGGGACCCGAATCCATCGGAATCGCGAGCGGAAAAAGAACTTCAACACCTTATCCAAGACCCAGAAAACCACACCGACATGCAAGCCGCTGACCGCTAAAATATGGCTTGCCCCCGTCGCCGAATAACTATTCCGCAAAGAGGTCTCCATATAGTCACGATTGCCTAAGGCCATCGCCGAGACGACAGCCAACTCTTTACCAGAGAGTCCATAACGAATCAATTTCTCCGATAGGTAATGTTGAATGTTCCACGCCATGGAAGTGAGGGAGAATCGCTCCCGATGCGCCACCCGTTGCCACGTCCCCGTCGGAAGATAACAACTGCCTGAAATGCCCCTCAAACGAAGGAAAGCCTCATAATCAAACTCTCCCGGATTGAGCGTCCGCATACGGAAAAGAGAGTTGGGGAAGGCTACCACATCACCACGAGACAAATCCAACGGACAGGAATCCTTCGCCACATACAATAACAAAGTATAGCCTCCTTTCGGTAAGGATTCCTCTTCCACCCAAGCCTCCACGGCATAGGAATTGAGCTTCTCCCGTGGCTGTTCGGTCAACTCGGCCATCAAGATGGGTCGTTCCTCCTCTTGCAGATCTTTGCAACACCGACTTTCCTCCACCGTCCGATAGAGACCAAGCATAAAAAGCAAGCCAAAAAGCAATAGGCCAAACACCCACCTATAACGATAACTTTTAGACATTGCCCCATTAGAAGCGACAACGACCATGGCCACAAAGAAAAAGAGGGATGAAGAAACATACCACCAATGAACGGGAAGATAAAAGCCCACACAAACTCCAAGCACCAAAGGGAAGAGCAAACGGAGGAACGGCATGCGCCGAAAAAGCAAAACAGAGTTCATACCAAAACAGGATAACAACCGGAAAACCGGGGAAAACAAAACAGATAGGCATGCGGCATTAACCGCACGCCTCTATATCTATCATCAGTGTTCTTAAAGAGCCTTCAGTCGAGCTATCGTATCCGTAGGATTCTCAGCACCAAACACAAAACTGCCGGCCACCAAGGCATCAGCCCCAGCCTCCAACAGACGCTTGCCCGTCTCATAGTTCACACCTCCATCTATCTCGATGATGGCTTTCGAATTACGCTTCAAAATCAACTCTTTCAAACGGGCTGTCTTGTCTATGGTATTTTCGATAAACTTCTGTCCACCGAAACCTGGATTCACAGACATCAACATCACCAAATCCACATCAGGCACAATCTCCTCCAAGACAGAGACAGGGGTATGCGGATTCAACGTCACGCCCGCCTTCATGCCCAACGCCTTAATTCGTTGGATGGAACGATGCAGGTGGGTACATGCCTCATAATGGACATTCAAAACATACGCACCCAACTTATGGAACTCGTCGATAAACTTATCCGGCTCCACAATCATCAAATGCACGTCCAACGGCTTCGTGCAATACTTGCCTACGCTGGCAATGACAGGCATACCGAATGAAATGTTTGGGACAAAGACACCATCCATGATGTCGAGGTGAAGCCAATCCGCCTCACTGTTGTTTACCATCTCCACATCTTTACGCAAATTGGCGAAATCTGCCGAAAGCAAAGAGGGAGCAATCAAATGAGCCATAACTCTCTATGTTATTTATGAATAAAACTGGATGCAAAATTAATACTTTGAAACGAGAGTTGGAATATAAATGCTGAAAAAGGGATTGGAGACCTCAAACCCACTGAGATTAACACAACATCATCAAAATCAATAGTCATCGTTGCAAAATCTATCTTCACTCCAATTCCTCGATTGTCTCTTATATAAGTTTGTATCCTAATTAAAGCCTCATCATCGCGAACAATATTGTCATAGAATCGGGATTGCCATACAAAATCATATCCCAGTCGGTGTGCATGTCGAGAAACCGCCGATTTATAGAATCCGACAATAGATGACAATGTATTTGCACCTTGATGTTGGAACCGTCGCCATCCCCACCATCATTACAGATTTAACTATCACAACAAATCACCCAACACCTCCATATTTGTTCAAAGGCTAGCCCTTTCTGTTTTCACCCCTGCCTCAAAAAAAGAGAGGAGCAACCTTCCGATTACCCCTCTCACCTATTTTCCCTTCAGATTTTACTCCTTGGCATTTGCGTCAAGCACATCGTTGAGTCTTGGCACAATGATAACCTTACGAGACACATGCGGAGTCATGTAAATATAACCATCCTTCTTCTCGGAAGTGACATCCTCAATACCCATGTTCAAGAAAGCAGCATCTGCAAACTTCTCTGCGTTTTCACCCATATAGAGAAGATTGCTGCAATCCAACGTGTCAGCATCTATCTTGCAAAGCATAAAGTCCAAATTGTTCTTCTTCATATAATCCGGCATAACAGCAAGCATACGGTTACGCATATCCTCCAAATAGTCGTCGCGATCCACATCCACATTTGCCACAGAGTATTTATAGCCGGCACGCTCATAGTCCTTAATGTCCGATGCCAAGATTTCCGCATCCGTCATACCATCGTAACTATCTGCAAACTCACTCATACGAGTATAGAAAGCAGCCAAGTCAGTTATGCCTGCGACAGAAACCAAATCATTGACAACAACAGAATCCTTGCTGTTTGATTTGGTTGGTTTCAAACCACCCGTATCAGACAAAATACCGAGCAAAAGCAATTGAGCCGTCTCCTTAGTAATCGTGACATCCATCTCCTTGAAGTCATAATAGATGATCGTACAAGTAGAACCAGCCGAACGAGTGGTGTCATAAGAAGCAGCATCTGTCATAGAACCCAACAAATGGTTATCCACAACACGAAGGATATTCGCATTTCTCATGCCATTGACAGACTGAGCATACTCACTGTGGTCAACAATCACGACATTCAGATTGTCGGCAGATGTCAAAAGCTCAGGAGCCTTGATTCCGAACGTATCCAAAGCAAACATAGTCTCCTTGTTGAGCGCACCCGCCACGCGAGCTTCGCAGTCGTAACCCAAACTACGCAAGAAGATAGCGTAAGCCATTGCCGATGTCACGGCATCCGTATCAGGCACCTTATGTCCTATTACTACGATTTTAGAATCTCCAAAGTTGAATGGATCTGAATTGCTGTCATCCTCCTTCTCACAGGAAGCCAAGGAACACAAAGCGACAGCTCCCAACGCAAAATTGCGCAAATAATTAAATTTCATTTTGTTTGATAAAAAGTTTATAATAAATTAATATTCTTGCATATTTATAGAAAATACACAAGAAATGATAGTCAAAGATACATAAAAATGTAAACGGAACCCTCTTTGGAATTATTATTATCGGAATCAAACTACAAAAAGGCGGATTTATTGATCGAAAACAAGTGAGACAAATCCTTTAATTCTACCCAATCATTTCCACAAATCAGAAACGGCACAAAAAATAAAAAAAGAGGAGCAACCTTTCGGACTGCTCCCCTCTAACTTTCACAACAGACATCACTCTCCTTTTTTCGTAGAAAGTGTCTCCACCTCTTCCTTCAAATCTATCTCAGTACCATGCTCGTCGAGGAAGTGATATTCCAGGAACGAGAGGTTTTGCGAAGGCACAAGCGAGAATGAAGCCTTGAACTTGCGTTTCCACTTCCATTTCAGGGTCATGAAAGGGAAACCTTGGTTGATGAACGCGGCCACATAAGGGTGCACCAAAAGCTTAAACTTCCTTATGTTAAGCGTATTCGTCAAATAATCCATCTTGTTCTCCAATGCGTCAACAAACAAGATGGAAGGTTGGGAAACTCCTTTCCCATAGCACGTCGGACAAACCTCTTCTGTGTCCACATGCATTTCCGGACGCACACGTTGACGTGTAATCTGCATTAGTCCAAATTTGCTGAGTTGCAAAATGTTGTGTCGTGCACGGTCATGCGCCATATTCTCACGCATACGATCATACAACTTCTGCCTATTTTCAGCTTTCATCATATCGATGAAGTCCACCACGATGATGCCACCCATATCACGAAGGCGGAGTTGGCGGGCAATCTCGTCGCCTGCAGCCAAGTTGACCTCGATGGCATTCGCCTCCTGGTCGTTACCAGCACGGGTCTTGTTTCCGCTGTTGACATCAATCACATGCATAGCCTCGGTATGCTCAATAATCAAGTAGGCCCCGTTCTTGAAAGAAACCGTTCTGCCGAAACCGGATTTAACCTGCTTCGTGACACCGAAATGATCAAAAATCGGCAACTCCCCGTCATAATACTTCACGATGGAGACACGATCGGGTGCAATCTGCTTCACATAGTCGCAGACCTCCTCATAGACTGCACGGTCATTGACATGGATACTCTCGAATGTAGGATTAAAGATGTCGCGGAGAATGCTCACCGTACGGCTGCTCTCCTCGCAAAGCAAGACAGGCGTTTTGGTTGATTTGCTCGCCTTGGCCACACCATCCTGCCACTTCTTCACCAAAGCGTGAAGTTCGGCATCCAATTCATTGATATCCACACCTTCCGCCACCGTACGGACGATCACGCCGAAATTCTTCGGTTTGATACTACGCATGAGTTGCTTGATACGGTTGCGCTCCTCGTGAGACTTAATCTTTTGGGAGACATAAACCTTGTCAGCAAAAGGCATCAAGACAATATAACGTCCTGCGATGGAGATTTCGGAAGTCAACCTTGGACCCTTCGTCGAAATCGGTTCCTTGGCAATCTGGACAAAGATCTCCTGACCTTGCGCCAAGACATCTGAGATGGATCCGTTCTTCTCCAGATCCTTCTTCATCTGAAATTTGGACAAATCGGGGATGCGCTTCCTGTTGTTCAGCAACTCTTTCGTATAGGCCATCACAGAAGAGAACTGAGGTCCCAAGTCCTGATAATGCAAGAAAGCCCCCTTTTCGTAACCCACGTCAACGAATGCAGCATTAAGTCCTGGCATCAACTTGCGCACACGGGCAAGATAGATATCACCCACAGAGAAAGAAGCGGAACTTGTCTCCTTATTCAATTCGACCAAGCGTTTCTCCTCCAAAAGTGCAATGGCAATTTTCGATGCCTGAACATCAATCACTAATTCGTTATTCATCAGTTTTTATATTTTATGAGAAATAGAATCACCCCTTTTCTCTATAAACAAAGAACAAACCTGCGGAAAATCCCATAGGTTTGTCCTTTTACCTTTGTAATAAATCACACAGCGAAATCAATGCTTCTTATGACGATTCTTCTTAAGTCTTTTCTTCCGCTTATGTGTAGACATTTTATGTCTCTTTCTCTTTTTTCCGCTTGGCATAGCTGTAATTATTTATAATTGTTATTAATTAGTTGTTGTCTCTTACTTCACGTCTGACATAAACGTCTTCGCTGGCTTAAATGCCGGAATGTTATGCTCTGGGATGATGATCGTCGTATTTTTTGAGATGTTACGAGCGGTCTTCTCTGCTCTCTTCTTCACGATGAAAGAACCAAATCCCCTCAAATAAATGTTTTCTCCCTTTCCTAAAGACTTCTTCACTTCCTCCATGAAAGATTCCACAGTCTTCAACACATCAAGCTTATCAATACCCGTCGTCTTTGAAATTTCATTAACGATATCCGCTTTTGTCATCTCTCTTAAAAATTATAATAAAGTTATACTCTTTTTTTCGGACTGCAAATATAGGCATTAAATTGTTAATAAAAAAACATTGCCTGCTTTTTTTGAGTTATCTCTTTAAAAATCAAAACCAACCAAAATAAATCATTTAGCCGTCCATCCACAAAAATGAGGAAGAGGGCAAAACCTATCCTACGAATTGATTTCAAGGATTTTCTGAAACGAAATGCCCACTCTCCGTTTGTCCAAAAGTCTCTTTTTCAAAACCCGCAAAAAGAACTGCTACAATCATTTCTCACTTACCATATATTTCCCTATATTTGCAGACGTGAATAAAAAAATTTAGTTTTGTTTTAGCAATTTAAAAATTAAAGAAATGTCAGTAAACAAAGTCATTTTAGTAGGTAACGTGGGCAAAGACCCAGAAGTACGCTATGTTAGTCAAGACACTCCTGTTGCAGAATTCTCACTCGCCACTACAGAAAGAGGTTACACCATGCAAAACGGCACGCAAGTTCCGGAACGAACCGATTGGCACAACATCGTGGCATGGCGATCTTTGGCAAAATTAGCCGAGAACTATATAAGAAAAGGATCGCTACTCTACATCGAAGGGAAAATACACACCCAATCTTTTCAAGACCAAAACGGCAACACGCGCTACGTTACAAAAATCACAGCCGACGAGATCAAACTTTTAGGCAAGAAGCCCGAAAACAGTGGCACACCATTTCAGCCCAACACGACTGAAGCAGCATTCTAACTCAACTCTTTCCGCCAAGGCCAAAGGCAATCCGAGGTCCGGAAAGATTAGCTCTTACAGTTAATTCCTTTGACCTATCCAAGAGTGGGAAGATTAGGAATTGATTATTTATTTTCCTATATTTGCAAGGACGGAAAAATTCCGTCCTTGTTTGTTTAACTAATTCATTTATAATTGGATCCATCCTCGTTAATTGGAGAAGCAGCAGATAATTCCGTTCCCATCGCAACCTTCGGTTGGATAGTGGGAGCCTACATAGTAACCATAGCCCTCATTTTGGCTATGACCTGCATGGCATTCTATTTCGAATCTTCATTTTTTTCCCTGACGGCCAAAGAGGTTGCTAACCTCAAAGTCAAAGGGACAAAAGCAGCCAAAGGGCTCTTGGCTCTGATGGAAAGGCCTCAGCGCACACTTTCCGCCTTGGTCATCACGAAATACACATGCATCACCCTGCTCCTAACAGTCTTGTGCAGCTCACTCCTTTGGATAAAGGCAGACCCCACCTCGTGGGAATTTTGGGGAATCATCGCCGGAATCGCCTTCGTGGGAATCTTTTCCACCATCCTTTTCGGCGAAATCATACCAACCCGCATCAAAGAGAAAAGCGGATACGAACGACTGCTAAAGGCATACCCCTTCATCTCCCTCATCAACACAATGCTGACGCCCATCTCCTTCCTTTTGGAGAAGACGCCTCTCATCAAGCGAAGAATGGAGATGAAAACCCAACACAACATTTCCATCGACGAATTGTCGGAGACACTGAAACTCACCTCCGTAGAGAAGAAAGACGAGAAAGACATCCTTCAAGGCATCGTCAACTTCGGCAAAATCTGCGTAGATGAGATCATGCGTCCAAGGGTGGACCTCGTGGACATCGACATCAAAAACAAATTCGACGAGGTCATCAACATCATACGCGAATCGGAATATTCACGACTCCCCGTCTACGAAAATTCCATCGACAACGTGAAGGGCGTGCTTTACATCAAAGACCTCCTTCAACACATCGACAAAGGCCCCGACTTCCCTTGGCAAAACCTCATCCGCGAAGCCTACTTCGTGCCTGAGACCAAGAAAATCGACGACCTACTCAGCGAATTTCAGGAGAAACGCATCCACATGGCCATCGTAGTTGATGAGTTCGGAGGCACATCGGGCATCGCCACCTTGGAAGACATTCTGGAAGTCATCGTCGGTGAAATCTGCGATGAACACGATGAAGACGAAAACAAGATGTACTCTGCCATCGACGACAAGAACTACATCCTAGAAGGAAAGCTTCCAATCAACGACTTCTTCAAAATAAAGAAGATCAACACAGAGCCTTTCGAAAAAAGAGATTGGGACGCCGACTCCTTAGCCGGACTGATCTTGGAAATCAACGGAGATATTCCAAGTCCGGGAGACATCATCGAATACGAGGGATACAAGTTCACCATCATCTCCGCCGACGACAGAAGGATTAAAAAAGTACAACTCCAAATTCCTTGAAACAAGAGGAAGGAGAATTGCATAAAAAGATATTAGAATGAGACACATAACATTTCCGGTTCTATTCCTGTTCACCCTACTCCTAAGCTGCTGCAGCGAATATACGCCAAAGCCAAGGGGCTATTTCAGGATAGACCTTCCTGAAGAGACGAACTACGTAGCATTCGACGAGAAAGGGTTCCCTTTCAAGTTTGAATACTCCGACTTCAGCATCGTAAAGCCCGTCCCTCAAAACGACTCGTTTTGGGTGGACATCCTCTATCCGAAATTGAATGCGAAGATTTATTGCAGCTATAAGCCTGTCAAGAACAATTTCCAAGATATTGCGGAAGATTCCCGCACATTCGTATATAAGCACATCGTAAAAGCCGACGACATCACAGAGCAACCTTACGAGAATCCAGACCATAAGATTTTCGGACTCCTCTACGAGTTGAAAGGCAACACGGCCTCCAACATCCAATTCATCTTGACAGATAGTACGGAACATTTCTTCCGCGGAGCCCTCTATTTCAGCGCTTCGCCCAACAAAGATTCCATCCAACCCGTCCTTCAATTCATCCGCAAGGACATCATCCATCTGATCGAGACTTTGGAATGGAAAAAACAAAAATAATGACAAGAAAAAGTTGAATCATGGCAAAGAAGATTGTTCACATAGTTTTACTCATCCTTTCAACCGTTGCGCTCTACTTCATTTCGGAGAAGTTCTTCTTCCGTCTCGACTTGACTTCGGAGAAACGCTATAGCATATCCGACAACACCAAACGGCTCTTAGAGGGATTGGAGAAACCGCTCAACATCAAAATTTATTTGGACGGAGACCTGAATCCAGGCTTCCTCCGCTTAAAACGGGCCACCAAAGAGATGCTCGACGAATTTAGTGCCTACTGCGGTTCGGATATCGACTACGAATTCATCAACCCATCCAGCGGCGCGACAAACGCCGAAAGGGAAAAGAACTATACCGAATTGGAGAAGAGAGGCATGAGAGGAACCATGGTGTACGACCGTGACAACGAGGGGAAAGCCATCCAAAAGATCATCTACCCATGGGCGGAAATCAACTATGACGGCAAGACGCTCCCCGTATGCCTCCTAAAGAACGTAGCAGGCAACTCCGGCGAGGAGAATCTCAACATCTCCATCGAAAACTTAGAGTTCGGCTTGACAGACGTCATCCGAATGCTCTACAACCGTGAAGTTCAGAAGATTGCCTTCATCGAGGGCCACGGAGAGTTTCCGGAACCGCTCGTCTACGATGCCTCCCAAGGGTTGAGCCACTACTATCAAGTGGACCGAGGTTCCATCACCAACGACGTCAACATTCTCGACGGATACAAGGCCATCATCATTGCCGGCCCTGAAAGCAAATTCACCGAACAGGAGAAATACGTAATTGACCAATACATCATGAAAGGCGGTAAAGTGTTGTGGCTCTTGGACGGTTCGCGCATATCGTTGGACAGTCTCTCCACCAACTCACAGACCATCGGAATCATCAACGAGGTCAATTTGGAAGACCAACTATTCACCTACGGTGTCCGCATCAATCCGGTGCTGGTACAGAATGTACAATGTGCCCTTGTACCTGTCAACATGGCCAGAGAGGGAGACCAACCCAAATACGAACCTAGTTCGTGGTACTACTCCCCATTGCTGATGACCTCTCCCGAGCACCCTGCCACAAGGAACCTGACTCCAGTCAAGAGCGAATTCACAAGTTCCATAGACTTTGTCGGCTCCGAGCTTAACGTCAAGCGGGAGGTATTGTTGGCCACATCGCCTGGCTCACACATACAGAGTGTTCCCTCCATCGTCAGCATGGATGTCATCAACGTAGAGAAGAACGCCCAATATTTCAACATCAGCAGCCGCATCTTCGTCGGTGTCGCTGAGGAGGGTATTTTCCCATCCGTCTTCCGAAACCGTCTCATACCGGAAGGCATTCAAACCAAGGAGAAGACGTTGACGGAAAGTAAACCGACAAAAATGGTTTTCGTTGCCGATGCCGACATCATCCGAAACGACGTTCAGGGAAGCGGAGAGAACATGAATATCCTTCCGCTAGGCTTCGACCGATACATGAACCAACAATTCGGAAATAAAGACTTCATCCTCAATGCAGTCAACTATTTGACCGACGACGACGGATGGATGGAGCTCCGCAACCGCGAGATAAAACTCCGCTTGCTGCACAAGCCTTCCGTCATTGGGCTACGGACCTTCTGGCAAACAGCCAACATGGTTTTCCCGCTCTTGTTGCTCGGCCTCTTCGGTGGCATATTCCTCTTCATCCGGAAAAGAAAATACACGAAGTAACCACAACTCAAAAGAAACTAAATTAATTATAAACAACATAAAATTTCATTCACATGAAGTTTACCGTTTCCAGTGCTGGCTTATTAAGCCACCTACAAGCTATCAGCCGCGTGATAAACGCCAAGAGTTCTTTGCCCATCTTGGACAATTTCTTGTTCAAAATCGAAGCAGGAGTATTAACACTTACCGCATCCGACCTGGACACCACTCTCATCACCAATATGGAGGTTTCCGAATCGGAAGGCGAGGGAACTATTGCCATCTCCGCAAAAATTCTGTTGGACACCCTTAAGGAGTTCTCCGACCAACCCATCGAATTCGACATCAACGACTCCACCTTGGCCATCAAGATGCGTTCAGGAAGTGGCGACTTCAACCTTATCGGACAAAACGGCGATGAATATCCCCAAATTCCTTCCTTGGCAGACGATGCGAAGAGCGTGACCCTTCCTACTTCCACGTTGCTTTCCGGCATCACCAAGACCTTGTTCGCAACAGGCGACGATGCGCTACGCCAAGTGATGAACGGTATCTTCTTCGACATCACCACAGAGAACATCGTATTCGTAGCTTCCGACTCCCACAAGTTGGTCCGCGTAAAGACTACGGCAGCACAAGGAGACGAGGCTTGCTCATTCATCCTTCCTAAGAAGCCAACCAACTTGTTGAAGAACATTCTTCCAAAGGAGGAAGGAACGGTGGCTTTGAAGTTCGATTCAAAGAACGCTTGCTTCTCGTTGTCCAACTACACCATGTATTGCCGCTTGATCGAAGGAAGATTCCCGAACTACAATTCGGTTATTCCAACAGCCAATCCATACAAGGCATTGTTAGACCGAGCTGCTTTCATGAACATGCTTCGTCGTGTATCCGTATTCTCCAACCAGGCAACTAACTTGATACGCTTAGATTTCCAAACGGACAGCGTAACTGCATCCGCCCAAGACATCGACTTCTCCGTATCAGCCAAAGAGACCCTCGCTTGCCAATACGAAGGAGAAGAGATGAGCATCGGTTTCCACTCTTCTTTCTTGATTGAGATCTTGGCCAACATCGATTCCACCGATGTCACCATCGAATTGTCAGACCCAACAAGAGCTGGCCTATTCATCCCATTCAACCAAGAATCGGACGAAGACTCTTTGATGCTTCTCATGCCAATGAGTTTGAACGACTAATCGAATTTTTCCAATCATAGAGAACGAAGCTTCGGCTCCGTTCTCTCTTTGTGAAGTCAGGAATCCCTTGGGTGGGTTCCGGATGAAACGGCTTAATTTATCGACTCGCAACAGAGCCCTGAATTGAACTGTTTTCAACTTGATTTCGAAGAATTTAATTTACGGTGAATTTAGAATCACCCTTACCTTTATAAACGGCGAATCACATATGCAACTTAATCTAAAAAATCCGTTAGTATTCTTTGACTTAGAGACCACGGGGACAGATATCGTAAACGATAGAATTGTTGAGATTTCCTATTTGAAGGTTTATCCGAACGGGAACGAAGAGAGCAAGACACTACGGATAAATCCAGGAATGCACATTCCTGAAGGAGCCACTGCCATACACGGAATCACAGATGAGGACGTGAAGGATTGCCCCAAATTCAAAGAGGTGGCTAAGAACCTCGCCAAAGAGATTGAAGGTTGCGATTTGGCAGGGTACAACTCCAACCGTTTCGACATTCCACTGCTAGCGGAGGAATTTCTCCGTGCCGAAGTGGACATCAACATGAAGAAACGCAAGTTTGTTGACGTGCAAACCATCTTCCACAAGAAGGAGCAACGTACGCTCTCCGCCGCCTACAAATTCTATTGTCACGAAGACCTTGTCGGTGCACACGGGGCAGAAGCCGACACAAGGGCCACTTATGAGGTCTTGAAAGCTCAGTTGGACAAATATCCAGACTTGACCAACGACATCGCCTTCCTCTCCAACTACTCATCGTTCAACAACAACGCCGACTTTGCCGGCCGAATCATCTACGATGCCAACGGAGACGAAGTCATCAATTTCGGAAAACACAAAGGGAAGAAAGTTGTGGATGTCTTCCGTGAAGATACGGGCTATTACGGATGGGTGATGCAAAGCAACTTCGCCCTAGACACCAAACGCGTACTGACGGATATTTATCTCCACAAGTTCAGATTCAAGAAATAATTTAGGAAACGATGTCCAACACCTATTTTCAATTCAAGCAATTCAGGGTGGAACAAGAACGTTGCGCCATGAAGGTCGGAACAGATGGTGTTTTGCTGGGAGCGTGGGCCAATGTAGCCTCTGCTTCCCGCATATTGGACATTGGAACAGGAACGGGACTTGTCTCCCTCATGTTGGCACAACGGCAGCCCGCCGCACAGATAACCGCCATCGAGATTGACGAAGCCGCAGCCCTGCAAGCCCAAGAGAATTTTCAAGCCTCCCCTTGGTCCAACCGAATTACCTGTCGGGCCATCTCTCTCCAAGACTTCAGGAAGGAGAACCCTCTTCCCTACGACCTCATCGTCAGTAATCCACCCTACTTCAACAACTCGCTGAAGAATCCAGACAAACAGCGCACGCAAGCTAGACATACCGACTCCCTCAGTTATGAAGAACTGATGCAAGCCGCCTCCCTGCTCAACGACAACGGCATCTTCGCCCTTGTCCTGCCTGCCCAAGCGCAAAAGGAAATCGAAGCCATCGCCCAAAAAGCCAAGCTACATTGCTGCCACTTAACGGAAGTCCTACCCAAGGTAGAGTCCGCCCCTAAAAGAGTATTAATCGAATTTAGGAAGCAACCGACGTCCACCCCCGTTACAAATCAACTGACCATAGAAATAGAACGACACGTCTATACTCCTGAATTCAAAAAACTAACAGATGCTTTTTACTTGGAAAAATAGGGATCACCGACAAACATGTCCTTCCTTATAAATCAATCGTATCTCTACTCTTCTATTCATCGCAGTTCTGCCTCCGTCTTTGTCTCATGAATATAGGGACACTTTCCTTATAAACCAATCGGATCTCTACCCTTCTATTCATCGCATGTTCACCCTCCGTCTTTGCCCCTCGAATATAGGGATCGTATGCACATTTCCCCGCAGCGATAAGCATAGAGTCCGGAATATTATAATTATCAATCAGATATCGTCTAACCCATTCCGCACACTTTAGGTCAAATTTTCTGATACAAAGCCCACTACCTCGTTCGTCACAATGACCAGATACTTCAAACAGGCAGTCTGAGTCTGGATATGATTTAATAAACTCGGCAGCCTCTTCCAATTGAGCTTCATACCATGGTTTTATTTTTCCCGACTTAACAAAATCAAAGAAATAAAAACACCATCTGAACCCTACCTCTGCACGAGCAGGGAAGAGGAGTGTCAGTGCCAATAAGATGGATGCAAAGTGTTTCATATTTGTTTTGGTTTGATTCCAAAGATAGAGATTAATATGCTTTTTACTTGGAAAAACAGGAATCATTTGTAAAGCATTCGTATCTCTATCCTTCTATTCATCTCATGTTCCACCTCCGTCTTTGCCCCTCGAATATAGGGTTCGTGTGCCCCTTTCCCTACAGCGATAAGCATAGAGGCCGGAATATTATAATTATCAATCAGATATTGTCTAACCCATTGCGCACGCTTTTCGTCTAATTTCATGCTTAAGGGGATATATCGTTCGTCACAATGACCAGATATCTCAAACAGATAGACTGAGTCTTGATATGATTTAATAAACTCGGCAGCCTCTTCCAATTGAGCTTCATTCCATGGTTGCATTATTCCCGACTTAGTAAAATCAAAGAAATAAAAGCACCATCTAAACCCTACCTCTGCATAAGCAGGGAAGACGAGTGTCAGTGCCAATAAGATGGATGCAAAGTGTTTCATATTTGTTTTGGTTTGATTCCAAAGATAGAGATTAATTATTGTTCTACAAAAACAAAATCCGTCCACCCCAAAACAGCATAAATCTTTCATTCTTTCGCATACTCCCTATTGGGGATAGGGTTCGCTACTTCACCCTATCATAGATTACGAAATCGGTCTCGTATTCGTTCTTCTCATCCACGCCTGTATGTTCGACAGAGACCACTTTCCATTGAGATGGATCGATGGAAGGGAAATAGACATCCCCCTCCTCCGACATGTGAACATGCGTCACGTAAAGGCGATCCGCCAAATCGAAGAGATTCCGATAGATCTGTCCTCCTCCTATGATAAAGACTTCCTCCTCCTTCTCCGTGCGCAAATCAGCCACCTCACGGATAACCTCACATCCAGGAGCCTCCTGCTCGTCCATCGTACGGGAAAGGACGACATTCCTACGGTTCGGCAAAGGCCTTCCTATCGAGAGATAGGTGTTGCGTCCCATCAAAATAGTATGCCCTGTCGTAATACTTTTGAAACGCTTCAAATCGGCAGAGAGACGCCACATCAATTGGTTGTCCTTGCCTATGGCTCCATTGTCGGCCACCGCCACTATAATCGAATACATAATGCTAACTTCTATTACTAAACTGCCACTACTCCCTTGATATGCGGATGTGGGTCATAGCCCTCCAACTCAAAATCCTCATAACGGAAACTGAATATATCCTTCACATCCGGATTAATCTTCATCGTAGGCAACGGACGAGGTTCACGCGTCAACTGCAACTTCACCTGCTCCAAATGGTTCAAATAAATATGCGTATCGCCCAACGTATGGATGAAATCGCCTGCCTTCAAGCCGGTCACCTGCGCCATCATCATCAACAACAACGCATAGGAGGCGATGTTAAAAGGAACTCCCAAGAAAGAGTCCGCACTCCGTTGGTAGAGTTGCAAGCTCAGCCGTCCGTTCGCCACATAGAACTGGAAGAACGCATGGCACGGAGGAAGGTTCATATTGTCCAAATCGGCCACGTTCCATGAACTGACAATGATACGGCGTGAGTTAGGGTTGTTCTTGATGGTCTCCACCACCTCCGAAATTTGGTCGATGAAACCTCCCTTATAATCGGGCCAAGAACGCCACTGATAGCCATAAATATGCCCCAAGTCGCCATTCTCATCAGCCCACTCGTTCCAAATACGAACTCCGTTGTCTTGCAGATACTTCACATTCGTATCTCCCTTCAAAAACCACAAGAGCTCATATATAATAGATTTGAGGTGCAATTTTTTTGTGGTAAGCAGAGGAAATCCCTCCTCCAAATTAAAGCGCATCTGATGACCAAAAACGCTAATCGTACCCGTACCCGTGCGGTCGCCTTTCTCCACGCCCTCATCCAAGATGCGTTGAAGCAAGTCCAAATATTGTTTCATACAAAGACGTCTAATTAATTAAAAATCAAGAGTTAAAAGTGAAGGATTTAAAGAGGCAGTGTCTTCTGCACTATCCATTTACACCTTCTCCTCTTCTACTCGTTACGAAGAGATGCCCCAGCCCAAAACGGCATGCCTATCAATACATTTTATACGTCGTCTTCAAGACACGGAACTCCGTGCGACGATTCGACTGGTTAGCAATCTCCTGTTGATCGGCAGGCAACTTGTCAATGAACTCCTCGTCCAAGACATCGCCCTCACGCAAGAACGAGTGCTTAGCGGCAAGAGCCTTATCCACCGTTATAGGTTGCGTCTTACCGTAACCTTTGGCCGTCAATCGTTCTGCCTCTATACCCGCTTTAATCAAATAATCCACCACCGATTCGGCACGCTTGCCGGAGAGCGCCAAGTTACCCTCAGCCGAACCCACCTTATCCGTATGGGCTCCAATCTCTATGGTGATGTTCGGGTTGTCGTTCAACAACTTCACCAGCTTATCCAACGAAGTGGAAGACTCTGGAGTAAGCGTTGCCTTACCAAATTCGAAGAAGATATTATCCAAACCAACTGGCTTACTGATAGAAGCCAACGAGAAGTTGATTGGGAAACTCTTGGAGTCCTCCAAGCCCAAAGTGACAACCGTCTCCTTCTGATTTAGATAGCCACGACAATTGCCCAACATGACATACTCCACATTACGCTTCAACGGAGCCGTGAAAGAGCCGTCGCTTTTCGTTTTTATCTTCGTGTTCGTTCCATCCGTTCCGACGATTCGCACAATCGCATCTCCCAACGGTTCTCCTGTCGTAGAGAGTACCTTGCCCGTAATATCAAAAACCACATCCGGCAATTCGAACGACCAAATCTTATCGTAGCCCTTCTTCTCGTTTCGGTTGGAAGAGAAAGCACCCCGATTCGCCCCTTTCACAAAGGAGATTCCGAAATCGTCCGCATTGGAATTAATTGGATACATCATACTCTTGACCGCCCATCTGCCATCAGAGACCTCCTTCGCATAAAAGATATCCAAACCTCCGAAGCCCGGCAAACCATTGGATGAGAAATAGAGGACAGAATCCTCTCGCATATAAGGGAACATCTCGTCGCCTGCCGTATTAATGGAAGGACCCAAATTGACAGGAGCGCCATACTTATCGCCCTCTATCGAACTTCTCCAAATATCCTTTCCTCCATAACCTCCAGCCAAATCAGAGACAAAATAGAGGTATTTCCCATCCGGAGAAACCGTAGGATGAGCAAACGTGACGGAACTATCCTTCGAGAGTTTCACCTCCTGAGCCTTTCCCCATTTTCCACCGGAACGGACTGATTTACAAATCTGTGCACCATGGCTCTCTCCCTTTACATAAGGGCAACGGGTGAAATACATGACTTTACCATCGGGCGAGAAAGAAGGAGAACCCTCGTCTTCCATCGTATTGATGTCACCCTCAACAGGTTCTATGTTATCCCACTCACCCAACGCATTGCGGCGAGCGAAGAAAATATCATTGTTACGGATACCCGTGATGTTACTGTTCTTTCCTCCAACAGCCTTATTCTCTCGGGAAGATGCAAAATAGATCACATCCGTCTCCCCTGCAGGGAAGGCCGGAGAACGCTCGGAACGCTTCGATTCCAAAACCGTCAATTTCTCCACCTTATATTTGGTAGGATTCTTTTCCCATTCGACAGCCTCCAACGCTGAAGTACGGCCAATCGAAGCCTGCCGATTGCTCGGATGGTCCTTCAAGAAGAGTTCATATTGCTCAACCGCAGCCTTCGACTTCTTATTTTTGCGAAGAACGTCAGCATAGAGCAACAAAGCCATACTATCCTTGCAGTTATAACGCACCGCATTTTGGAAAGCACGCTCCGCCTTCTCATTGTCATTGATCAAACGATAACAATCGCCCAAACGATACGCCACATAAGCCTTCTTCTCACGCTCCTTCGTCACATTCACACGAGTATACGCCCGCTTATAGATAGAGGAGGCTTTGTAGTACTCTCCGATTTCATACTTCTTATCCGCTTTTTTTATCTGTTGGTTTACCGAACAAGAACCTAACAGGATTGCGGAAAGGAAAAGCATATATTTAGAAATACGCATCAAAAACATACCTTATTTATATATTTAAAGGTGAATCCCTAAGAATCACCATTTATAACCAAACACGAAGGGACAACATAACTGAAAACAGAAATACATCCCCAAGGCAATTGCCCATAAAGGGAAAACGCAATTGTTGTGATTTTATTGCAAAAATACCTATCACAACCACGACGATTTCTTTTGCTACTCCATTACCGACGCATAGAGGTTGAGGAACTGCCCATGACACCTCGCCCGTCGTCCGAGCTAATCATCATTCACTCAACGAGTTCCAACCCTGTGCCTTCAAGGTCATCTCCTGTCCGTCACGCGTAATGATTCGTGCACCCAAGGAAGCATCCGTGATGTGTCCAATGACTTTTATGCCTGGGAGGTTCTGGAAAATGTCATTCATGGACAACGGAACCGTGAAGAGCAATTCATAATCCTCACCGCCATTAAGAGCCACCGTCGTCAAGTTCATGTTGAACTCTTCGGCCATTGTCGCCGTCAAATAATCGATAGGAATGCGCTCCTCATAGATTCGACAACCCACCCCACTTTGATCACAGATATGGAGCAATTCCGAAGAGAGTCCGTCCGAAATATCCATCATGGAAGTCGGAACCACATTGATTCGAGCCAATTTCTCGACAATATCCATGCGTGCTTGCGGCCTAAGCTGACGCTCAATGATATACTCTTTCCCTGCGAAATCGGGTTGCACACCATCCTTGCCATTGAAGACGCGCTTCTCACGTTCGAGCAGGAGCAAACCCATGTAGGCAGCGCCCAAATCGCCGGAGACACAGATCAAGTCCGTATCTTTCGCCGTGCTACGTTTAACAATCTTGCCCTTCTCTCCTTCACCGATGCAAGTGATGCTGATCGTCAAACCCGTCATGGATGCCGAGGTGTCACCACCCACCAAATCCACGCCATAGGCCTCGCACGCCAAGAGGATGCCGGCATACAACTCCTCCATGTCCTCGACTGAGAAGCGTTTGGAGACGCCCAACGAAACCGTAATCTGCTTAGGATAACCGTTCATGGCACAGATGTCCGAAAAATTGACGATGGCAGACTTATAACCCAGATGCTTCAACGGGACATACGTCAAATCAAAATGGACACCCTCCAAAAGCAAGTCGGTCGTCACCAAGACCTGCTTATCCTTATAGTCGAGGATAGCGGCATCATCTCCCACCCCTTTTATAGTAGAAGGATTCTTCAATTCAAAATTCTCCGTCAAATGCTTTATTAAGCCGAATTCGCCCAACGACGAAATTTCCGTTCTTTGTGCCATATTTATTACCTAAATGTTACGAAGGTGAAGATTCCACCATTCGGCAAAATTAATGATTTTTCAGGGGCATTCAAAAGGCAAGCGCATAAAAAAAACGATAGGAGGCTTCACAGCTTCCTATCATCTCAATTAACCTAAACCTTAAACTATGAAAAATCTACCTGTTTTTGTTTGCAACGCAAATTTGCAATAAAAAAGTACAACCCGCAAAATAAACCATCTATTTTTTAAACAAATTGCATAAAAATTGATTTCGATGAATTTTTGCCCCTATTTCCGAGAAAATCACGAGGTCTCAACCCTCCCATTTTTCACAAATTCCGCAAAACGAAAAGACAAAAAC
>JAFZKQ010000056.1 GCA_017553575.1 Paludibacteraceae bacterium
CCAGTCCCAACGGTTCAAGTCTACGAACGTCAGCGAGAAACGGAAAGGAGCATGAGACAAACGCTTCGACAAACCGAACTGCAACTCCCATGGCAGACGCTCACGATGTTCCGAATCCTCGTCATCGTAATAGCCGGTCAACTGCACTCCGACATTTTTCAAGACCAAGCCCATGGTAAAAGCATGGGCCGTATCGACATAGGAAGCACCCACATCCACGGCAAGGCCGAAACTGCTATACGAATCAATATAGGAATAGATAGGCTTCAGCGCCATTCCCGCACGGATCCTATCAAACAATTGTCTGGAATACAGAGCCGTAACACAAAGGTCGCCCGCAGAGAACTCGCCCGTCTCCACATCCTCCTCCGTATAGCCATCCAACATGCCGTAATTCAAATACGTCACACCAATCGCCCATGAATTATAGGTGTTGATATTACGGGAATAGGCGACGGAACCATAATTGACATCCGACAGATAGTTCACATAGTTGACAGCTACGGAATTATTCAACTCGTTGTCCAAAAGAGCCGGATTTTGGAAGGCCATATTCACATCCCCATTCTTCAAGGAGACATTACTACCACCCAAAGCCGCAACTTGTGCTGAATTGGGCAAGGACAAAAATTTATAGACATTGCTACCGCCGTCACAGAATGCCTCCACAACGCCAAACAGCAAAAAGACAAATATCAAACTATACCTCATGGTCATCAATATCTATTTTAAAATCAAAAGAGCCCATCCGCCAACGAGTTAGGCTTTCAAGCCTAGGATTCTTCAAGCTCCACACCTGACGTATAAACCACAACATCAAGCCTTTAGACAACAAAGTAAGAGACAAAAATCCTCCAACGAACGGATCTTCCCCAGTACGGTCTTCCTCATCAAAGAGGAGGAAGCAACGCACAAAAATTCAGCCAAAAATAATAAAATCTTTGGTTTCCGCAAAGGGAAAGATAGTTTGCAAGGGGCTTTCTTAAAAATTAAAGAGTTTTACTTCTTTATTCTATTCATGGGCAATTGAATAAAACATTCAAGGCTATACACTCCTTGCGTTAGCAACGCACTCATCGCACTTAATGGCATTTCCTCCTAAAAACATCCCATTTATTCCAACTATGTTTGTACCTTTGATGCAGTCAAACATTTTTGCCAATTTGCAAAATTCAAACAGACAATATGGGATTTTATTTTTATTATGATGTGGTATCTTTATGGCACCTTATTTTGGGCAAGGGAATATCTGATGATAAAACAACCGAAGAACTCATCGAAGATGCAAAACACCCTTACACAACAAATTCCCATGTCCTTGTTGAAATTGGGAGACGCTATTTCTATGGAGAAGGAGTAAAACAAGACTATAAAGAAGCTATCAAATGGTTTACAAAATCCACTAATGAATTTCGAGAGTACGACCGAAGTGGAGAAGTATGGTTAGGAAAGTGCTACCTTGAAGGGAAAGGAGTTCCTCAGGACAAAGAAAAGGCTTTTCAACTCTTCCATGAGGCTTCAAGAAAATTGAATAGCGAGGCCCAATTATTGTTAGGGGACTGCTACTACCATGGAGATGGCACAGAACAAAACTTAGAGGAGGCGGCCTATTGTTACAAAAAAGCGGCAATCTTTAGAAGAGGGTCTAGAGAAGAGGCCTATAAGAGACTGCTGACTCTATATTCCGATCCCAACTCCCATGCCACGCTTAGTATGAAAGCCAAAACAATATTGCAGATTATCGGAAACAAGATAGACATCTCTTCCGACTATTTTGACAAGGCCATTGTCCGCAGCTCCGCACTTCTGGTGATAGTTATCTTCTTCGCCACCATTTATGCAATTGTCACAAGTGACGAAACAGTACAGAAATACGTCATTATCGCCACACCACCAAGCCTCATCTATTATATTTTGGAGAGTACAATGGATCTTAGAGAAAGCATCTTTAAGGTGTTGTTAAAAACAGGAATAACGGCAGCCTCAAGCGCACTCATTTATATAACGCTTGGCACCTACTTTCCTACCCTAATGTTATGGCTCATCATATCAGTTTATATTCTTATTTATCTTGACATGTCAATAAGTTCCGCTTTGGGTCACTTACACTAACATCCTATTACGTTCGCCTGACGTCTTGCCATGTCGTTAAGTTCCGCCCTTGGCGGTCACTAATGCCAAACATGAGAAAAAAGGAGGCTCTCATTTTTCAAGTTAAGGAATGGACAAGATAAGAATAGGCAAGTTTTCTTTTCCAAAGATTTTGCCAATAAAAAATAGGTTTCTATTTTTGCACTCCAAGCCCACTTACGGTTTGATAAAAATTCACAAGAGCAACTAAAACACCCCAATTTATGGACGCCATAAAAGAGAGAGAAAAGAAGATTACTAATGTAACTTTGACAGGTTCCATCGTCAACTTCTTCCTGACGGGAGGTAAGATAGCAGCAGGTATCTTCGGCCATAGTGCCGCCATGCTCGCCGACGGTATTCACTCATTGTCCGATTTCATATCCGACATCGTCATCATTCTCTGCGTCCGCATCTCGTCCAAAGGGAAAGACCACAACCATGGCTATGGCCACGGGAAATACGAGACGATGGCCACCCTATTCGTCAGCCTCCTCTTGTTGGTCATCGGTGTGGAGATGCTCGCCAAAGGAATCACCAGCATCTCTGGTTTCTTCAAGGGCGAACTGATAGAAATGCCCCGAATGATTGCGTTCTGGGCGGCAATTTGCTCCATCATCTTGAAAGAGATACTCTTCCAATATACAAAAAAGGCAAGCCACGAGCTAAACAGCCCCGTCCTGCTCGCCAACGCATGGCACCACCGCTCCGACGCTCTCTCGTCCATAGGTTCCGCCATCGGTATCGGAGGAGCCATCTACTTGGGAAAACAATGGGCCGTGCTTGACCCGATCGTCAGCTGCTGCATAAGCATCGCCATCATAGCGACTGCCATCCACATGGCCATTCCGTCCCTTAACGAACTATTGGAGGTCTCCTTGCCTGCCGACATGGAACAAGAGATGGTGAAGATCGCCACCGAAGTAGAAGGCGTGGAAGGAATACACGAACTGAAGACCAGAAGAAACGGTCCAAGCATCATCATCGATGCCCACCTTGTTGTCGCTCCGACCATGACCATCGTCGAAGCCCACAACATCTCCACCCAAGTAGAAAACGCCCTACGGATGCGTTTCGGCAACGACCTCCAAATCCACATCCACCAAGAACCGGATGAAGATGCGGAATAACCATAGGGACAAGGCGCTCCTTGTCCCCACGGCCATGCTCATCAATCAGAGACGGCACGAACTTGATATCCGCAATAACGTCCACTTTGCCATCCCCCACCTAACGGAGTAAATGTAGAACAGAGATCAGGATAACTGGCAGATGGAGAGGAAGTCATAATTAGTGTGCTTGACGATATTGGACTATCACAACTAGAAGAACTCTCCGCTTTTTCTTCCTCGGAATAATATCCCACGCAAGGGATAAAGATGGATGCTCCGTTGATCTTGCTTATGTACTGATAGCCTTCCACTCCATCAATCATAATCGGCACCACGTTACAATTAGTATACAATTCCTCACATTCATACCTACTTGGCATTCTCCATGTGCCACCCATATTTCACGAACTCTATTTTTGGATCGAAGCGAGAAACAAAATCCAACTACACCTCAGCCAACAGAGGGAATTTCAAGAAGAAGGTAGTTCCCTCCTTCCATTTAGATTCAAACCAGATAAAACCGTTGGCTGAATTCACAATGTTTTTCACGATAGCCAAGCCCAAACCCATACCACTCGTCTTTGTAGTGAAATTAGGCAAGAACAGGTTGTCCTTAATCTCGTCAGGGATACCGCAACCATTATCTTGAATCGCAATCAATCCCATATCATCCACCTGACGATAAGAGACCAAAACCTTTCCCTTTCGGTCAGAAGGAATAGACTGGATTGCATTACGGAATAGGTTATTGAAGACTTGAACCATCTGTTTACCATCCAGCAAAGAGTAGGCATGCTCATAACCGTTCAACTCCAATTCAAAATCGACCTCCTCCATATTATTTTCAAAAAGGCTGACGGCAGACGTCAGTTTCTCCACAAGGTCGATACGCTCCACCGTTCCTTGGGTCATCTTGGCAAAATTAGAGAATTCGGAGGCGATACGCGACAAGTTGTCAATCTGCTCAATCCAGACGGCACCCGTCTTCTTGAAATATTCGTCGAAGCCTTCCGGATCCAACTCCTTCTTTCGAATCGCCATCTGGACACTCAGTTTCATAGGGGTCAGCGGATTCTTGATTTCATGGGCGATACGCCGCGCCATCTCACGCCAAGCAAACTCACGCTCAGACTTGGCCAACTTGCCCGCATTGACCATCAGCTCATCCACCATCTTATTATATTGGCGCACAAGGATACCAATCTCATCGTCATACGCATAGTCAATCTTGGCATTCTCTCCCGTCAACTTAATCTGCTCGAAATTCTCGGAAAGGGCCACAATAGGTTTCGTCACCTTCTTGTTAATCAACCAAATGACAAAGATGGAGAGGAGCATAATCACCAAATACAAGTCGACAACGATTACGATGTTATTCATCATATCCCGCTTCATCCGAGTGGCTGCTGACGACGACAACAAATCGATATAACCGATATGGGCATTCTTCCGATTATAGGCCTTCACGAAATAGGAAGCACAATCAACCCCCATCCTACTATCTATCTGATAATAAGAGGGCGACTTGGAGAAACGTGCACGAGGAGACATCAGCATAGTCCCCACCTTGTTAACACTCACCACATCCGGAGAGGTAAGAGAAGAGGTATAGAGCACTCCCCGCTTGTCATAAAGAATGACATCCAAACGGAAAAGGTTAGATATCTCGTGGAGCATCATTCGAAGGTCGTCCTCCGGCATTTCTGACAACTGGTCTATCAATCCGATATGGTCCTGTAAACTCTGCTGAATCGAATCGGCCGTTCTTCCCAGCTCCGCCATTTGGTTGTTTCGGTACTGCCAATAGAAATAGTAGACAGAGATGGATCCCAAGATAACGGAAGAGCAGAGCAAAGGTATGACGAACAACGTTTGCATTCGGGTCAGCAAGGATCGACCCACCTTCCGGTTCTTCACCCTGAAAGCGAGCATCACCAGCAAAGCGCCCAAGATGTAGGCTGAGAACATATAGGAAAGCAACAAGATGTAGGCATAACTCTGCATACGCTCCTTGCTCACCACCACGACTGAATCCTCATCGAAACGACAGACGTAATGATCATACCCATTCTGTGCGAACTTAGCCGAAGTGGATATGGTTTCCGGAATCCAAGAGATACCATTAGGATAACGATAATCGCCTGAGACGAAGAGAAGCTCATTCTTGAAATACTTGGCTGACGAAAGATTCTCCGTATTGGAAGCATCCGAACGGGAAATTCGTTCAATAAAACTCATACGGTTATAAAAGATGTTCGGGAAGAACTTCACATAAAGATGATATTCGTCATAGAGGAAATCTCCGATGAAACAGACGGAGAGTCGCTCATCCTTATTCATATAAAAATTCGTATTCCCCAAGCGCACAAATTTTGTCGTGTCGGACAAGATTGAGGTCGGACAACTCACTACATCTCCATAAACGCCCTTTCGAATCTCAATCTCATCCATCTCCCCACAAATCTGCACACTCATGTCATAGACGTTCCAGAACTTCTCGAAATAGTGGTTTCGCAGGATATACTCGATTTTTCGGGCAGACTGGTCTGAAATCGAATCGGTCATCAACTGCGTAATCGTTCGATCGCTCAAAAGTTCCGGATTCTTTGCCCTTATCACAGCCTCTGCCGAACGGTCCTGCATGAATCGGTTGCCGGAATTAAGCCGTTTGGCCAATTCAAAGCACTTCAAGTCATTGTTGATCTCACTGTGCCAATAGCAGACGGAGATAATAAGGTTCAAGAAAAGGAAGACCAACGCCGTCAAATAGATGAAAGTGGTTGTCTTATAATAGTATTTATAAATATCAATAAAGTAAGCTATCACGAAGAAAGCAAAATAGAGGAAGACATCCACATGGCGTCCCCATATAGCCAACGGGATAAGCCACAACAAGGCCAAGCCGCCTCTGATGAGAATTAACTGCTTCAGTCCCATGCCATCCGTATAGATACGACGTATCCGCTCATTGACCAATCCCCAGAAAAAGAACCAAGAAGAGATCAAGAAAAGGGAGGCGATGGTCTCAAGCGACACATTCTTCACAAAGACGAAAGCCACATCGATCTTCGAATTATAGATCAAATTGACAGTAAGCCTATAGACAAAGAAGAATATCAACGAAGAGAAAAGCTGCAACCCAAAAGCGAACGGAACTCGCTTTCCTTCCTCATACTGAGAGAGTGGTGCTGGCGCATAGACATGACGGTAAGCCACCACCAAACAAGAGAAGGCGTAGATCGTATAGAGCAAAAGATGTCCGAACGAAGGAGCAAACGAGGAAGCATAATAACCTTCCGTAAAAAGAACGCCCGAATAAAGGATTTCCGGGATACGTACATACGAGAAGAGGAAAAGCAAGGCAAATCCCAAGACCGTAAAAGGCAAGAATCCACGCAATTGCGTCATCTGCAACCTATAACGGGAGCAGAACATCCTCAACAACTTGAAAAGGAGCAGCAAGACGACAAACCACGAGAGGATACATGACCAATAAAGCCACCTGTCGAAATGGAGAATCGGGGTCTGAACCAAAGAAAAAATAGGTTCGCCATCCATATTATAGATAGGAACGACCTCCTTGTCGCCCTCCTCCGCAATCATGACATTGCCAGGCAACGAGAAGCCCTTGGCATAATCGTTATTTTTGGTATAGAGTTTCGGATAGACGCAGTCCTTTATCTTAATCAAGCCAACATAGCGATACTTTTTCGAGAAGAGCTGGATGCACTCACAATAGGTCGTATTGGTTCGAAGCATGAACCCCCGCTTGAAAGGGAAACGGCTCACTTGGTAGACATCGATAATGTCATTCGACCAGTACAAAAGAGAGTCACCCTCATAAATCAAGAAAGACAAGTCGTTCTCTTCCGACAGCTGATAGAGGTGTTCATTCGAATAGAGCATCTCAATGCCGACCGACTCCACATCATTCCGCAGTTGGGCCAACGTCTCCTTCACAGTAGATTCTTTAGCATGCAAAACGCTCGAAAAGGCGGAAACATCCATTTCCGGCTGTGACGTGCCATAATATCGCTGCTCAAAGAAAATACCCATTCCAGCGAAGAACAGGGATAGGACGAGCAGAATTATGTAATGCCACTTTTTTGTTTTTATATATTCGAAGTTTCTCATGCCAATAGCCTTCAATAACCTATTCGAAAGACCACAAAATCCATGCCTATTCATGATGATAAGGTTCCCCTCGCAAAATAGTCATTGCTCGATAGAGTTGTTCCACGAAGATAAGGCGGACCATCTGATGGGAGAATGTCATTTTGGACAAGGAGAGTTTTCCCGTGGCACGTTGGTATACCGATTCACTAAAGCCATATGGGCCTCCGACGACAAAAACCAAACGACGAGCCCCGGCCGCCATCCTCTTTTCCATAAAGGAAGAGAACTGCATGGAGGTATACTCGGCGCCCTTGTCATCCAACAAAATCACATCGTCCGAATCGACAAGGCACTTCAGAATCAGTTCGCCCTCCTTCTGTTTCTGCTGCTCCTCCGAAAGACTTTTTGTATTCTTCAATTCGGGCAACTCCTCTATCTCAAATTGCAAATAAAATTTAAGCCTTTTTTGATACTCGGAAATTGCGTTTTTAAAATATATTTCGTTAGTTTTGCCGACAGTTAAAAGTATTACTTTCATCCGTAACCCATAAAAAAAGTGAATAATCGCACAAAGATACGGCTTGCCCCGCGTTTTTTGGCTCGTTTAGGCACTATTTTTGCGTAGGACTTAGTGATAACGGCACACAATGTCACACTAATAAAGAACGATATGAAAGGGAAAATCATAAGATTACTTTTACTTTTTATGGTATGCACGGCGTTTCTTTCCGCAAACGCGACTCCTTTGGACGACATTCAGAAACAGGTAAAGGAATTTTTATGCGACGGGAAAACCCAAAACTTCTCCTCACTGTTCGACAACGAAGTGGAAGTCAGCATCCAAGAGGAAAACAAAGCAAAGGGGAAAAGCCAAGCAGTGTCAGCCGTACAAAACTATGTTGGCAAATGTAGACCCTACAATTTCATCGTGACCCACAAGACAGAAAAGTTGCAGTCGGGCTACCTCATGGGGAAATTGCAAACAAGTTCTGGACAACACCAAGTTCAAATCAGGCTGAAGAAAGGTGCATCCAACAACTTCATGATTTACCAATTAAGAATTGAAAATAGCAATGATTGAAAACGATTTAATAGAAAGCTTGCTCAACTTAGCTTTCGCAGAAGACATCGGAGACGGAGACCACTCCACCTTGTCATGCATCCCTGCCGACAAAAAGGGGAAAGCGAAACTCCTCATAAAGGAACCCGGAGTTTTGGCTGGAGTTGAAATTGCAAAGAAAGTCTTCCACAAGTTCGATCCGAACTTAAAAATGGAAGTATTCATAAACGACGGGGCTGAAGTGAAGCCAGGCGACATTGCCTTCATCGTCGAAGGAAAGGACCAATCACTTCTCCAAACGGAACGTACCGTCCTGAACATCATGCAAAGAATGAGCGGTATCGCCACGACCACAAGGCAATATGTCAAGCTATTGGACGGCTTGCACACCCGCGTTCTCGACACGAGAAAGACCACGCCAGGCCTTCGAGTTTTGGAAAAAATGGCGGTCAAAATCGGCGGAGGCGTAAACCACCGTATGGGTCTATTCGACATGATCATGTTGAAAGACAACCACATCGACTTTGCGGGTGGCATCGAAAATGCCGTAAACAAGACGAAAGCCTATTTGAAAGAGAAAGGCAAAAACCTCAAGATAGAGGTGGAAGTCCGCAACCTCGACGAATTGCGTCAAGCCTTGGCTGTAGGAGGCGTTGACCGTGTCATGTTTGACAACTTCGACATACCAACAACCAAAGAAGCCGTGAAAATAGTCAACGGACAGGTTGAAACAGAATCATCGGGTGGCATCACCATCAAGACTTTGAGAAGTTATGCCGAATGTGGCGTAGATTTCATCTCAGTCGGTGCCCTCACCCACTCTGTAAAAGGATTGGACATGAGTCTCAAGGCAATGGAATAACAAATGGAACTAAGCAAAAAACGGGGGGATGAAATCTTCATGCCTCCGTTTTTATTATTAAAAGAATCTTCTTCACCAACCATTTAGAAGAAACGTAATATGAACAAGACTACATTTTTCATCCTTCTTTCAACGTGCGCACTCTTAAGCAGTTGCTCCGCCCCAAGCCAAGAAATTCCTCCCGAACCAGAAGAGGAAGAATCTTTTTTTAGCTGGATTTCCGAACTATTCAAAGGGAAAGACAAAAAGGCGAAAAAAGAGAAAAAAACAAAGGATGAGAAGAAAGGGGAAGAGCAAGATGCTCAATTCACCCATAGCAACCATAGCGGCGTCACCTACAAGCACAAGCACTATACCCTCTCCTATTCAGAAGAGGACGAGCAAGCCGAATGGGTAGGATATGAATTGACAAGGCAAGAAAGCTATGGAGAAGAAGAGCGCAACGAGCTTTTCACTGAGGATCCCAGCATCGTCACGGGTTCCGCCCATCCTTACGAATACAGGAACTGTGGCTACGACAAAGGACACTTAGCCCCAGCCGCCGACATGAGATTCGACGAGGAGGCGATGAACGAGAGTTTCTACATGAGCAACGTCTCTCCCCAAATTAGGGAAATGAACTGCGGCATTTGGAACGACTTGGAGAAACAGACACGAAGATGGGCGCGCCATTACGGTAGCGTCTATGTGGTATGTGGCCCAGTCTTGAACCAACCCAAGTCAAAAAAGAAGAAACTCGCATACGAGGACAAATACAAAGGTTGGACAACCAGCAACATCACCGTTCCCGACCACTTCTACAAAATCATATTCGACTTTTCGAAGAGAGGAAAAGAGAAGATGATAGCTTTCTGCATACCCAACGAAGATGCAAAGGGCTCTTTCTACAACTACGCCGTCACGGTGGATTCGATAGAGACACTGACCGGCATCAACTTTTTCTCCAACCTTCCGATCGAAACCCAAGAGAAATATGAGAGTTCCATCAATGTGAAAAAATGGAAATGAGAAGTGAAAGACGCTTTGTCGGATTCATTCTTGGTCTTAATATTAAAAAATCGTAATTTTGCATACCGTCAAAGGACGGGAAGAAAAACAAACAATTTATATCAGCGTATGAAAGCATTCGTTTTTCCTGGTCAAGGAGCCCAATTCACAGGAATGGGCAAAGATCTATACGAAAACGTCCCATTGGCAAAAGAGTTGTTCGAACAAGCCAATGACATTTTAGGATTCAAGATTACAGACATCATGTTCGAAGGTTCGGCAGACGACCTCAAGCAGACGAAAGTCACACAACCTGCCGTATTCCTCCACTCCGTAATATTGGCGAAATCATTGGGCGAGGCATTCAAACCCGACATGGTAGCCGGTCACTCCTTGGGTGAATTTTCCGCACTTGTCGCAGCTGGAGCCATGAGTTTCGAGGATGGACTCAAATTAGTGTCCAAACGTGCACAAGCCATGCAAAAAGCCTGCGAAGCCAACCCTTCCACCATGGCTGCCGTTTTAGCCTTGACCGACGAGAAGGTAGAGGAACTTTGTGCTTCCATCAAAGACGAAATCATCGTCCCTGCCAACTACAACTGCCCTGGACAATTGGTAATTTCCGGAACCATGGCTGGAATCGACAAGGCATGTGAACTCATGCTTCAAGCAGGAGCAAAGAGAGCCTTGAAACTCTCCGTAGGCGGTGCTTTCCACTCACCATTGATGGAACCTGCGAAAGTAGAATTGGAGGGAGCTATCAAAGCCACTAAATTCAACAGCCCAATCTGTCCTGTTTACCAAAACGTGACAACTAAAGGAGAAACCGACCCCGAGACAATCAAGAAGAACTTGGTTCTTCAATTAACAGCCCCTGTAAAATGGACGCAATCGGTCAACAACATGATTGCCGACGGAGCTACCTCTTTCACGGAAGTTGGTCCTGGTTCTGTACTTCAAGGCTTGATCAAGAAGATCAACAAAGAGGTAGAGACATCGGCTGCCGCTCTCTAATCGATACGATTTCACACACCATAACAAAGAAGGTGGAGCCATACAGCTTCACCTTTTTTGTTGCCTTCAAGTAGTGAGGTCGCCATTCACCCCAACCGTTCCTCCGAGAGAGGCTGATTCCAAAAGACCTTACCACCTGCATTTTCAGCCAACTCTTCGACCACTGCAGACAGTGAATCCAGAAAGCCCTTCTCCTTTTTCTTCGAGCGCCGTCCCGCACCCTCATAAATCGTCTTGCTAAAACAAGCATCATAAGGGACACGGAAATCCTCCGAATCCTCATAGGGCATAAAAGCCACCGTCACCGTATATTTGATTCGTCCCGCCTCCGAATCGGAAACGAGCAACACAGAAGCAGCCCTCCGCTTCACCCCATTGAATTCAAGATCCGCTTCAAAATAGCGTTGATACACATTAATTTCTGCCATAGTTCTTTTGCTATAGATAAGGGTAAACGTTTACCTTCAACCAAAGATAAAAATTTTCCAAGACTCCTACAATATGGGGAAAAGAGGGGGAATGTCCTACACCGAAAGCGAAAGACTATCAAAATGGGTTCTCAGTAAAGATATTTTTCATCTACTCTATATTTTATTCAGAAAACACACAAATAAAATCAAGATATTTTTTAACATAAATTAAAAAACACAACAAACGGACGCAAATTAAAGCCAAATATCCATATATTTCCTTTTTCCAAATATCAAAATTTTACATTCATCAAAATAAACATCATTCATAAATAAACATCATTCAAGAAACAAATAATCAATACATAACACAAACAAATAACTCATTATTCAGGAGACACAGATAAATAAAATTCATATTATAGAAACCAAACATACAAATTAAACATTTTTAACAAAAAAATAAAAAGCTACCACCTCTTATACATAATTTTGTCATGCGTTTCTCGAGGATGCAAAAATTTACAATAAACGACCTATTATTTTAATACAACCTATTATTATAATAGTTAATTAAAAACAAAAAAGAGAATTAAAATGAAAACAAAATCATTAATATTAGGATTTGCAGGATTAATGGCATTGTCTTCTTGCCAAAAGGACGAAATTAATTTAGAAAACGAAAGTTCAATTCCATCTAACGAATTCTGCGGTCAACTCGACTTAATAGACAGCACTCTCACTGCTGATGGATTAAGGGCAGCCTACGCAAAAAACTATTTATGGACAAACGGGCAATATATACCAGTAAAGATAACCAACGGAACTACCGCAAATAAAAAACTTGTAATAGAAGCCATGTTTGAATGGATGGCATATGCAAACATAACCTTTATAGTTGTACCAGACAATTATACTGGTTCATGTCTCACTATTTCTTTTCAAAACGGAACATCATCTTCAGAAATGGGCGGTTCTACTCATGGCTTAGGAAATAGGGCGACATCCATCCGATTTATTGGATTCGAATCAACCAAATTTACAAAAAATCAAAAATATGGCACGATACTACACGAATTTGGTCATGTTTTAGGAATGGTACACGAACATCAGTCTCCTAACTCTACAATACAATGGAATACAAATGCTGTTTTCAATTATTATAGAAATTTAGCTCTATACAAAGACCAAAATGACGATCAACTATGGCAGACCATACTTACAAACGTGATTGGAAAATATTCAACTAGTGACGTAACTGCCACAAGTTATGATGAAAATTCTCTCATGATGTATACCTTCCCATCTTCATGGACCACAAATGGAAAATCAGGTCACAGCAATTATGCTCTGTCCGCATTGGACAAATCTAAAACAAGACAAATGTATCCATTAAACGGAACAAGAAGATTATATAGAGGATATATCCCAACTGGAGACGTACAATTCTGCACTAGTCATTTTGAGGAAGAAATAAAATCTCAAAACTTCGGGCAATACATAGCTGCATCTTTGGGCAAAGTTCACGAAAACCAAGTTAGCGGAACAACAAAGCTCCACAGATATTGGAACGGTAAAGATCATTATTACACCACCAACTACAATTTCTTAGGAGCAGGTAAAGGCGGATATACACATGTAGGTTTTGAAGGATATGTATACAGCACTGCAAAAAATGGAACTATTCCAGTATACCAATACTACAATTCAAAAACTGCGACACACGTTTATACTACCGACCTCAATGAATTAGGAAATGGAAAATTAGGATACGCATACGAAGGAATTGCTTTCTACATTCTTCCAAATTGATTTTAAGACAAACGTAACAAAATTTTAAGAACACGGGAAAGGAGGGGTATCAAAACGATACACCCTCTTTTCGCATAATGACAAGAGACAAGCAAAGCCAACTATAAACTCATTATTTCTTTCCAAAATAGAATAGCTATTTAACCAAATCTAATTTATGATTATAAAAAAAACAACACTTAAATCAAGAAATATAATTACAAAACAAAAAAACAACGCAACATACAATTAACATAAAATAACAAAACTAGAAATCAGAATAAATACTTTTTAATAAAAATCAAACAAAAATTCCTATACTTTTGCAACATGTTTCTCGAGAAAACGAAAATTATTTCACACGACCTATTATCATTAATACAACCTATTAATTTTAATAGTTAATTAAAAAAACAAGAAAAAAAGAATGAAAACAAAATCATTAATTTTAGGATTTGCAGGATTGTTATCATTATCTTCTTGCCAAAAAGAGGAAGTAACATTACAGAACGAAGATTTTACTCAATCCATCGGAAGCTACTCTCATCTCGATTTAATTGATAGCACTCTCACAGACAATGGACTGAGAGCTGCTTTTGAAAAAGATTATTTATGGCAAAATGGTCAAACGGTAGGCATTAAAATAGCAAACGGAACTGACACTTACAAAAAATTAGTAAAGGAAGCCCTATTTGAATGGATGGCTTACGTAAACATAAATTTCAGAATAGTGTCAAACGACCAGTCAGTCTCATATCCATGCATTACAATTTCCTTTGAGAATGGACCTTCACCTTACGAATTAAGAGGAACAACTAGAGGTTTAGGAAAAAATGCGACATCCATTCGTTTTGTTGGATTCGAGTCAAACAAAATCTCTAAAGAAGTTAAATATGGTACCATACTTCACGAATTGGGTCATGCTCTAGGAATGGTACACGAACACCAATCTCCTAATTCACCAATATCATGGAATGCCAATGCTATTTTTAAAGATTACAGGAAGATGGCTATATATAATAGTCTATCAGACAATGAATTACGAAACATAATAGCAGTAAACGTGACCGAAAAATATTTAACAAGCGAAGTATCGGCGACTAGTTACGACGAAAATTCCCTCATGATGTACGATTTTCCTTCATCTTGGACTACAAATGGTAAATCAGGACACAGCAACTTCAACCTATCCACATTGGACAAATCCAAGGCAAGCCAAATGTATCCATACAACGGCACCAAAAGATTCTACAGATGCTACCTCAATGGCATGAGAGCTCACTTCTATACTGCCAATTTTGCAGAGTTGAAAGATCAAAATTACACACAAGATATAGAAAGTACGATGGGAAAAATTCACGACTCCCAAGTATCAGGAACAACAAAACTTCATAGATATTTTAATGGCAGAGACCACTTCTATACTACTGATTATAACGAATTGGGCGCTGGCAAATATGGTTATAAATACGAAGGATGTGCAGGATACGTCTATACTTCAGCAAAAACCGGGCTTATTCCTGTATATAGATACTACAGCACTTACAGTGACAACAACACACACTTCTACACAACTAATTTCAACGAATTAGGTTATGGGAAAGAGAAGAATGGCTTCAAATATGAACGTATTGCATTCTATATTCTTCCAAATTGATTTTAAGACAAACGTGGCCTAAGATTTCACAATCGGGCAAAAAAAGGGTCGGCAAAGTGTTTCTTCGCCGACCCTGCTTTTCTATTTTCAGAAACACGAAATTCTTACTTCGTCACCTCCAAAACATAGTCACAACTATAGGTGCGCATGTGAAGTTTATTACCATCCAAAGAGAATAGTTCTGGGGTCTTCTTGACCGAAAGAGTCTGCACTCTTTCTCCCGACATTCGATCTAACACATAGACATGATGAGGCTCTCCAGAAAAGCCGTAACCACAAACGATACTATTATCTATGATGATGAATTGAGAGTTGCATGTAAGGGTTTTAGTCATCCAATTCAGCCAACCTTTATTCAAGTCAATGGACATTAGATAGGCATTATTTCCCTTGGAAGCACTAGAATAAGTATGATGAGTCATAACGACATAGAGGGAATCGCCCACCACCGTATAGCCTGAATAGGTAGGTGCGCAATTATCATTCAGATCATACGATTCCAAAAAGTCCTTAGTAAAGGGACGGAAATCGACAATCTTCTTAATCTCCGTAAAATCATTATCCGTAACAACAAGGACGTTACAGTCATAACCTATTTGATTATTAAACTTATTCTCTCCATAGGCCACCACATTGTATCCTGGATGGATTTCAAAATCGCCACGATAAAGGCCATCATACGTCTCTGGCATCGCCAAGAACTTGTGGAAAGGGGTATCCTCTCCCTCCTTCAAATTGCCCATCCAAAAACTTTGGTAAGGCATTCCCTCTTTGTTTTGGGCAATCCACGCATCCGTATCCGTTATGCCATTTTCACGGCAGGAAAGGACTTTCAACTTTACCAAGCCTTCTCCTTTGGTATTTAAACTAATCATACCATAATGTTCGGGACTCTCCACGACAAGCGCTAGAGGTTTCATGTTCGCCATTTGCTCTGCAAGAGTTGGCTTTGTCGGCTTTTCGGGCATTGCCTCTTCTGAATTCTGATCTTGTACGACAACCTCCGAATCGACAGCCGAAGCGTCTCCGGCAGGCTCCGTTTGTGACTGTTTTCCTTGGCAAGCCGACAAGGCAAGGAATGCCCACGCTGCATAAATACACTTTTTCATTTTCTCTATTTTTTAATCAAACTATAAATTATTCTTTCCCAAAGAGATCAAAAGATCTTTCCATCCAAATTCTTCATCAAAGTGAATTTCACAGAAAAACCACCACCTGGTGTTGGATAGGCAACACAGGTACCACCATGCACAGCCACCGCATTTTTCACGATAGCAAGACCCAAACCTGTTCCTCCCAATTTTCTGGACCTTCCCTTGTCCACCCTATAAAAGCGTTCGAATATATGGGGAAGATGCACAGCCGGAACGCCTGCGCCATTGTCCGAAACAACAAATTCATAACTGTCCCCCATCTCCGAGCAGGAGAGGTTGATTGTCGTGGCTCCCACAGCATAAGCAATCGCATTATCCACCAAATTTCGGAATATACTATAAATCAAAGTCGGAGCCGCATAAATTCGAACAGAAGCAGGCATATCCATCGTGGCAAGAATACCTTTCTCTTGCAATTGCAAAGCAACATCAGCAAGCACCGAATGGACCACCTCATTGACATTCATATAAGTGAACTCCGTATGAGTCAAGGCGATATCTTTCTCGTCCAACTTTGACAAAGTAGACATATCCTGCAAGAGTTTCGACATCCGCACGCTCTGTGCATAGCAACGCTCCAAAAAGTAAGCTCGCTTCTCCTCCCCTATTTCCGGATTTTGGAGAATAGTCTCCAAATATCCCTGTATACTGGCTGCTGGCGTTTTCAACTCATGTGCTGCATTCTGGGTAAGTTGCCGTTTAATACGCAATTTATCCTCTTCCAAATTACGTTGTTTCCAATATAATGTCGTAATAATCTGCGATATATCACTCAACTCATCGTTAGGCAAACTGATATTCCGACTTTGGTCCAACTGTTCCCCCTTTTCCGCCTTTTGTGCAAAAAGACGAAGATATTCAATGTGCTTTCCGATACGGGAAGTATTCTTATAAAGCACCATTATCAAAATTAAAGTGATGATAAAAGCATATATGAGGTAATAGTTATCCACCTTCAAAGTCTTCGCCAACTTCGAACTATAGGGAACTGCTGTCCGAACAATCAAATTAGGGAACGCTGTAGCCACATAGAACGTGGATTTTCCATCAACAGAAGAGGCTCTCCGCTTCTCATACCCCTTTCCCCGCTTTAAAGCAGCAGAGACTTCCTTCCTATCCTGATGATTGTTCATGGATTTGACATCTGACAAATAGCTATCCATCAAGACCTTTCCGTCTCGCTTAATGAGAGTCACTCGCAAATCGGCCACCCCAAGACTATCCACAAAATTCAAGAAAGTTTCGCGATTATCCACCCCATTTTCTTTCACAAAATGGTAAATCTCATAATTGTACATTTGAAGACGGTAATTCATCGTATCGACCTTGTACTCTTTCTCTCTATAATACTGATAGACAGAAAAAAAGAGGGCAAGAAGCAAAAAGACTCCTACCACACTGAAAAACAGCGTCCGCTGAAACGATTTACGAGCCTTGGCTTTCATCTTAGAGCATTTTCAAAATAATAGCCATAGCCCACCTTCGTCTTCACACACTTCCCATACCGACCGATTTTTTTCCGCAGGCGGGTAATATTCACATCCACTGTACGATCAGTCACAAAAGCCTCACTGGGCCACACCTTCGCAAGTAGTTCCTCCCTCGAAAACAGATGCCCTTGATTTTGCAGGAAAACAAGCAACAACTCAAACTCCAACTTCGTCAAATCAACAGGGACGTTGCCTATCCTTACCGACTTAGCCTGCCTATCCAAAGTAAGTTCATCCACACGTAAGAGAGCGTTCCTGCCCTCCTTTTCTCCTTCCGAAGTCTGATTTAAACGATGGTTTCGACGCAAGACAGCCCGCACACGTGCCTTCACCTCTCGCATAGAAAGAGGTTTGGCCATATAGTCATCCGCCCCGATATTAAAACCTCGAAGCGTACACTCCTCATTATCCAATGCCGTAATGAATATAATAGGTATATCCGATGTGGAAGGATGCGATTTCAGACGCTCCGCCATTTGGAACCCAGAGACATCGCCCATCATCACATCCAACAAAATCAAGCTATAATCGGTTAGAGTTAATTTCAAAGCCTCCTCTGCGGAATTTGCCGTATCTACGACATAACCATCCGTCTCCAAGTTGAATTGAAGTATTTCGCAAAGGTCTTGCTCATCATCAACCACCAGAATCTTACCTGCGTCTTCCATACGAAATGTATTATACTCTACAAAAATAACAAATTCCGCACGTAGACAAATAAAATTAAAAACTAATCGTCAGTAGTTTCCCAAAGAGACCTCTCGCCAACCCCAACTTTTAGTTCTTAACTCTTATAAGTTGCAGAAAAAAAAGAAACAATGGATAGAGTTCCATTGTTTCTATGAGGAATGAGTATTTTCAGCTTTTAACTACAGGAATAAAAAGTTTAAGAGCATTTAGTAAGACGAGGCTTGCACCACATTAATCACATAGTCGCCCAACTTTTCGCATTCCGCGATAAAATCCATATAGAAGACACCTAATTGGTAACTATAGACTCCATCATTGATGTCATGAAGATTCTGACTTTTCAACTGGGAACGATAATTATTGATTTCATGCTCCAAATTCATGGAGAGATTAATGTTTTCCGGCTTAGGGTTGGAGAAATCGACGATTCTAACCATCTCATCCAACGAATTGTCCACCAGATTCAGCATGAAACGCATGTGTTCAATTTGTTTCTCTGTAAACATATCCTTGCTGTTCTGACGGCGACGGTTCAACGTACGGGCCAAATTAAAGCAGGAATCTCCCACACTCTCCAACTCTGTTATCTGCTTGAACATTTGTTGAATCTGGAATTTAGACTCGTTAGAAAGACGTCCCTCGCCCACTTTTTGCAGATAGTTGGCGATTTCCAACTCCATGTCGTCCGTGATTCGCTCATACTTCTCTATTCGGGAATAGAGTTTATTGAACTCCTCATCCTTTTCAATATCCATCAATTGAAGCACGAAACCGAACATACGATGGCAACGCTGTGCAAAATTCGTAATCTCCTTTTGTGCCTCCAACAAAGAGAGCTCCGCCGTTGACAACAAACCGGAAGAGATAAAACGAAGACGATATTGCTCCTCGTCTTGGTCTTTGACTGGCAAGACCTTACAAACCAACGCCTCAATCTGATGAACGAAGCCTATCAAGATAACCGTATTAAAGATATTGAATGCGGTATGGAATGCCGACAACTTATACAAATCGTTATCTTCAGAGCCCATCACATCCGTCACGAACCATGAAACAGCCCGACACGATGGATAGAACATACACAAAACAGCCACCACACCAAAGACATTGAAGAACATATGTGCCAAAGCTGCTCTTCTCGCCTGCGTATTAGCCGTAAGGGATGCCATAAAAGCCGTAATCGTCGTACCCACGTTTTGCCCCATCGCAAGAGCTGCCGCCTGCTCAAAGCCAAACCCAGGTATATGCATATCAAATAACATCAACGTGATAGCCATCGTAGCCGCACTGGCCTGCACAAGTATCGTAACAAGGGCACCCACTACGACAAAAAGGAGAATCACAAGGAAACTATCCGAATTGATGGTGGAAAGCATGTTTGCGACCCCGACACCAATATTCAAATCCGTAGCAGCGACCTGAAGGTAGTTGAGTCCCATGAAAAGGAACGAGAAACCGAAAATAAACTCTCCAAAACTCTTCCTTTTTGAATGTCCAGAAAATATCAATGGCATACCTACGGCAAGGAGTGGTATTGCAAAGGCTGCAATATTCACCTTAAAACCAACGGCCGAAATGACCCACGAGGTCACCGTCGTACCGATATTGGCACCCATAATAACACCAATGGATTGGCCCAGCGTCATTAAGCCCGCATTCACGAAACTCACCACCATCACGGTAGTTGCACTGGAAGACTGGATTAGGGCAGTAACAAAGATTCCCGTCAGGACACCCATAAAACGGTTCTTCGTCATCGCCGCCAAGATGTTTCGCAATCGATCTCCTGCGAATTTTTCAAGGCCTTCACTCATAATCTTCATTCCGTATAGGAACAAAGCCAAGGAACCACAAAGGCTCAAAATATTCAAACAAAAATCCATAATATCTCTATTTGATGCGACAAATGTCGCCAAAACATATTACACAAGAATTGCAGAGATATTACATTTATATTACAGAATCCATTTCGTGACAAACCGCAATCCTATCGCTCTCATCGATGTCTCCTCAAAAAAACAGAGCGCCCCCAACAGCGCCCCATTATTATTAAATACCTAATTTTCAATCAAAAATCATCCTTTACTACAGAGCATTTCCAAAAATCCATCACGGTAATTCTTTCCGATGGACAATTTATGACCCGCCACCGTCAAGACATTTCCTTCTACAGACTCAATTTTAGATATTGACACGATATAAGACTTATGGACACGGACGAACTCCTTTGAAGGCAATTCCTCCTCCAATTTCTTCAACGAATAGTAGGCCGTGACGTTTTTCTTATCTTTCATGTGGAAAGTCACATATTCGCTCTGTCCCTCAATAAAAAGCAAATCAGCATAATCGATGCGATAGAGTTTGTGATCGGCTTTGACCATGAAATACTCCTTCGCCGCCGAATTAACGTTCAATTGCTGACGCAAGCGGAAACGCTCAACCACCTTATTTATGGCTTGCATAAAGCGAGGGAACGGTATCGGTTTAAGAAGGTAATCAACCGCATCCAACTCATAACTATCTATCGCATATTCAGAATACGCGGTAGTAAAGATCACCATCGGACGATCCTTCATCGAACGGATAAAATCCAAGCCCGACAACTCTGGCATCTGGATATCCGACAAAATCAAATCCACCGATTGTTGCTGCAAGACAGCAGAAGCCGCCATGGCATCCTCGCATGCGGCAACCAAGTCCAATGTCGGAATCTTAGAGACATACTCCGACAAAAGTTTACGTGCAGGAAACTCATCATCTATGATAAGTACCTTTATCTGTTCATTATCCATAACTTTGTAGTTTAATATCTTTCAACTTCATTGCAACTGAATATTCAGATCAACGGTGAACTTCGTCTCCTCATCCTCCACTTTCAATTCATAGCGGTCCGGATAAAGCAAATCCAACCTTTTTTGAACGTTCACCATACCGACCCCCATACGGGAAGGTTGGGTCTCCTGCTTCTTTTTACGTTTGCTATTGACAACCGAAAAACGGACCCGCTCTCGATTGGCTTCCAAGCGGATATTGACATAGGAGCCTTGCCCCGAGCCCACCCCACTATGCTTAAACGCATTTTCGATAAATGGTTGGAAAAGCATCGGAGAAATGAAAATCGGCTCTGCCTGAATATTCTTTTCGAAAGTGACATTAAAATCCTTTTCGTATCTAATCTTTTGAAAATCAAGATAATTATCCAAATAAGTTATCTCGTCAGCCAAATTGATTTTATCCGAGCCACTCTCATCCGTGACATAGCGCAACATCTCCGAAAGGGCAAGGACACTATCCGCCGCATTTTTGTCGCCCATATAAACCATCGAATAGATGTTGTTCAAGGCGTTGAAAAGGAAATGAGGATTGATCTGCGACTTCAAAAATTTCAACTCCATCTCCGTCTTCTCCTGCAAAAGAGCCATACGCATCTGCTCGTCGGCCCGCTCCTTTTGGAAATAATGGAACAAGGTGGAGACGAAAAAGGAGCCCAAGAACAAAATGGAAATTTTGAATTGGACGGTTCCTGCTACCGTAGACTTCGGCGGAGTCTCGTCAAAGAAAGGTTTCGACTCAGCCGACGGAAGCGTACAATCCAAAGGCGACCAAGCCTCCGGTTCCGCATGATCCGCCATATATGTATCCACCAAATAGGTCTCCAACTCGGAGAAGAACATGATCGCCCCCGCAATCAAAATCAACGACAGCAACATATACAAGGCAAGTTTCCGATGCAGGAGGAAACGAGGCAATAGCAATCCCCTGTTCACCCATGTCAAAAGAAACATGCCGAAGGTCAATGCCGAAGAAATCTCGAAAGCCAACAATACATCCACCGATATATTACTCAACGTCAAAAGCAAAAGGACCGCCAGCCAAACGAATGGCTCGATGACCCAATTCTTCTTGAATTTACCGTTGAATGCTTTCCCTAACATAAAAAACTCCTTTGTTGCTAACAAATATAACTATTTCCCTATGATTTTCAGCAGACGAAAAACAGAGTTTGATTGAATTTTTTGATATTTTCACCGAAAGATATTCCTTATGATTGGTTTTTTATATACATTTGCAAAGAAATGAAATAGGTTCTTATAAAAGATATTCATTCTGGTTTTAGTTTGGTTAAATTTTCAGGACATGAAATCCCTAAAATGGGTTCTTAATGAAATAACAATGTGAATTGTTTGTCCTTAAAAAGCGGGGTCATACTCCGCTTTTTTTATTGTGTAAATCCAACTTATTACAGATTAATCCGATAACAACCCAACATCATCAAAGGCCGAGAAGACTAAGTTCAAAATCTAGCCAACAACTCCTTCAATTGAGGCAAAAGGGCTTGCTTGTCATCATTGACAATGACATAGTCAGAAATAGATTTCTTCACCTCATCCGACAACTGGTTTTGGATGCGTGCCTTCACTTGCTCTTCCGTTGCCATATCCCGCAACATAGCCCGACGAAGACGAACCGATTCCGGAGCATAGACCATCACAACGGCATCAAACAAGGAATTCATCTTGGATTCAAAAATCAAGGCGGACTCACAAGCCAAAAGCGAAGCCTTTTGACGATTGGCCCAACGCTCAAAATCTGCAATGACCGCAGGATGAATCAAGGCATTTACCTTTTCCAAAAGTTCTTTATCAGAAAAAATCAAGGAGGCCATCCGCTTCTTATCCAAAACCCCACCTTGATAGATATCCTCGCCCAATAAAACTTTCAAAGAAGAGATCAACTTCTCATCTGTGACCAACAAACTTTTCGATGCGGTGTCCGCATTGTAAACAGGAACGCCTTGCAACCGTAATAAATCAGAGACTACTGACTTGCCAGAGCCTATACCTCCTGTTATCCCAATCTTTTTCACATTCATTGCTTCGCCTCCACTAAAAATTCCACTTCCGCTGGCTTCAATTTCAAGTGGAACGTCCCCTTAGGAGAATAATCCACCTTTACATTCAACTTTTTGTTGTTGGCCACGACCTCATTATAATCGACCGACAAAGAGAAAGAAGAGGCATCCACCTTGTCATAGAGACTTATTCCTACAAAGAAAGAGAGATCAACGTAGGAAGGGAAAAGACGTAAATTCAACCCATCAGGAAGATTCTCCACATATATCGGAACCTCCAATTTCTTCTCCGTATATTGCTCCGTATTCACACGCACCTCCACTTCATCAACAGAGTAAGAGACGCCCTTCCATTCTGCCAAAGGCACCTTGCCCACGAACGTATCACGCACTCCTTCCAACAAGACCTCCTTCGTCTGCGCGAACGAAATCGTATCCAAGACAGACCTAGGAGCGTAAACCATCACCTCCTTGGGCGATAATTCTATCGAATCACAAAGCATATACTGCCGCTCCAACTCCACATTTCCCACGAAACGGACAGGCACCCGCTTCTCCTCCAATTTTTGCATCCGGAAATGGATGGAGTCTGGATAGAAACCACGTATGACCGATGTCGTATTCAACCGAGACTGCACCTCTTCCGCCAAAGAAGAAGTGACCATGGTCCGACGACGAACAAACTGTCTCATATCTACAGGTATCGGTTCGAATCTTTTACCGATCATCATACTTAGAATGGAAGTTCCCCGGTCAGAGACCCGCACTACGATATATTCTGGCAACTCCAACGTCTGCACATAGCCAGCGGGCATATTGACATAGGCCAAAGGCACTTTGATTTCCGTGTCAATATCTTTGCGCAAAGTACGAATGAACCACAACGAAGCCGAGACGAGCAGAAAAAACAGAAAGACTAAGAAATCCTTCCAAGAAAAGGATTCCCTAGTCTTTTTAACGTAATTCAAAAAAGACCCTACTATTTGATCTTTTTTAATCATAAGTTATTTCTTTTTATCAGTCTTGTCTGCCTTTTCTTCCTGAATAGGATTAACGGCCATACGGCTCACCGTCAATTGAACGTCCTTAGCCACCTCTACGACAATCTTATCACCTTGAATATCCTTCACAACACCATAAATACCGCCATTGGTCATAACCTTGTCACCCACACATAAGGATTGCCTAAAAGTGTCCAACTTCTTTTGCTGATCTCTTTGTGGTTTCATTATTAAGAACCAAAAAGCACCAATCACAAGAACAATAAAAAGCATGTTCATTATACCTGCATTTGCTCCACCTTGGGCTTGCAATAAAATTGAATATAAATTCATAATAATTATTCTTTAAATTTTACAAATCAATTAACAAAAGAGACTGCCTTAACCAACTTATTAGAAGCTCTCAACTCCTTAACGACAGAATCCAAGATGCCATTAATGAAAGTACTGCTCTTTGGTGTGCTATACGACTTGGATATCTCAATAAACTCATTCATCGTAACATTCACTGGGATAGAAGGGAAATTGCAAATCTCAGAAATAGCGGTTTGCATAATTACCACATCCATGAAAGCGATTCTGTCAGGATCCCAATTCTTTGCATTACGGAAAATCATATCCTTGTAATCATTGGCATTATAAAGAGCATAACGAAGCAAATCATAGGCATACTTCCTGTCCTCATCATCTTTAAACATAGATATAAGTTCTTGATTCTCTGCATTTGACTCTTCGAATTGCTTGATTGTCTTCATAACGAAACTAACGACAACCTCTGCATCGTCATTCCAATAGATGGACATCTCCTCAAACTCATGTCCCAACGTTTCCGAATCTGAAATAACCCCTTTAAACAAGGCACGCCACAAATCCTTATCCTTTGCATAGGAACAGTCAGCATCTGCCATATAATTTTGGTAAGCTTCAGTCTCCAAAATCTTAGAATACAACTCTTCAAAAAGGAAATCATGTTGCTCCCATGAAAGATTATGGTCTTTCTTGAATTGATTCAAAGTTTGGTTATTAGCCAATTGCTGAGCAAATTTGTTCTGGACGAACTTAAGGCTCTGCTTTTTCTCTGCTTCCGTCGCCAAGAACTTGTTCTTCTCACGCTCAATGCGTTTTGCCGCATAAGCCGTGATTTCATTCACCAACATAAGGAGATAGAAATACATCTCGTACGTCTTCTCCAAACTAAAAAACAGTTCTTTCTCTGCATTGGCTACATCTTTACCTTCACCTTTGTAAAAGGAGTAGAGAATTTGAATAACCTTAATCCTAATTAGAACACGATTGATCATTTGAACTTATATAAAAATTTACGCAAAATTAGCCATTTTCAGGAAATAGCACAATAAAAAGGAGTGACAATAAACAAAAAAGTTTGAGGTATGCCACCCCAAACTTTCTTATCTCTACAAATCCCTCAATTATCCGAAATCGATTTCGAATCTATTTGGAGCCTCAAGGCTACTCGAATCATCTAAACCGCCTTCCGCTGAGGACATATTCTGATTAATAAAGTTGATAACCTCCTCAAATCCTTCTTTGAACTTTTCAAAATCTTCTTTGTAAAGGAATATCTTGTGTTTTTCAAAAGAGACTTGTGCATCATCTCCATTCACCTTCTTCTTGCTTTCGGTAATCGCCAAAAACAAATCATCCTTTCTGTTGCGTTTCACATCAAGATAATATATTCTCTTCCCGGCCTTAATCGCCTTGGAATAGACAATCACCTGATCACGCTTGTCGCCTTCAAACTTTCTTTTATTCTCTTCCATGGTATCCATACTCACAAGTATTAGTTAAATAGGATTTATTCTTAATTCAAATATGTGATTTTTTTCAAAAAAAAACAAATAAAAATCATTTTTTTATCCGCAATTGTGAAAAAATTGTGACAAACAAACCCACTCCTTGTCATTGACATGGGAAATATGACAAACGGGCGGTACAAGAAGCCTTGCACCGCCCGTCTTTCTCTATCTCGTAACCACTGCCCTATCGTCGTATCAGGGTGAAGTGGCCGATGTATTGCTTATCGATCTCCTCGATGTCTATCTCATACCAATAGTCGGTTGACGGCATCATCTTACCCTCGTAAGTTCCGTCCCAATCCTCCTCATTGGCCCTGTACTGTGCCAACTTCTTTCCGTAACGGTCGAAGATCGTCACAAGAGCATCCGGATAAACCTCCTTCAAGTTCGTAGGGATCCATTGCTCGTTCATGTTGTCACCGTTAGGTGAGAAGTATGGAGGTACGATCACTGCTGGAGGATCCATGTAGAACGGCATCGTGTCGGAACAGCCGTTGTCATCCATCACATACGCCATGTGCGATGTGAAGGTGAGGTCGATCTTCGTATCCATCACATCATACTCCTTGTTGTCCACCGAGTAGGTGTAGCTTGGCGTACCACCAGAAACCACGATACGGCGTGAACGGATGTCCACCGAATCCACACGTTCGATCGTAGGGTTCTCCGTAACCTCCGCCTTGTAGACCGCGTCGGCATCACAGACACCTCTCGTCACATGGAGAAGGAAGGTCGTCGGTTGGGTCAAGCGAAGGACTGCCCTCGATCCTGACATCTCGTTCGTGCTGTCCACCTTCATCCACAAGTAGGTCTCAGCCTCGTAAGAGCTTGCGTCCATCTCGATGTTCGTGCCCGCACAGATCGGTGCGTTGCTCATGATCTCTCCCGTCAACGGCTCGTCCACGTTCAACTTGGCTGCCAACTTCAACTCCTGGCATCCCGCATACGATGCGGTGAATCCGTATACATATTCAGACTTGTGGTTGAAGCCTTCTCCGTACTCTGCCTTCACCGTGATGCTCTCGCCCTCGGTGCCGCTCGTGATCGTATTGTCCTCGTCCCACACGATAACCGTTCCCTCTGGGGAGACCTTCGTCAACGTGATCGTCGCCTCGTCACCCGCACAGACCGTCTGGGCTGCAGGAATCACCACTTCGATCGGTTGGAGGACTACCACCTTCTCCTCAGCAGTCAGGCTCCTGCTCTGTGCCTGATAGTCGAACGAAACCTCGTAGGTCGCATCCTTCTTCGGAGAGAGCGAAGCAACGTACTTGCCGTCCTTCTCGCTGAATTGGCTCGTGATGTCCGTCGTCGTGCCGTTCATTCGCTCGTACACCGTGATCACGCCCCTTGGCGTCAAACGGAACGCGCCCGTTCCAGCCGTATCTATCGTAAAGGTGTGCTCCTCGTTGTAGCAGATCGTATCCTTGAAGTCGGTAGAGAGGACCAAATTCGCATCCACCCATACCTCGGCCGTCGTCGTGTCAGGACAGTGGTCAGGATCGGTCAGGATGATCTCATATTGGTGGTCGGACTCCACGCCCGACAACGTGTTTGTCTTGCCGTTGAAGGTCTCGACCTTCGACTCCGTCCACGAGATGGACTCGACCGTGCCACTTGACGGCTCGGTGATCGTCAACGGGATGCTGACTGACTCGCCCCTCACCACGATATACGGTTCGGTCTGGTTCGTCGTCTGGATGTAGGTCTTCACCTTGAGCTTGCCTATCTCATCCTCGCTCACACATCCGTGGCTGTTGGCAACCGCCTTGTAGGTTCCGCTGTTATCCTTCGTCGTTGACGCTACAGAATAGGAATCCGCCGTGGCGCCATCTATCGCCGTGCCGTCCTTGTACCATGCCACCGTGTAGTCCTGCTTGTGCTCCACGCTCAAAGGAACCTCGAACTTCTCCCGCTCGCACATCTCAAGCGTAACATCCCCGTGGGCGATCTTGATGCTTGCGTCAACCACCGTGAACGAAAC
>JAFZKQ010000057.1 GCA_017553575.1 Paludibacteraceae bacterium
ACGCCAATTGGATATCAACTTGAAGTTCATGCAGACAGTTCCGGACAACGAAGACCTCTCTTATTGGTTGGAGGCTTCCTACCGCCATTGTTTGGATGATGGCAACTCTCAATCGTTGGCCTTCTATCCGATGGGAGGAATTCGCTACAAACGTTTCCGTATTGGTTACGCATACCAATTGGGTCTGACGGGCTTGAACCACCACAACTCAGGTTCACATGAGATCATGTTAGGCTACTCTTGGTGTATAACGAAACACTTCTGTAGATAAGGAATTAGTTTAATGGATAAAGATAAAGGGGAAATGTTAGACATTTCCCCTTTTTTATGGTGGCAAAAAGTAATCATAAATAATCCCGATTATATGAGGAAGATGCTTGTATGGAATCTATAGAAAATGACAATTCCGTCGGAGGGCGTTCTCTATATCTAACGCACTTGCCTCGTTTGTCTTAGTCTTATCGTATTTCCGTGGCAATCATAAACGCACATCTGATTGTTCCCCAAAATAGTAACAGTATAGATAGCGCGGAGCATACCGTGTCCAATATAGCTCTGCTCAGTTTTAAGACACGATCTTCATTGCACTTTACATCGCCTCCATAGATCATAAATATAATGGTTCCCAAGATAAGCCAACTCATGTTTTCCTCAACGGGAATTACGTGCTGTTGCCTAAAGAATGCGGGCATAAAGGATATACCTATGATGACAAAACCCCAGAAGAAAATGTAGTACTTGATGGAGCCATTGCTATATTTGAATTGATTGAGTAAAATACCCTTTTGCAGCAGTTCCTTCTTTTCCCCATACCATCTCCACTCTTTGATGATTGCTTTTGTTAGACCTATTGCATACATTAATTCGAAGATAATCACTAAAATAAGTATGACGTAAAAGTACCACATGAGACATTGAGAATTTTGTTCCTAAAATTATGCAAAGTTACAAATAAATAGTTCCTAGAATTATGCAAAAATGAACTTTTATGGGGATTTTGGCTGAGATTGCGGCTCTTTCATTTAAAACCCGTAGAATCTTTAAAATTTAATTCAGAACGCCATTGGAGGTTCTTTGATCTGCGAGGCGCACCTTCCCCCATAGGCAGGAAGCCTTCGTGTCGCCTGTATTAGGGGTGGCTTCTAGCCACGTGATCGCTTGTCATGGCTATCGTGCACTCCGTACCCGGTTACTAATAGGGTTGGCTTCCATCCAAAAGAGAGCAGAGATCTGATGCAAAAATTCCTTCTGCCTCATTTTCCTTCCATATGACTGATTGGAAAGAACTTTTAATTATACGAGAAAAGTTAAATGAAATTTTAGTGAAAGTGAGATGTGAAAAAATTATCCATTACTGTTCTACAATAGTTTTTTTTATATCTTTGACTCTAATTCGAACTGAATGTCCCTTTGGTGATTGGCTGTAGGGTTCTTCCAATTGTCAAAGTTGAATTATATGGAACCCTCAAATGAAAAGTTATATTATATGAGTGTTGGTGAAACCCTTTCAAAAATGAGCCTCGGAAAGAGCTTTGTAATCAGTACGATTATTGCTTTTGGCGCACTTGTCTTTGCTTTTAATTTTGTGAAAGATTATTACAGTGATAAAGATAAAGTTTATGCAGCGATGCTTCAGGATAGTACGAAAACTGTAGCTTTTTTGGACGAGCGAGTGAAGGTGACTTATTCTAAGTACTCCAAAACGACCTATGAAGTGACATGTCAATACGATGCGGAAGGCAAGCATTATAATGATGGGAAATTTGTACTTGACTCTATGCCGAGTGCCCCGATAATGGTGGTTTACTATTCAAAAGAGGATCCGACTATTCTTTGTCCAGACCCGCAAAAGGCGTATGATAAGGCTGTGGCTGATCGTCGATCTGGTTGGGCGACGATTCTTTATGTTATCATCAGCTTGCTGGTGGCTCTTTTCTCTGGAGTCAATGCCATTATTAAATTCAAACGATTGACGGCATAAGATTTTGAGGATAGTTCGATTTTAACATACAGCAGAAAGCGGGTTTTCTCTCCTTGTCGGGGAAGAGGCCCGCTTTTGTTTGATCTCCTCGCTTGAGGATGTTTCATTCCTGACGAGCGGGTGGATTCTTGTTGTTAAGGAGGTCACACTATATTCTACTCTTTTTCTCTGTTTATTTCTTGAATCGTATTATCTTTGCGAAAAAGAATCATCCGTCGGATTAATCGCAGTGGATTGATTGGACGGATGTTGGTTCTAAACTTCTATGTGATGGTTGAAGACGGAATATTGTTTTTGAACGAGGTAGATTCGACAAATGCGTATATGCGCCTTTTGCTCGATGGGGCGGAGGAGACTGTTCAGGAAGGATTGATGGTCTGTGCTGAATACCAAAGTCAGGGAAGAGGACAGATGGACAATAGGTGGGAGTCCGCCAAAGGAGAGAACCTCTTGTTTAGTTTGTTGCTGTATCCTACATTCGTTGCCCCTTCCGATATGTTCCTAATATCACAAGCGGTTTCGTTGGGTGTCAAGGACATGCTGAATGGCTATTGTGGCTTGTCGGAAGTCTCCATCAAGTGGCCTAACGACATCTATTGGCGCGACAAGAAGATTGCTGGCATATTGGTGGAAAATTTCATTTCGGGTCATACTATCGAAAGTTCCATCGTGGGAATAGGCATCAACATCAACCAAAAGGAGTTTGTTTCGGATGCTCCTAATCCCGTTTCCGTCAGCCAAATCACAGGGAAGGATTTTAATGTGGACGAATGTGCTGTGGTAGTGCGCAAGGCGATTTTAGATCGTTATATTTATCTGCTCAACGCTAAATTGGATCAGTTGAGGTCAGACTATTTTTCAGCCCTTTATCGCCGTGATGGCTATTTCCCTTATCGGGATGCGGCTGGCGAGTTTTCCGCAAGGATAGAGGAGATTTTCCCACAGGGCACCTTGGTTCTCTCCGATACGGAGGGGCGGAGGCGTGAGTACTCCTTTAAAGAAGTAGAATTTGTGATATAAGACTGTGTTAGCCTTTAATTTTATAACAAATGAATATTATCATTATCAATGGACCTAACTTGAATATGTTGGGTAAAAGAGAACCGTCTATTTATGGTAATCAATCTTTCGATGACTATTTGGAGATTTTGAAAGCCAAATATTCGGATATCAGTATTTCCTACTATCAGTCCAATATTGAGGGCGAACTGATAAACATCATCCAAGAGACAGGCTTTATTTCAGACGGAATTGTGTTGAATGCAGGTGCGTATACGCATACTTCTATTGCCATAGCCGATGCGATCCGTTCCATCAAGTGCCCTGTGATTGAGGTTCATATATCGAATACGCATAAAAGGGAGGAGTTTCGCCACAAGTCGTTCATGACGCCGGTTTGCCAAGGCGTAATAGCTGGTTTCGGCATGGATTCTTATCGTTTGGCGGTGGAGGCTCTAATCCATCTCTCTCAGCGCGAGGAATAGTCTATTCGTTATTGTAGCCCAGGCTTCGTGCCTGGGAAACTATCATATTTTTTGGAATGGATTTCGACCAATATCTGCAACGTCCGTTAGTCAGGGGCTATCAGACTTATCTGAAGCTGGAACGTTCGGTCTCTCCTAATACGCTTCAAGCCTATTTGGAGGATTTGGCCAAGTGGCTCTCCTACTTGGATGATGCCCATATTGACTGTTTGGATGCGAAATTGGAGCATTTCCAGGATTTCCTGATAGACTTGTCCGAATTGGGGATTGTGGCTCGTTCCCAGGCTCGTATCATCTCGGGCCTAAAATCTTTTTATAAATATCTCCTCTTGGAAAATAAGTTGGAAGATGACCCGACAGAACTCTTGGAGGCTCCTAAGATAGGGAAACATTTGCCGGAGGTCTTGTCGTTGGAGGAGATTGATAGCATGATTGGGGCAATCGACCTTAGTCAGCCGCAGGGGCACCGTAACAAGGCGATGTTGGAGTTGTTGTATAGTTGCGGACTTCGTGTCTCGGAGTTGGTGAATCTCCAGATTTCGAACATCTTTATGGATGAGATGTATCTTTCTGTTTTTGGTAAGGGAAGCAAGCAACGTCTGGTCCCGATGTCGGAGCCTGCGCGAAAGAACATAGAGTTGTGGCTGTCGGATCGTTGCCATATTGATATCAAGAAGGGAAATGAAGACTACTTGTTTCTGAATCGTCGCGGGACAAAGTTGAGCCGCATCATGGTCTTCAACATCATCAAGGATTTGGCGAAGCAGGTCGGCATCAAAAAGAATATTAGTCCGCATACGTTCCGTCATTCATTCGCCACCCATTTGTTGGAGGGTGGGGCAAATCTTCGTGCGATACAGGAGATGTTGGGCCATGAATCTATTATGACTACCCAAATTTACACGCATATTGATATGAAATTCCTCCGCTCGGAGGTACTACGTTTCCATCCGATGAACCGAAAAGGCGAATAGCTGCTTTGTTTTACTGTTGGCATTGTGTTCGCATAGTATTGGTCGGAATTACACCCTATTTCTGCTAGATGCTTTTCCACTCGTTTTTTTGTGGCTTTTAAGCGCTGTCCCATTCTTGTCAAATGGTACATTAATAGGACTTTTTCTTCTCGTGAAGCTGTTGCGGCAATCTTGAAGAGGGGAGAAGGTAGATAAAAAAAGCGGACTTGAAAATGAATTCCAAGCCCGCCCCGATTGATTGTTTGTTTCTATTTATTTAGTTCGTATTGTCAGAATTTATAGTTGACACCGAGAGCGAAAGCAATGTTCTTTCTTTCGTAGTTGTCAGTACCTTCAATTCCTAGACCAGCGTAATCGTTGATCTTGACTTCGCGGTCCTCATATTTTGAGAAGAATCCAGCCACGTCGATGTTCAAGTGCTCGTTGATGGTGAATCGGCCACCCATACCGAAGTTGTTGGAACTTCCGTTGTAGTTGATGTTGTTCAAGTAAGCATCTGCGAAGGCGAATTCTGTACGCATGTAAGTTCCGCTGACAAGCAACCATTTGTTGACTGTCCATTCGATACCGTAAGCATACTCCTTCGTTCCGTGCTCTACGTATTTCTCAACGCCACCGGCGAAGTGTGCGTCTTTGTCGAAGTAGTAACGGTATCCTGTGCAGAGTTTGATGTTGTCTGTCATGTTGCAGTCCATTCCGACAGTCCACAAAGCAGGGAGGTCGTCGCGGCTCTCTACGCCGTCCACGTAAGGGAGCAACTCATTAGGAAGGGCAGCGGAAGGCTTTATGTTACTGCTGTTTTCCACGCTGATTTTCGTCTTGAATTCGTAGCGGGTAGCCAAGTTTACAGGACCCATCTTGTAGTCCACGCTGATGATAGGAGCCACACCGATACCTGTTTGTTCGCAGTCGATTTCAATATCCTTAGTGGCAGCGGCATAAGCGCCCATTTGCTCGGCTGCGCCCTTTGCTTGTGCAGCCTGAGCCTTCAATTCTGCGGCTTTCTCCGTCATGCCAGCGGCTTCGTATTGAGCAGCGCCTTCTGTGGCTTGTTTTGCAAGTCCAGCATATTTCTCTTGAGCTGCCGTGAAGTAGGTGTTGGCGAGCATCTCTTTCCCGTCTGGGTTGATTTTGATGTTCTTAAGGTAGCCCTCGTATTGGTTGCTTGCGTAGCATACGCGAACGCCCACACTTGCGGAGAAGTGCTCGTTGAATTTGTAGGCGGTACCCAATGTAGCGCCGAAAATCATTTGCTGACCCTTAAGGTAAGCCTCCTGTGAGTATTTAGTTGTAGTAATTCCGTTTTGGGAAAGAGCCAAAGGAATGCTGGCTACACGTTTTTCCAAAGCAGGGATGCCCTCCTCGAAAGTAGCTTTACCACCACCGCCAGGAACGGCGAAGTTAAAGAATCCAGCCCAATTGTTCTTTTTGTATACGACTTGTAGGCTAGGAACGAATGGAGCGATCGCCTCGCCATCGAATTTTTTGATGCTGTCGCCACCGTTCATCTTGAACGGAGCGTATTTTGTTTCAATGTTTCTCTCTTGAAATGCACATTGTCCTGTGAATGCGATGTGAAGTCCATCTTCCATGAACGCTGTACCGGCAGGATTGGAGTAGGCGGCGTCGATGTCAGTCGTAGCTTCCCTTGCAAAATTGCGTTGATATGCTGCGTGTTGATTAGTGTTCGTGTTTAGGCCTCCGGCGTAAACAGCTGTTGCCAATGCAGATGCGGCAATTGTTGTGACAATTTTTTTCATTTAAAATTAATTTATAAAACTTTGCAAAATTAAGGTTTAGACGTTGTTCGACTGGCTGTATTTAAGTTAATTTTGGTTAATTTGAGTTATTTTTATGTTCTTCGGCATATTTTAAGCCTATTTTTGAAGGTGTTTCGTCTCGAAAGACGATGCTTCGCCATTTGGTTAATTCTTATTTGATTAGGCCATTTCTTTTGCCTTCTGTCATGCTTTTCGTAATTTTTAATTTGTTTTGAAAAGTTCGTCTGAGTTTTAAGAAATTTTATATATTTGCAATCTTAGATATACCATAACCGTTCATAGAACGCTACAAATTCATATAGGGTAGAGTTGATTAATAGGGGTTGTGTTGTCCTTGTCTGTGTTTTCGTCATTTGTGATGGCACAATGACAGGATTCCATATCTGGATATAGATTATATTGGTTAACCATTGTCGCAACTTGTTGGAGGCTTGAAAACCATAGGGTTGTGAGGTGTATTGATAAAATAATAGGAAGCATGAATAGGTTCGTAAAAATTTTAATTGGATGTTTGTTGGCAAGTTTAGCGTTGCCTCTGTATGGACAACGAACTTGGTCCAGTGCAAGTTATATCCCAATTTCCATAAATTCGGGTAATCCGACCTTTCCTTATCCTCAGTTCTTGGAGTATAAGGTGGGAAAGACTTTGGCAAAATACAATGCCGAAGGTGTAACCCATGCCGATATGGAAAAGACGGGACGTGAGGCCTACGAGATCATGAGCCACCGTTGCCGATACGATGGTGGAACGCATTGTGGCGTGCCTTATATCACATTCAATAATTTCCGTAAGTTCGGAGAGAAAGAGATGCCTCAAGGTGGTGCGGAGTTCTGTACGGAGGGAGACGGCTATATGATGTTGGCAGCGGCAATTTTTGCGGACCAGGCTACATTTAATGGCTTGTGGATGTGGATTCATGATAACCGTATTCCTCATCGTGTCAGGTATCAGGATGGGCAGGTGAGACTTCCAAACTATGAGTTTGGTGGTGGTCTCCCTATTTGTTATGCCATGGAAGGAAGTACATCCGAAAACCACGGTTCAGCAACCGACGGTGATGACGATATCGCAATGGCCCTTCTCATTGCTTACAAGCAGTGGGGTGAGTTTATGATGCAAGATGGTAAGCCTGTGTTGGATTATAGTGGCAAGCCAATCTCTTATAAGGAGGCGGCAGAGGACTTCTTGAAGGCTTTCGTTGATACGTTTGCCTACAAATCAGTCAATGGCGATGGTACGATCTACAATGGTGGTCACATGAGTGGTAACATTGGTGTTGATGGTTATGTAAAGGGTGGAAATAAAGGACATGAGGTCTCTTCTTGGAGAAATACGCAGACTGCTTATCCGGACATTACTCAATTCAGTAATATCAGTGGTGGCGGTGGTGATGGTAATACTCACACAGACTATTGTGCCCCAGCATATTACAACGAGTTTGCTAAATGGTTTGAGAGCGATGATGTGGATGCTAATGATTGGCAGATCGGTCAGTATAAACGAGCTGAAGCGTCGTCTGATTGGTTGTGTGGTCAGGCTTACAGCCAAGGCTTGGTTTCAAGTATTGGTACAACAAATATGGCTACTGACGGGCAACCTACTTTTACTAATTTTAGTGAGGGCGAGGATTTCCGTACTATGTGGCGTATGGCGCAAAACTATCTATGGCATGGTGCCCCAGAATACAATTGGAATCCTAAGACCCATCAGATTGAGGCTGGATCAAACACCTATGAGTATGACATGGCAATTCGGGCTGCCGGTATTATGAAGGAACCTCCTGCGATGGAGGGCTCTGGCATGTGGTGCGGAAAGTTGGGTGCTTCTCCGGATCCTGGTCAGCCTTCATTCTTCGGCCCTTCGCAGATTAAGATGTGTTATAATATCAATGGAGGTGTCTTGTCTCATTATGGTGCCAACTATGCATTGGGCTGTTCGGCTCCTGCTGTGGTGATAAACGAAGACTTGGATCTTATCGCAGATTTGTATCGTCAGAGTGAATTGATGTGGGACGATGCGTCTGGTGAGTCAAGCGCTCTTTCTGATGATGAGAGATATATTGAGAGTATGCCTAAATACTTCCACGGTTGGTTCCGTTGCTTGCCTCTTTTGACCTATACGGGTAACTGGCACGCGCCAAGCGACATGAAGTCTGCTGCAAATATGAAAGTCTATATGTCAGTAGATAAAACATATGCATACGTGGATGATCCAATTGACTATACGGTTCAGTATCGTAACTATGGTAGTGCTGAAGCTACGGGGGTTAAAATCGAGACGGAGATCGACCCTAACTATGAGGTGGTCAGCATTTCCAATGGCGGTCAGTTTGTGGGCGGTAAGATTGTATGGAACATCGGAAATGTCCCTGGATTCAAAACGGGCCACTTGGCAGAAACGATCGACTCGGTTTCGTTCCGTGTCATTGCCAGGGATACGCTTAATCCTCGTATCTGTTTGACTAGTACGATCTCGGGTTCAAACTTTGACACATGGGTAAGTAACGAGTATCCTAACCACGCAACCTATACGATGGAGCGTAACTGCGTGGATATTCTGGCCAACAGAACTTTGATGATTAAGAAGACGGCCAACCGTACAAAGTTGAATCCTAAGGATGCGGTGGTCTTCACTGTCGAATTCTCGAATAGCTCAGAAGGAGGCGAGGCTTCATGGATGAATGGTGGTCGTGATCATGTCAACTTGTCTTATGGTAATACCATCATGGAATCGTATGGATTCCGTCAGTTCTATCGTTTCTGGAATGATGCACACGAGGCTTATATCGATTTGGGCAACTACCGTATGTCTTATTTCATGAATGATGGTGCGGCTATCGGTTTGTACGATGAGGTTGATAACCCAACGGGTTGGACATTCCAATTGGATAATGGCAATGATATGACTAAGTATGGTTGGATGCCTAACGGAGCGACAACTAAGTTTACGTATCAGAAGTTGCCAAATGGTAGTGATGAGCATGGAAAGTGGAACCAACGAATCATGATCCAGTTCCCTAAGACCTTGATGGCGACAACCACGCATGTCTACGACAAGTTGGATTCGAAGTATTTGCTCCACAAGGGAGGATGGGGACCTTGTTTCTTCCGTACTGTCTTGAAGACAAATCCAGCACAAGAGGTGCCAAACCGTGTGGCTGACGACTGGTCGTATGACTCAAAATTGGATATTAAAAATCTGGACGGACAGGCTCAGATCTATACTCTGGTCTCTCCAAACTATGCAGATTACAATAATCTAGGTTATGAGGTCAAGACGCATTCTCGTTATGCTTGTGATCCGTTGAATAATGATAACTTCGACCGTGTCTTGGTGGAAGAGTTCGATGGTTATACATGGCGACGAATCATAGGTCGTGGTCCGCTTCCTGGCCGTGAAGCGTATGATGTTACGGTGGTCGATACGATTCCGTATGAGTTGGAATGGGTCGGCTGGAAGGATAGTCTTGCTTTGAAGGACGACAAGGGTGAGAAGATTAAGGCGACATATACTCCTGCTGCTAATCCTAAGTCTGATGGTTATACGGGTATCGTAAAATGGACCATCCCTACGATGTTGGTCGGCGAGGAGGATAAACTTGTCTATATGTGTAAGGCAAGAGATTTGGGTTGCCCTGATGTGGAGGATACTTACTATATGAATGTGGCATGGATTAGTTCTAAGACGGACTCTCCAGACTCTTCAAGGGTTGAGTTGATGACAACTTGTGCAGAGTTGCCTCCTATCGCTGAGCCACAAGACGCCTTGTTCAAGAGAGCCTCTAAGAAGAAGGTGATGGTGGGTGATGAAGTCTCTTATAAGGTCTCTTTCGTAAATACGTTGGGAAGTAGTACGGATGTGGATTGTAAGTCGACAAAGAATATCATCAAATTGGGTAATGGTATCTTGCCGGATGTAGGTTCGGATGGATTCAAACTTCAGACGAAGGGAGACGGTACTCCATTCTTCTTTGCCCATGACCACTGTTATGGTAAGGATGGCGAGGTCTACTTCACAGTGAAGGAAGGCTCAAATAATCAGAATACATTTATTGTCTTCAGGTATGAGAGCGGTACTCCGGGTGAATCGAATTTCAAAGGTATCGCCATGAAAATCATGGTGAACAAGGATGGAAACCAAAACTTCGGATACTACTTGTACAACAATGGCAAGTTGGTTGAGTCGCAGGGTACAAGCTGGCAGGATTCGCCAATCCAGTTCCCTGGTGATAATAAGAACGTGAAGTTCAAGTTTGTGCTTGACGGCGACAAACTTTATATGTATATCAATGATGAGGATGACGAATGGACTAACGTGTTGAAGGATTGGAGTGGAATGACAGCTGCTGGTCCTGGTTACTTTGGTGCGTACGTCAATAGTAATGGTAATGCTAATTGTCAATTGACTCAGTTCCAAACTAATCTTGATTATGCGTTTGATATTACTGTAGGTGACTATTTGCCAAAAGAGATGACAGACATCTCTAATATTTCAGATAATGGAACGTATGATGCGTCAAAGCACGCAATCACATGGCCGACTTTTGCTACGACGGCTAAGGAAGCCATGGCTCCTGGCGATTCTGTCGTTTATACGTTCGATGCGACTGTCGATAATTGCGAGAAGTTTATCAACAATTATGGATGGGCTACGGTCTATGGACTTGATTCCTTGAAGGTCTTGAATACGATAGAATGTGGTGCTTCTTGTGCTATCGAGTCAGTCACCGCCTCTTTGGAGAAGACCACGATCTGTGAAGGCGAGAAGACGACCATCGAAGCTGTCGCAAAACCGACCGGCGACTACCAATACGAGTTCTTCCTCGAAGGGGAGAGCCTAGGAGCTGCTTCGTCCAAGGCGTCCATGGAGGTCTCCAAGGCGGGCAAGTACACGGTGGTGGTGACCGACCCTGCGGACGCCACCTGCACGAAGGAGAGCAAGGCCGTCGAGTTGACGGTGGGCGAGATCCCGACCATCGAGTTGGATCCGTTGGATGCCTTCT
>JAFZKQ010000058.1 GCA_017553575.1 Paludibacteraceae bacterium
TGGCGGCGGGGATCCACCTCTTCCCATTCCGAACAGAGAAGTTAAGCCCGCCTGCGCCGATGGTACTGGGAGACCGGGAGAGTAGGTGGCCGCCATCTTACAGGGACGCAATCCGTATGGACTGCGTCCCTTTTTTTGTTGCGCGCCGACGGCGCACGGCGTTGGCCGTCCGTGTCCATGGCTGTATTGTGCCGTCCCTCCGGGACTCTGGTGACTGTTACATTCATGGTGGGGTGCATTACGACGAGAGGGTAAATGGCACGAAAAATGGGCGAGTGGTACAAAAATGTGTGGTATAAGTGGAATCTGTTTTGTTGAGTCCTTACGATTGTGTAAATTTATAATGGGTTTCTATTTCTGTAAATTAACCTTCAAAATATGGATATACTAGTATGGTAAGGGTATAAAAAATGTTACAGAAATGCTTTTCGGTGATGCGCCTTCAAGAGTACGACGAATAACACAAAAAAACGATGTTATTATTTCAACTGTCAGAACTTATCTAAAAGCGGTTGCATTGATTGAACAGAATGGTTTAATCGTATCGACAGGATTTGATGTATTGACACCCAAAAGAAATATTTGTAGTAAATTTCTTTATTATTTGTGTATTTGCGATTTCTTTATTTCGAATGTCGAATCGAAATCGTTGGGCGTTAGTTATCCTGCAAGAACAGAGTATAACATTGGTTGTTTGTTAATACCGACACCCCTCTCTCCGAGCAGACCGCCATTGCCTCCTACTTGGACGAGAAAACCGCGCACATCGATGCCATCGTTGAAAAATGCGAAACTCAGATAGCGCAACTCACCGAACTGCGCCGCTCTATTATCGCTCAGGCGGTTACGGGACAGATTAAAGTTTGTTGAACCAAAAAAAACTGACGTAGGAAATGAAAAACATTACAATAACAGACAAGGAATACCTCGAATGGATAGCCGAACTGAGTAGCCGCTACCGTCAGAGCCAAATCAAGGCGGCGGTAAGCGTCAACAGTGCTATGTTGCGCTTCTATTGGTCGGTTGGTCAAGACATCAGCCAACGCAGTATGGAAAACCGTTATGGCTCTCGTTTCTACGAGCGTGTGGGTTCAGATTTGCGCAAGGCTTTGAACTTGAAAAAAGGCTTTTCGGCTACCACGCTGAAATACTCCAAATATTTTTACGAGTTGTATGCACCGTTATTTGAAAATCGTCAACAAGTTGTTGACGATTTTCAAATAAACCAAAATATTAAACAAGTTGCAGATTCATTGGATGTTACAAATCGTCTATATGATATAGACGATTTCGAAATGCTTTTCAGCATCCCTTGGTCGCACCACCAATATATCATCAATAAGGTCAAGGGCGATTCCAACAAAGCAATGTTTTTTATCCGCAAGACATTGGAAAACAATTGGGGTGGGGGCGTTTTGCTCAATTTCCTTGACACCGACCTTTATGAGGCGCAAGGCAAGGCGCAGACCAACTTTAACCTCACATTGCCGCAGCCTCAAAGCGACCTCGCGCAGCAAATGCTCAAAAGTCCATACAATTTTGAGTTCCTGCAAATGGAAGAACAATACTCCGAGAAAAAGTTAAAAGATGAACTTGTAAAAAACATCATCAGTTTCCTTCTCGAACTTGGTCGCGGATTCTCTTTTGTCGGCAAGGAATATCATCTCTGCGCCGGCGGCAAAGACAAGTACATCGACTTACTTTTCTACATTATTCCTCTGCATTGTTATTGCGTGGTGGAGGTCAAGACAACGGAGTTTGACTTTCCCGACATCGGACAACTTGCAGGGTACGTGGCTATGGTCAATGACTTGCTCAATACCAAAACCGACAATCCTGCCATCGGATTGTTGATATGCAAAGAAAAAAACAGCGTGCTTGCCAAATACGCATTGTCACAAATATCTTCGCCGATAGGCATTTCGGAATACGAAACCGCAAAACAATCCTTGCCAAAAGAGTTGCGGGATACTTTGCCGTCGCCCAAAGAGATTGCCGACGGATTAAAATAAATATGTCGTTTTCAATAAATCAAGATATTATGAAGAAAAGCAATATAGGCGAACTTGATGTACAAGACCAAGTGATAAAAAAGTTTTTCACCGACGAACTCGGATACCGTTGCCAAACGTCCAACCTTGTAAACACAAGCAATTGGATTTTGGAAGCCGACTTGCGTGAGTATCTTTCGGATACCGACATCAATCGCCGTCAGTGGAAAAACGCCCTCAAAACCTACAACGGCATTCAATGACCACCTACAGAAATTCTTTGAGTTTATACAAGAACAACCCAATGGCTCCCGTTTCATTGCCAAACTCAATGATGTGAACAACAATTTTTCTATTGGTGATATCGAACGGAGTATGAATGTTTTCAAACTGAAGTTTGATCTTCGAGAAAAGCGTATCCAAGACAACAAAGTTCATCCTCTTTTTATGACTGTCTATAAGGATGATAACTATGCGCTTGTTGAGCGTTTTAGGCGTTGGCTCAGAGGCGAGGTGGATTATTCTATAGAATCCAAGGTCTCAATGGCTGCAGAGCCTGATGTGGAATATGGTAAATAGTGATAGTGTAGGCTCCCATCCTTTTGACAGAAGCACAACCCCATCTTCAAATACTTTTCACCCCTTTGCCTGTGTCGGATTGATACCGAAGTAGGCTTTGAATTTCTTGCTGAAGTAAGAAGCGTCGGAGAATCCTACTGCATAGGCCACCTCATTGACAGAGATGGAATCGTTGCTTTTTAGTTGGCGTAGGGCTTCATTGAGGCGGTATTCACCTAGAAGTTCCACTGGGGATTTCCCGACAATCGTCTTGATCCTTCTGAACATCGTGGAGCGGCTGACGCACATTTCGTCGGCCAAATCGTCAACGGAGAGTTCTGGATTCGAGTGTCGTTCGCGAATAAGTTCCATGAATTGGTTGAGGAACGGATTATCCATCGCAGGATCGTGTTCTTCCGTCTCTTCCCCTTCTGTCCCTTTCTCCTTGTTTTGCATGATGCTTTCCAAGATGTGGCTTCTTGTCAACTCTCTGTGTTTGAATAGACTGCAAAGTTTAGCCAAGAGCTCTTCTTGGTTGAACGGCTTTGTGATGTAGTCTATCGCACCCTTGGAGAGTCCTTGGAGACGATCGTTCTCTTCGATGCGTCCGGAGACGAAGAGCAATGGTATATGGGCCGTGCCTTCATCCTTTTGGAGAAGGGAGCAGAACTCGATACCGTTCATGATAGGCATGTCCACGTCGCTTAGGATGAGGTCGATCTCTTGGTTGGCCACGATCTCCAATGCCTCTTGTCCGTTGTGGGCAATGACGACGCTGCAGAGGTCGGAGAGGAGCGACTTCATGTTTTCGCAGATGAGCGGGTTGTCGTCTACGATCAAGATGACGTTTCCTGCAATCACCTCTTCTTGGATTCGGTCGGAGAGGTCTGGCTTGCTTGGCATCTCAGTTTGGTAGTCGGTGATGGCTACCGAGATAGGCAAGTTGATGGTGATGCAAGTGCCTTCCCCCTCTTTGCTTTCCACTTGGAGGGTACCGTTGTTACGTTGGATGTATTGCTTGCAGATATTCAGACCTAAGCCGGTTCCTTGTTCTTGGTTGGTGCCGATGGTGCTTTCCATCTTCTCCTGTTCGTTGGAGAGGATTTTTTCGATAACCTTGCTTGGCATACCAACGCCGGTGTCGCGGATGGCGATGTGTATCTCGTGTTCGTCCTCCCAAGCTTCAGCGGTGATGGTACCTCCTTCTGGGGTGTATTTGATGGCGTTGCCGATGACGTTTCGGACAACGGTGCTGATCATGCGGCTGTCGGCGTAGGCCTTGTGCTTTAAGTCGATTTTCTTCTCGCTGGTCAAATTCTTGCTTTTAAAGAGGGCCTCATTCAAGCGAAGAGAATCTTGGATAATCTCTTCGACATTGATTTCTTGAGGTTTACATACAATATCGTCCTGTTTTGATTTAGCCCATGTCAGAAGTTTCAGCATCTCGCTTTGTAATGTCTTTGCCGAGTTCAGCACCTCTACGATGAGGTGGTGTTTGCTCTCTTCGTTCATGGTCTGCTCTTTCTTCAGCCAGTTTTCCAAAGCGACGACGATGGCGAACATAGGGTTTCGGAGGTCGTGCCCGATGACGGAGATGAGGCTGTCCTTGTCTTTCAGGGCAATCTGCAACTCTGAGGTACGGATGGCGACTTCCTTGTTCAGTTTGTTCTTCATCTCGATGAGGTGCCTTACTCTCCGTTTATAGGCGAAGAGGGCTATCAATCCGATAAGTATCAGCATAAGGGAGATGAACCACCATGTTTTCCACCAAGGCGGAAGAACTGTGATGGAGAGGCTTATGCATTTCTGTTCACATTCCTTATTGGAGCGGAAGGCTTTCACCTCCAACTGGAAGGTTCCTGTCGGGATGTAGGAGAATCGGATGATTCTGTCGGGACCGACATCCAACCACTGGTCTTGAAGGCCTTTGAGGCGGTATTGACATTGTACTTTATCCACGTCGGCAAAGTCCGTTATTTGGATGTTGAAGGCGAGGTCGGTCTGTCCGTACTTGAGCTCAATCTCCGATTTTTGGGCGAGGGGCGTTCCGTTTAGCGGATTCTCCTCTATGCCGATCTTTTGGTTGCTTATCGAGAGGGTGGAGAAGGAGAGGTGCTCGATCTTCGTCTCGAAAGACAACTCCTTAGGATTGACGCAGATGTAGCCGATGTTGGTTCCGAAATAGAGCTTTCCGTCAGAAGCCTTATAGCCTGCCCGGAGATAGAAATAGTTGGTGGCCACATCGCTGAAATTGCCTGGAAGTTTTGTGCAACTCTTCGTGTCGTAATCGAAGGAGTAGATACCGTCGTCACCTGCTGCCCAATATTTTCCGTTGTCATCCTTGAGGAGGATTCGGAACAGGGATTCGGGAATGAACGGCAAGTCTTCGATTTTCCCGTCAGGAAACAACTGTTTTATTCCTTTGTTGGTGGCGGCGAAGAGCTTCCCGTTGGGATCGCCTTTCAGGTCGAATATCTGGAGAGGACTCAACCGCTTACCGTTTTCTATGTTAGGGGTTATGATCTTCTGTTGCTGGCCCTGGATTTTCCAAAGGGTGTTGGAGGTGTTGACCCAAACGTCTTGGTCGTTGTTCGCATAGGTGAAGATGACCCATTTGTTGGGAGTTTTAGAAGTGGAGTCGTAAGGCACGAACCGTTTCCATTTCTCTTCCCCCTGTTTCTTGATGTAGACTCCGTCTCCAGTGGTGCAGGCGTAGAGGTCGACTCCGTTTAGGACATTGACGCTGAAGAAGCAGTTGCAAGGGTTGTTGATGCCGGCGAACTCCTCTTTTTCTATCCGATTGCTTTGAGGGTAGTAGCGGTATACGCCGCCACCCCAAGTGGCCACGTAGCAGGTGCCGTCGTTGGCGCGGGTGATGTTCGAAATGTTGTTGTTGGGGAGATCCGTCAGTTTTCGGTACTTCTTTTTGGGATCGATGGTGAAGAGACCACCACCGTCAACGCTGATGATGATGTTATGCTCGTCGTCTTCAACGAAGGCAGTGCAGACGGAAGGCGGAAAACCGAGGTCGGATGAGGTGGAGATGCCGGAGGTGCTGCTCTGGCGGAATCTCCAAATACCTGAGTTCTGCGTACTGAACCAGATGTCGCCATATTTGTCCTCCATGATGGAGTATATCTTGTTCACCTCATCAACATAAGCATTGTGGGGTGTCAATTTCGTAAAGGAGGTGGTCGGGGTTAGGTCTTGGTCGGTATACCAAAGGCCGTTGCCGTCGGTCGCGATCCAGAAGCGTCCTTTTTTGTCCCTGATTATGTCTGTTATGCAGGAGAAAGGGGTCTTGATGATGAGCGGGTCGGCGATGGAGTCGGTGCTGTCGTCGAAGATCCAGATCTCGTTGTTTTGCGATGCGATGACGATTTTGTGGTTGCCGATAGGGAGGATGGTTCGGATGAAGCTGCAGGCTTCTCCCTTCGGAATATACCGCAAGACGGAGTTTCCGTTTATGTCTTTTACTAGGACGGAGTCGATGGAGCCGATCCAATATCGGTTTTTGGCGTCGACATACAAGGAGCGGACATAGAGGTTCTTAGTCATTTCGAAGAGTGCGTTTTGGCTTGAGTACACATGCTTCTCCTTGTCGTAGGTATAGGCGCCCGAACTGGTCACCAAGTATTGGTTTCCTTTGGCCGAGTAGTAGATGCCCAACGTCTCTTTGTAGAACGATTCGTTGAACTCATCGGGCATGAGGTCCTTAAAAGTGTCTGTTTGTGGGTCGTATTCTATGATGAGGCCGTTGTAGCCGCCAGCCGTGATTTTACCGTTGGGTAGGGCATGGGCAAAGATGAAGTCTTCACGGCTCAAATCCTCGTAGTCGTTTTTTCGGTGGTGGGTGAATTTAGTACCGTCGAATTGTTCCAATCCGAAATTGGTGGAGGCCCATACGAAACCTTCCTTGTCTGTCGTTAGCGAGAAGACACGGTTGGAGATGAGCCCATCACTTGTGGTGTAATGGTCAAAAATTCCATACTCCTGGGCAGCGGACCCTTCCGTCAGGAAGAGAATCAATCCAAGGAATAGGTATAAGATTCTTTGGCGTAGCAACATTGACATAACTTTTTTTCTACCTTCCGCCTTTAGGCGAAGAGGCTATTTTGCATTTTCTGTTGGGTCGGTGAATCGTTGGATTTCACCTTGGAAAATCAGGAGGCCCACAAGAGAAACAAAGGGGCGACATCCTGATAGGATCTGTTCCTTTCCGTTCGCATTTCCTTTTCGTCTCGACGATACGATGCACCGTAATCGCCTGATTTCTATCTAGAGAGCGATAGGGAAATTTGGACCGGTTCTATATGTGTGGAATAGAGCCTTGGGGTGGATTTCGCTTTGTCCGAATGATTCAGTTCAGGTCCATCCGTTGTGTTTTTCATAGGCAAAGATAATATACTAATGCAAAAAAGGAAGCAGAGACAACTAAAATTGTCTCCACTTCCGTCAAAAAAGTTTCAATTTGTAGTTTTTATTCCCTTGAAAGGATGAGTTTCGCTTCACCCGTCTCGATGTTGCGGACGATGAATGCGCCTTCTTGTTTGGTCAAATCTTTCAGAGACTTGCTTATGTTACTTGCGTTGTCTACGGTGAGGGTGCCGATGAGGCTACCTGTCGTCGTATAGACTTGGAAGGTTGCGTTTTCACTGAAGAAATTGATCTCCTCGATACCCGTTGTGCAATCTGTGCAAGTGAAGGTAATCTTGTCTATGTTTCCGTAAGGACCATCGATGGCAACGCGGATGACTTGTTCGCCCTCTTGCAATGGAGAGAGAAGTTTGCCCGAAATGCTTGTATAAGTGGTCCAGTCAGATCCTTCTGGAATGGAGATTACATCGGTCAAGTCGCTGTATTTCTGTCCATCCTTGAGTGCCAAGTGGAATTTTGCACTACCGTTACCCGCAGCTACGACTGCTTCGTAAGTGTAGTTACCTCCAGATTTTACGTTTACGGTATATTCCAACCATTCATCTGCAGCTGTATAACCGATGGCATGGCCTCCGTTGCTCAATTTTACGATATCCACGCCTGAACCGTCTTTTCTATAGTCATCTCCGCCCTCTTCAGCAGCACCTTCGTTTTCGTTGTCGCTGTCCTTGAAGGAGATGCCTTCACAACCAAGGTCGAAGTCCTCCATCTCGATGGTTCCTGGCAATTCGACAGGAGCGGAGCCGAATGCTTTACGAGCAGAGCATACGGTAACATTCTTGCTAGCCTCTTTCTTGTTGCCCTCTTTGTCGTAGCCAATCACCTTGATACTCAACTTGCCAGCCTCTGTTGGCGTGTATTCGCCTTCGTATGTGGATGAGTTGCTCTTGTTGAAGAGCTCGTCGTTGATGTAAATCTCAAGATGGTCGATATCCTTTGTTGCGGATGATTTTATGTTGAACGTCAATTTCTCGCCTGCCTCTATGCTCTCTGTTGAGACTGTCAAGGTAACGTTGACGGTTGGTCCACCGATGCTTGGCGCTTTTGCATTCTTTGCTGCGTCGGACTTCATATAGTTTTGCAACCAAGTGAAGGCGGAACGGTCTTGGCAGTTCCTTACGAGACCGGAAGCTCCCTTACCATCATCACCATTTCCATCGTTCACCCAAGTCTTTCCGTAAATCCATCCCCAAAGCGTCACACCAGCCACATAATCAGCCTCCCACATGATAGGGAATTGCTCCTTGTAGCGAGTCTCGAATGTGGCATCGTTTTTCTTACAGATGTCATACTCGGTGATGTACTGTGGCAATTGTGTCTTGTTGTGGATCTCCTCCAAGGCACTCTTGAATTGAGAACCGCTCATATCGTTCAAGTCGTGGGCTTGGTTTCCGGCTGCGTCGATAGGACCGCCACATGCCTTGATTCCGTTGACGAGGTTGATGAATTCGGTCTTTTGCCATTGGAACGTGTTGTAGTCGTTATAGATCAAGATGGCATTTGGCCAACGCTCACGAGCCATACGGAATGCCTCAGCCAACCATTGGTAGGAGTCGGTGTTTGGATAACCGTTGGTGTTGCAGTTGTAGCTTGGACGGCGGCCCGTCTCCCTCTCGGCTCTATCTTCTGCCAAAGAACCCAAGGCTTCAATAATCTTGGTTTGCTTATAAGGAGAGTGGTAATCGCCTCCGGAATAGATGGCCACGTTGACCACGTCGATGATGGTCAAGTCAGGATAGTGCTTTTGTACCTCGTCAAACCATTCTACGATGGCCGTCTTGGTATCGTTTACACTTAGGCTCTCAATCCATGTAGGGTGTTGGAATCCCCAAATCAAGGCGTGGTATTTAAAAATGATGCCATGCTGTTTGCAATAGTTGTAAGTCCTATCTGCATTGGTCCAATTGAATCTGCCTCGTCCACTGTTGACGGAGCCCCATTTGGTGGCATTCTCACAAGTTATTTGATTCCAATAGTCAGTGAAAGTACGGCGACATGGACTCCAGTCACATTGTTCTTGCCAATTGTCGTCAGTTGTTGTGATATTGCCAAGAAACTTGCTACATCCGTTCGCCATTTGTGCCGAAGCCGAGCCGAAACTCAGCAATGCAGCTGCTGTAAGAGTAATTAGTTGCTTCATGGTTTTTTGTATTTAAAGTTGTTGTTGCTCTAGTTTGTTTGTTGAAGATTTTAGCTTGATGGCTGAAACCTTCGACGCAAATGTATGGAGAAGAGGATATATCTCTTGTGGAAAAAAGCGCAATTAATCTGTGTTTTTGTTGCAAAATGAAGACTTTCGATTTGAAGAGGGTATGGAATTTTGTGGCAACGGGTATTTTTTGAGCATTTTTCTTCCTATTTGCGACAAACGCACCGCTGTTGTCGATGAAATGATTGTTTTGAACGATATGCGGAGAGGGAAATCTTGTTGTGCTGTGTAGGTCGTTGGCTCTTTTTGCTCTTTAAGGTAGCATTCTTCCTTCACAAAAAGAGGCAGCCTTAGGGATCTAAGGTTGCCTCTCGATATCTTATTGTTTCTTTCCCGATTAGAAAATCATATCGGTCAGAGTGCAGTTTTGGTTGAACTTGAGGGTGGTGCCCATGGTGAGTTTCACCTCATAGCCAGCTTTGACTTTGGCGATTTTGGCCACCTTGGCGTCCTTGTAGAGTTCCTTGGAACGTTTTAGGATTTTCTCTGGTACCACTTTGTTGGGAACGGACCCTTTGGTGCATTCGACGAGGTTCCAATCGCCCATTTTGGTGAATACTATTTTGGTGTCATTGTCGCTAAGCGTTGCCGTATAGTTTATGTTGTTGCCGTTTTTTGCGGCTGTGGCATTAGTTGCTTTCTTGCCAGGAAAGTTGTCGGTGATGAATTTCTTGGCTTTAGCCGGAAGTCTGTCGGCTGTGATGGTTTGAACGTTCTCTGCTTGTGCGTATTGGTTGATGGTTTGGGTCATCAAGGCCACCAATAGCATGGTAAAATACAATTTTAGTTGTTTCATCTCTTTGTGTGTTTTTTATGATTTGGCCTCAAAGGTAGGCTATTGTGTTGAATAATGCAAAGGGTGGGGGAATTTATGGAGGTGTTGAGGCTCGGAATTTTCATTTAATTTTTCATATAAGGTTGAAAATTCTTTTCAATCAGTGTTATAGAGGTGATTTTGGGGTCAAGTGCCTTTGAAAGTCGATACGAAGGCTTCCTGCTTTTTCCCTCGTCTCTGCTACCTGCCGACAGTTCCTATCACCATGAAAAAAGCGGCCAAGAAACTCTTGACCGCTTTGGTGAGCCAGTTGGGGCTCGAACCCAAGACCCCATCCTTAAAAGGGATGTGCTCTACCTGCTGAGCTACTAGCTCTCCCTCATTTGCCTTGTTTTTCAAAAGCGATGCAAAGATACGGTTTGTATTTGGAATTAGCAAGCCGTATTTGCTTTTTTTATCGATTAAATTTAGGATACCCGAATTCGTTTGCCTGGGCGAAGTTTTGCAGTTGCCTTTATCCTATTCAGTTTGCAAATACGGTTAACCGTTGTGTGGTGTCGTTTTGCGATTCTGCTCAAGCTGTCGCCTTTGCGGATGGTGTAGTAACGTCCTGGGTGGCGCTTGTATTCCCTCAACTCCTTGAACGACTCCTCTTTGGTGACGTAGTATTCGTCGCAGAGGATTACGTTGTTGTCAAAATCGACAAATTGGCGAGGGTTGATTGGGTTGCCCTTGAAACGGGTCTCGAAGTGGAGGTGAGGACCGGTTGATCTTCCCGTGCTTCCTCCCAAACCGAGGATGTCGCCCGCTTTAACTTTTTGGTCAGGCTTGACAAGCACCTTGGACATGTGTCCGTAGAGGGTTTCCAAGCCGTTGTCATGTCTTACGACGACAAAGTATCCGTAGCCCTTTCTTCTGTAAGCCTTGTTGGCGCGGGCGATGCGGACTTTACCGCTGAACGCACATTTGATGGAGTCGCCTGTGTGGAGTCGGATGTCGATGCCAGCGTGGAAGTGTCCCCAGCGTGGACCATATTCGGAAGTGACTACGTTTTCGATTGGGTGGACATATTCGTCGAGGTGTCTGATGACGAACGTGTCCCTGATGGAGTCGATGCTCACTTGGTAAGGATTGAGCGTCGCGTTATCCCAAAGATTTCCGTATAGGGAATCGGAAGGGTTTTCTAATTCTTCGTCGAATTCTTCGCTCAAGAGGGAGTCGATGACGAGTTTTTGCTCTTCGATGGAAATGGCTGATGCCATCATCGGTTTGTTGCTTCCATCCTCTTTTGTCTCTTGTGCAGTTGCTATGGATGACAACATTGTCAAAATGGATATGAATACCACGTTGATGCTGCGTTTCATTCTAACCTCCTTTTTTCTGTGTGCTATCGATGATAGCGCAAATTCCCTCGGGAATAACGAATTATTCCTTTGAGATATTGTATGTTAAGTTCTGGGCAACCGATAAGCATGAGTGCTATCGTAGTGTTGCGTTTTATAGTTCGGCAATCGTCTCAGGAACGATCGTCATTGGATTGTGTGCAAAATGGGGAGTGATTCGTCCAAAATTAGTCATCATCAAGTCTATTTTCATCACGGCGGTCGTTCTGCAACCGCACTCTGCAAATCATCGTTACGTCACCACTCAAGCCGCGTAGGACGGGTCGTACAACCTCCATCTCGCAGATGTTTGTTTTTTGTAATTCCAAAAACGATTGCAAATTTAGGTATCATTTCCTTAATACGCCACATCTATCTATATGTTATATAACACATTTTCTGTTTTTTGTCTCGTAATTTTCCTCTTTGTGGCTAATCGTTCGCAGAATGCGTATCTTTGCATTGTCAAAAAATGGATTTTTCAATAGTGGTTGATTTATGGAAAAGATTTGTGGTTTTATTTCCCGATGGATGGGACTCTTGGTTTTGGCGGGTGCCCTCGCTTCCTACTTGTTTCCGGAGGTGACGAGTACAATCAGCACGATGTGGATCAATCCGCTTTTGGGCGTAGTGATGTTCGGCATGGGACTGACACTGAGCGCGGACGATTTCAAGGTGGTTTTCTCCCATCCCAAAGAGATTCTGTTGGGTTGTCTTGCCCAATATACGTTGATGCCCGGCATCGCTTGGCTGTTGGTCCAATTCTTCTCTTTGCCTGTCGAGTTGGCGGTGGGCGTGATTTTGGTGGGCTGTTGTCCGGGCGGGACGGCCAGCAACGTCATCACCTATTTGGCAAAGGGCGATACGGCTCTTTCGGTGGGGATGACGGGATGTTCCACTTTGTTGGCTCCGGTTTTGACTCCGATGATAGCCTCCTTGTTGGCAGGACAGAGTGTCGAGGTGGATGCTATTGCCATGTTGCTCAGTATTTTGCAGGTGGTGATAGTCCCTATTTTGGCGGGTTTGTTGGTTCGCCGTTATTTCCCGGTCTTTACGCAGCATGCGACGGCCTATTTGCCGGCCTTTTCCTCCTTGGTCATTACGTTGATCGTGGTGATTGTCATTGGAAAGAACAGCGAAAAATTGACCCATTGCGGTTCCTTGGTGATTCTAATTGTGGTTTTGCATAACTTGTTGGGTTTGCTTTTGGGGTATACGATCGGCAAAATACTTCGATTGCCCCATCCTAAGTGTACAGCCATTGCGGTTGAGGTGGGAATGCAAAATTCGGGTTTGGCGAGCAGCCTTGCCTCCATCCATTTTGCCGCTTATCCGTTGGCGACGATTCCAGGAGCCATCTTTAGCGTATGGCACAATTTGAGCGGAGCTGTCCTGGCCAAGGTCTTTGCATCTGTGGCGGATAAGGAGAAAAGAGGGTAGAAATCATGCATTTATATTGTAGGGGTGTATCAAAATTCAATTCTGACACCCTCTTTGCGTTATACGGTACGAACGAGTCCCGGAGGGACGGCACAGAGTAGCCATGGGTGAAAATCTAGGGTCGGGGTAATATATATGTTGCGAAATCAAGGATAAATAAATCTATTGTCTCTGCGAAAAATGTTAAAAATGAAATTTGCGCAAATATTTTCAAAATTTGACCTCATTATAAATGGAAATTAAAAAAAAACTTATATACTTGCATCTTAATAATACCAAACACACAATAATATGAATAGAAGAATTACATCTTTAATTGCGGCTGCGCTTATGAGTATAGGTATTGCAGACGCTCAATTAAACCAGAACACGTGTAAGTTTTTAGGTAACATCACCACAAATGGTCAGATACAGCCTAATACTGGTGGTCTGAAGTATGAAGATTTGTGGGATCAGCTTACCTGCGAGAACGAATCCAAATGGGGGTCTATTGTTAATTGTAAGGTGAACAGCGCTCAAGAGGGTGTTCAGAAATGGAATTGGAGATCCAGCGATGCTCATTACAAATGGTGCAAAGAGAATAACGTGTTGTTTAAATTCCACTGTCTCGTTTGGACCAGTCAATTCCCCTCTTGTTTGAAAGGCGTGAAAGGAAGTGAGTTGAAGGAACAGGTCGGATATTGGATGGATGCCGTTGCCATCAAATACCCTGATTTGGCAATAATCGATGTTGTCAATGAGGCCATAAAGGGGCATGCTGAAGGTGATGATGGTGCCATGGACTTAAAGAATGCTTTGAGCCAGGCTTTGGGTAACAGTAGTAACCCTTACGATTACAAATGGATTGCAGAGGCATTCCGTATGGCTCGCGAGAGATTCCCGAATGCCGTGTTGATCTATAATGACTTCAACACCTTCACATGGCAGAAAAATGAGTTCGTTGACCTTGTTTCGTCATTGGTAAAACAAGGTGCGCCAATTGATGCTTACGGACACCAAAGTCACGACTTGGATGATTACTATAAGAGCTATCAAATCAATAACTTCGGTAATACGCTGAAAGAAATCCACAACAGTATCACGCAAAAGGGTGGTAAAGAGTTGCAGTGCTACATCACCGAGTACGATATCTCACAAGGAGACGATAACACCTTCGAAACGATTATGAAAAACACATTTAAACCAATGTGGGAAGCTGATTTCGTCTCTGGTATTACTATCTGGGGATACATTAATGGTAAGACATGGAGGTCCAACACTGGATTATATACTAATACTGGTGCCGAGCGTAGTGGTATAAAATGGTTGCGTGACTATATGAAGAGTGATGCTGCCAAGAATGCAACTGCAAAATTCTGTGGTAAGGGTGCGCAAGGTCCATCTGCAAGTGTTACGGCAAGCAAGTCTACGATTGTCCTTGGCAAGAGTGTGGATTTCTCCGTCAACCTCAACAATGACGAAAGTGGCATTAAGAGTGTAACTTATTATTTGGGTAACACTAAGATTGGAGAAGGTGAGACTTTCACTTGGACACCAGAAGAGGCTGGCAATTTCTCTGTCAAGGTTGTCGTTGTCACTAACGCAAATAATGAGTTGAATGCTACCTCATCTATCAATGTGGTTGAACCTAACAAACCTTACCAAGGTAAAGCGGCTGTCATCCCAGGAAAGATAGAGGCTGAGAATTATGACGAGGGTGCGTCTGGCATGGCTTACTACGACCAATCAGAAGGCAACAAATGTGATGATTTCACGAACTACTATCGTAAGGATGATGTAGACCTCAAGGAGATTGACGGCGGTGTGGCTGTCGGTTCATTCCAAGGTGATGAGTGGATGGCTTATACGGTTGATGTACAGAAGGCTGGTGAGTACAAAGTGACAATGCGTTTGGGTGAAGGTAACGATTCTGGCTCATTGTCGGTGGAATTCGACGAATCAGATGCTAAAATAGATGTGAGCGTGAAGAAATTGGGTAGCTGGGGTGTCTTTGAAGAGGTGAATTTGGATAATGTAACTCTTAAGGCAGGCTTGCAGACAATGACCATCAAGAACACGGGTAGTTGGATTGACGTGGATTGGATTAAGTTCGAGAAAGTTGGCGAGGTAGGTCTTGATGAGGCTGTTAATGCATCAATCATCGTTAGACCAAATCCTGCATCTTCATTTGTTGAGATTTCGGGTGTTTCCCCAATCAGTGTTGAAATTATCTCTACTACAGGTGCTGTGGTAAAGAAGAGCAGCGAAAGAGTGATCTCCATTGCTGATTTGCAAGACGGTAACTACATGGTTCGTGTCGTTACGGAAAATGGCGTGATAGTGAAGAAACTTGTCGTAGCAAAATAAAAACTGGCGATTGGCTCTATGGAGCCATGAGTCTGGATTGAAAATTAAAGCGGTTGTGGGTTCTCCTACAACCGCTTTCTTTATGATAAATAGGGCATTTCAGCCTGTGGAAAATGTGCCAGACGGTATTGGAACCCCGGAAGGGGTGAAACAAAATGTCGATAGTATAGTGGATGTGTCGCCTCTTCGAGGATTTTAATCATCACCCAATGCCCATTATACAGGGCTTAGCCCATGCCTATGATATGCCGTCCGTTCCGGACTCGTGGAGGAGATACAAAAGATTGTTGCAGAGTGAAGATTAAGAATACATGAAAGAAGACATTGGGATAATCACATTTACATTTCCGTCGACCCATTCTATGGCCATTCCATTCTCCTCTGTCGGCGACTCACAGTTCCATGCCAATCTGCCCTTTACATGAATAAGCAAATGGTCGAAAGACAATATTCTTATCACCTTGTCACGTGTGATGTGATCTTTGTCCATTGTCTCTGGTATTTCAACATAATCCTCGAATGAATCATAATAATGCAAATAATAGTCGAGCAACTCCGTTTTCAGTTTTTCTATATAATTGGAAAGATTCGACATGTAATCTTGGTAGATGGCTCGTTGCTCGTCTGTAATGTCATTTTCGTATGTGGAGACAGACACTGGTGACGTTTGAAGATCTCCATCCATTCGAAACACATCAAGTTTTCTCCATGTTGAAAATTCTCTAAACATTGTACCAAAAACCTTGTCGTATATTTTCTCTGCAGAAGAATATTCCCTTAACTCACGAGGAGTCATCCAACTATGAATCTCTGCGGACAGATGCAAGGCAAGATAACTTTTATCCCATGAGGTGTAACATATCCAGCCATAATTACCCTTTCGATCGATGAAGAGCACCTTTGGCAATGCTGTTGCAACCACAACCTTATGCTCGGATTTCAACATAGTATCTGCAAGTTTTTCATCCCTCACATAGGCGGTCAACAACTTCTTGTTCATGTCGGCAAAATAAGACTCTTTTTTCTGCAGATAATCTGAATAGGCCTTCTGCTGTGCTGGTGTTATACCCTCTTCCGCACTACCCTCCAACTCTATCTCCAAATTTTCAGGTGCATCAAAGAAACTGTTCTGTTCCAAACCCTTCCAAGCCTTTTCTCCGTCATGGACTAAAAGGCCTAAAACGGGGTCATTAAGTTTGTGCAAGTAACGAAGTTCATTACGTGTATGCAAAACTCGTGGCTCTGGCTCAGAAAGGAGGACAGCAAATGATTCTTCGTCCCAACAACTTCCTATTATCCAACCAAAACTACCATCTCGACAGATAAAAACATAATATATGGTTATTACTTTAGATAAAGAGCTCTCAGAAATAGTTCCCTTTTGAGTTTCTTCATCTAATTTCACTCGCTTTTCAATTACTTCAAAATACCACTTATAATAATCAATAATATATCGAGGAACATCTTTTATATAACGATCTTCATTCTTCTCATACGTCAAGAATGCCTCTCGTTGTACATCAACTATTCCTTCATTATTTTCGTCTTGTATAAGGAGTTCAACATCTTCATCACTTCCAAACAATGATTTTTGCATACTACGCCACCATACGCAATCATCGAACTCTATATCTCCTAAAATTTTATCTCTCATGTTTTTATTTATTTAAATTATTTTCTAGACTTACGGCCTCGGCTGTTCATTTCGTTCTGACTTTCATTCTTATTACTCCAAATAACCTCACCATTAGATTTAGCCGTATCATTACCGCTCCTTTTAACTGCGTTCACACCACCATTGTGAGGAACGTTTTGATGAATGACGGTGGGGACTTTCATTAAGGTGCGACCATCCTCACACGGGTTTACACCCATGCCTATGATATGCCGTCCGTTCCGGACTCGTGGAGGAGATACAAAAGATTGTTGCAGAGTGAA
>JAFZKQ010000059.1 GCA_017553575.1 Paludibacteraceae bacterium
GTTTAGCCAACACCACATTAGGAGAATTAATACCAAGTTTAGCCAATATCATGCTTTCCACACCACTACAAGCGCTCCATTGTTTCTTTCCCAAATTAATCGCTTGAGTTCTATTAGCACTCAACTCAGGATATTTTCCCAACAAGCGCTTTTTATCTTCAAAATCTTCAATCCAATTAAAACGTATACAGTCATTCTTTTGGAAAACCTCATCTTTTAATAGTGCATAATCAGGGAATCTCTCATTGAAGCGAGACAACAGATGATTAATTATTTTCAATCTAAGACGATTATTTTGTGAATTAAACTCTGTTTTAAAATCTTCATTGTTCCTCAAAACAGAAGAAATAGAATCAATCTCATCATCAGAAAGTTTTCCATAAAGCCATGATGTGTCAAACAATATACCTTTATCACTATTCTTATTTTCATCTATTGAAAACAACTTATCCAACGAGCCCAATCGGACTAAATAGTCTGATAGGATTTGGTCAAAAAAAGCAAGATAGGCTTTCAACTGCAATGCTTGACCTTTGGACTTTAAATTTAAGTAAGGCAAAGTTTTTCTCTTCAAATTATAACATTGAGGGAGAATGTTTTGGAAAGAGAAATAATGATCCACATGCCTATTTTTACTTTCAATAGAACTTCCTGTTTCGCCACAAGAATCTTCTTCCGAATATTGAGTAGTTGCAACTATCCCGAATGACGATGGTAAATTTATAGAGAGTCCATTCTGATGTATAAAAATTCTATTTCTGTCATCATTGAATGGAAGTAAATTAAAATAGAAACCAGGCTCCTCATTTTTTGAATCTTTAGTATTTTCTGTTATACGAACTCTATAATCCGACAACGCGTCAATCACCCCTTCACGTTCGCAACAATCAATGAAATGAAAATGTTTCACATCTCTTATTCCTTCAATTTTTTTAATAACAGCAATTACATCAGAGATATATAACATTTTCGGGGAATCAAATTTTTTCATTTCTTCCATATCGACAAAACGACCAGATTCAGGAACAATTCCTTGATAGATATCTTCTAAACTCTTTCCCTTTGACATCAGCTCATCTGCCGTATAACGATGCAATGTCGGAGAGACATACGCATTAATTTCTTTATACAGATTTCCAACAATCTCCTTGACATCTTTATCTTCCACCACATAATCTTCTAATTCCATTTCCAGACAAATAGCTATATCTGCAGGCCTTAAAAATTCATATGTCTTGAACACTTCACAAAGATTTCGATGTTCATTCAAAAAATTAGAGACTTTCGATTCAATGGATTTTTTATCAACATCAGGAGGACATTGTAATATAACCTTATAAAAACCTTGAGGTGAAATTGACTCAGGCAATTCTCGGTTCGCATCATACGCATGATTGTCAATAAGGAAATCTCCTATTTTTTCAATCCACACATTCCTAACGACAGAGCAATCTTCCTTAGGGGATTCAGATTCATACTCAATTTCAAGAATGGATTTTTTATATTCATCAACTGAAATAGGATTATACGAAAGAATGTCTTTTGCTTGATATAAAGATCCATCAAGAGTAGGACTATGTTCTCCTTCTTTTGTCAACAAATCTTTTATCGCAAAATTGGTACGATAACCAAGATCCGCCAACGAAAAACACATTGCCTCCAAAAAAGTTACCCCTGGATCATGTAAATTATAGTCAGACCAATTCTTTGACGCATATTCACGTATATACGACAATCCCAATTCTCTCATTTGGTCATAGTCCAACGGAGATATCTCAGAATTTTGCTTTGTATTATCAGTCTTCATTTTCCAACTTATTTATTGTATGCGAACCTGATGTGTATATAACAAGTTCTGAATTATACGACGATGGCTCTTCTTCTATGGCTATTGATTTCACGAAATCGACACAATCTAAACCTTCAAGAAAAGAAAGGATGTCTGATTCACTTTTCACTTTAGAAAACACCGCGTTTGACGAATTATCAGACCATGGAGCAATGAATTTCTCCAACGCTTCATTTATAATGGATTGATAATATGACCAATCATCTAAATCCCTTTTCAACGCGATACATGTCGATACATTTAATCCTATATATTTAGGAGAGCAAACATGAACAGACACAAAAGGAGATGCCACCGTTTCTTCTATATATTTCCGTATATCCAATCTAATATTCTCACCAACTTCAGGTCTAAGAAAATTTTGTTGATGAACCTTTTGAAAATCGGGTATAACCAAAAGTAACACATGACCGGCTTTGACATTGCCTTCTTCATCCATATTTGCCAAACACTTAACTGTCGCTATCGTCGGAAAATTTTCTAGAACAAGACGTTCATAATCCCAACAAGTCCAAGCTTTCCCTTTATGTCGTAATTTTTCACTGACACGACATTTAAATTTCAGCATAGACTCATCAGGGTAACCAATTTCCCCATCATAAGGTTGCTCAATCTTCTTTATTTCACTGTAATTATCCATCAATTTTGTAATTGAATTAGCTGGGAGGATTTCCCCTGAAACAATCTCTCCAATTGAGTTTTCATCATAAGCAACTTCGACTGCCTGCGTTCGAACATCTTCAATTGCAGAAAAATCGAAAGTTTTAGCCTCATAACTCACCTTTATCCATAGAGGATTTTGCGGCATAGACATGTGGGGAGACAGCATATCCTCCGAAATTTTCAAACGTACGACCCCACTCTTTTTTAATCCGTCAGTACTATCCTTTAAAAGAGATTTAATGCCCACCCACTCATTCTCTTTCAAAAAAAACCACTTCGGTGTTGAAGAGACATTAGTATCATTCTTAAATGGATTAATATGGAAATATATAGAAACACTGGTAGCAAATGATACATCAGACATTCCTATGAGAAAGCTGTCTTGAACCTCGGCTTCTGTATCTTTTTCATTTTTTCGTATCTGAGGGAAACTCACCTCCTTATATCCACACAATCCAAATGGTGTAAATGGGTATATTTGAGTATCCAAATCCGAAAGGGATTTCTTATAAGTAACTCTGATAGGGTCAGTTAGCACTATGGGATGTATAGGATTAGGTAACGGATTGTCATTTTCCTTCCCTTTTTGATAATCAATAAGATATTTTGCCAACTTTACACCATACTGAATCTGATTATAAGCATCTGAATCCAATGAACATTCATAATTTTTTTCACATTTTTTCTTCTCACCCGACAAAACCAAAGGATCAACATCCGTTATTTCGCCTTGGGTACTTTCTATACAAAAAGTACTACCTTTTTCACATAATGGGCCATAGACCATAACTCCTACTTCATTAGGGAATACGCCAAATGAGTTTCTGATCAACACATCTTTGCTATTTTTAACGGTTATCATTATGTTGCTTATATCTATCTTACAATCTCTAACATATTCAATTTTCTTTGCGGAAAACATAATGATTGGATATTGTGTATCAAATGCATATCCATGAATTTTTTTATTATACGCCACTATACGACCTTCCTCGATCGCTATTCCTCCATCTTTATCAACACTAGAAGTAATCCAACCATCTTTCCCTGTAAATGAAATGTTGAAATTATTGAAATCTATAGCATCAACATTATTTATAGAAAAGCCTTCGATGATTTCAAAAGACTTTGATGCTATCGCAAATCCAAAATTTTCAAACTCCAACGACATTGGCTCTTTTAAGTTAGTTAAAGGCTCACATCCGCCATCGGCACTAAAAAAAGCTAACGAATTAACTTTCGCACGATTTATAACAGAATCATCCTTTGAAACATAAGATATCGGCTTCCCGTACTTATCCTTTCCTGCATTAAAAACAGTACCCTTAGGGAGGAAAACTTCGTTTTGATTATTCTTAATCTCCAAAAACACTATTGAATTACCTACATATCCTTTTTTCAAGGAAAAACCCAAAACATCTTGATAATAAAATAGAAGATGTCGCTCTGTTATTGTATTGAGATTATCTTGTTGTATCCGAAACAACCTAAAAAAAGATAACAAAAGAGCAATATGAGGAGGGAGTTTTGAGTCCTTCATTTGCCTTACAAGCCAATCCTTCTTTAATTTATCATTCTCATAATCATATATATCAGAAAAGAAAGACTTCCAATCCCCATCTTGTTCACTATTAAGATTGTAAAATGTGAGATTTTTTGCGAAGAGAGCTGATTGTTGCAACAAATCTTCCCACGTACGAGGATCCAACTTCAGATAATCTTCACAAAGAGCTTGTGGCAAACGTTCATTCTGGGACGTGCCATTATTTATTGTCTGATTCAGAGAAAGAATGCCCATATATCACTCAAAATAATACGGATAAACCATGTTGTACTGCGTGTTAGTTGTGCGGATGGTGTAGCTCAGGTTGATGAGCAACTTTCCATCCATAATCTCATCGATGTTGATGTCCACACTGTTCAGGATGATGCGGGGCTCATACTGGCGAACGGTGTTCTCCACCAACTGCTGGATATGGAGCAACGTCACCCGATTGTTGGGTGCGAACTGGAACTTCCGTAAATCACAGCCAAAATCGGGATGGAAGAGCCGTTCCCGCACATTCGTCGAGAATAAAATCTTCAGGCTCTGCTCAATCTCCTCCTGACCAGAAACCATATCCACACTCCTGTCATACTTATTGAAATGAGGCGGGAAACTCCAGCCTTTTCCAATGAAATCCTCTGCCATATCTTACCCTCCTATTATCACCGTTGGACATCCTACTGCCCCCATGGCACCACATCCACACGTGTCGGTCGTCCGAAGTGCCGGCTTGCCACCTATCAATACGGTCGCGCTACCGGAAACAAACGGCGTGGATGGCACATGGGATGGCGGAGGAAGCGGACACGCATGAACGTCTCCCATCACCGCTGCCGGCATTCCGCCAATCATCACCGTCGGCACACCCGGACCCACCACCACACCTCCGTGGTTGGTCACATCCCCTACTCGTACTGCTGCTGCCATAGTCTATCTTATTCTATTTTACCATTTAATTGATCTGCACCAATCCTCCTTTGATGACCGTATTACCACCCGAAGAGACTTCTGCCGAGGCGGATCCTTTGGCCACCAACTGCGCATTGGCTTTAATGTTCACATTGTTTCCCTCTATGCTGACATCCTGCGCCGCCTTGAGCGTCAAGGCCTTCTTGCTTTCGACCGTGATGCCTTGATCATTCATCACGATGGTATTCCCGTTTTGGTCTTCCAACGAAATACCCTTCTCGTCATCGCTGATCAGCAACTTGTTGCCTCCAGGCGTTTCGACCGACAAAGCCTTCTTCTCATCATCGAAGAGCAGTTGAATGTTCTCACGACTAAAAAAGCCTTTCACGTGGTTGTCATCCGTAATTTCCAAAGGCACAGGGGCTTTGCTGCTGTGAAGCATTCCGAGGATGACCGCACTGTTCGGGTTACCATCAATGAACCCCACAATCACCTCGTCGTCTTTCTCAGGCATAAAGAAACTGCCTCGCTTATTTCCCGCATCGAGAGTCGCCACCCGACACCACAATTTCATATCATTGGAATTCAAGAGCCTGACATAGATTCGATCTTCTCCCTTGGGGTCCCCTGCCAAAGCTTCCACTTTCGCAATTTGAAGGCCATTCACCGAAGGGAGCATACCCATGGCGGGTTTCGGGGCTATATCGTTGAAACGCTCCACATAACGAGTGTCATCGAAACCAACTTCCAAATTTGTATCCCAACTACCAGGACCAATCGAATGCAAGACAGAAGAAACCAAGACCTTACCATTGAAGCCCTTGCCCACTTTATGCAAGCGGACCATATCGCCAGGCAATAACGGAGCATAACCGACAAGTCCCAACTTTCCCAGCAAGAAAGCAAGGTCGTTGCGTGCAGACATCGTGTTCTGCTTGGCATCCATCTCCTGCTCACTCTCCTCACTACCCGTTGAAACGACATTCACGCTCTCCGCCTCTTTGTTCTCCTCGCTTTGGCTTAGATTCGAAACGGACGACGATGATTCAATAGCTTCCTGCGTGGAAGAATCAAACACTTTCCCCTTGTACTCCTTGTGCGAACATCTGGAATCAATCTCCAACTCGACAGTGCTGATATTATACCCTTTGATGGCATCCAAGACATGTTCTTGTTGCGTCAAGTCTTCAAGGATGGACTTGACAACGATTCCTTCTGGAGTGGTATAGACCACCATTCCTTCGGATTCTGCGATGAGATTGATAAAGTCCCAATCACTGTAATCGTTTTGCATACGTTTCTCCGACTTGTTGCCGGGCTTCTCCACCTTCACAGAGATTCCATATTCACCACAGATTGCCTCAATCGTATCCTGAATGGTTTGGTCTTCAAAACCACGACATTTATTTTCCACCGTCATCTTATCAGCCGCATGTTTTGCCTCAATGGTCAATTTCGAACACACGGAAGAGACTGATTTTTTTATGATGGAACCCTTAAAGACAGACACCTTGGCTTCATTATAGCCTACCAACACCTCTATTTCTGACCCCAACTTGTAAATATCCATATCGGAGATATAGAGTTCTTTCTCCTCGTCAATGATATTATCAAGAACTATTTTAAGATCGGAAATCGTATTGAATCCACTCTGCGCATCGACAGAGAGAATATATTGGTTATAGAGGACAGGATTCCCATCCACCTTGACTATGCAACAGACATTCCCGTTCAAGTCCACATATTTAATGTCACTCTTCGTATCAGCCATAAACCTTTCAAACCGACAATTTGAACAACGAATCCAATGCCTTATCGTAGGCTTCCGAAACAGCATCTGCGAAGTCATCAAGCGCAGAGTTCTTTTCTACGACAAGCTCACTCTCTTCGGGTTTCTCTATCTTCTTATCCTCTTGGGGCTTCATACATATAGATTTGAAGCTGCACGTAACCTTCGCGCGCAACGGAGAACCATCCTGCTTGAACAACTTATAATCTATCTTAAACGAGGTATTTACGACATAGAAAACCTCCGAGCAATAGGTGATGGCGACAAAATTGGGCTCATACCCCACATTTCCTTCTACCACCTTGAAGAAGATTTTCGTCAGTTGCGTCAACTGTTCCTGCACGCTCTTCGTACCCTTTTGAGTAGGAATGACACCTGTTCCATCAATCATCAACGTGAAATTATAATCGATAGGTTGCATGTTGGCGAACCTTCCCGCCGAGATACTATTCGTCATGGCCTTCTCTTGGGTGAAATTGGCCGTCATACTCTTCGAGAATTCTTCCGGATTGATCATGACCTGATATACCTCTTTCGTCCTGATTTCCGGTATTCCATCTTTGAAATCAAAGACGTTGAAAGTCATGAACTCCTTTTTGTTGCTACCAAAACCTAAAATACTCATCTCTCCCTCCTTTTCCTTAAGTCCTTGTCAAAGAAATCACGTACCAATGGACTGACGTATTTCCGTTCCTCCACACGACTGTTCGGAGTCGTATTCTCTTCCCGCTTTGCGTTTCTCTCCACGATGTTCGCCTTGATGGTCAATTCCCGTATTTTGATGGTCATAATATCCTCTTTGAATAGTTATACGCTAATTCGAGTGTCTCAATCACCAACTCGCTTTTGTTGGCAGCCAATTGGCTCACCTCCAATTTCACTGGATAGGCATTGTTGAATGCCCACACCTTCACCGGGATATGGTCCTCGTTCAGGAGAGCGACCACCGCAGTGCAGGGATAGAAGTTGAAATTGTAGATGGCTTCATTCGCCCACATGATCAACACCGACGGAGTTGTGGACAATGCCCGCTTCAGCACCAAGTTGTTATACTTGGCAGGCTTTGGCAAACGGTACTTGAACGAGTTGTTACCCCCCTCGCCTACCTCCTCCGTCTGAAGTTCAGCAGAGATGCCGGAGACCTCCGCAAAGGCCAACCCGATATTGTCATCTCCATTGAGCTTTTTCTCCAAAGAGCCCAAGGCCACACTGAGAAAAGTCACCTCGAAATGGAAGGCAGGAACATAACTATCCGCTTTGTGCTTCATCATCTAAAAAATTGTTGATTCAACCCATGTAAAGGGTGGCCACCGTCCGAAGACGATGACGCACCCAAAAACATTAACCTCTTGTGACCGTGAAACTTTCGTAAGCCAATTCCACAGACTCCAAGACCACCTTTCCGTCGGAAGCGTTCAAGCTGCCCGCATCGTATTTGATTGGGAAAGCGTTCTTCAAACTCCATGTCACGGCAGGCTCATGCGCCTCGTTCAAGAGGAAGATGGTGATGTCCCTGCGCTCCACCGTATTGTTGGCGATAGAGTTGAACCAGTCGAAGAAGCCATTGTCGGTCGCAACCGTACCACGCTTCAACGTCACATTGTTGAACTTCTTCAAGCCTGGCATCTTGAAGGTAGTGTACTCCTTATTGGCCCCCTCACGATACTCGATAGGAGTAGTGGAGACACTCAACCCCGTAACTTCGGAGAAACTTACATTTTCGTCGTCGTCGCTCCATTTCACTGTGAAATGGAAGCCTGTCAATGGATAATTATTTGTTGCCATTTGATTATTCTGTTATTGTATTAATAATTGATGAACACCTCATTAAGCCTCTTGCAACTTGTGAGAGAACTTCAAGATGATAAACTCAGCAGGACGAACGGCAGCCAAACCGATCTCGACAATCATCTTGCCTTCCAAGATGTCTTGAGCCGTCATGGTCTCGTCCAAGCCCACGCGCACGTAGAAGGCCTTGTCTGGAGTAGAACCAGCCAACGCACCGTCACGCCACAAGTTGGAGAGGAAGTTTTCGATTTGGCAACGCACCTTCACCCACGTATTCGCATCGTTCGGTTGGAAGACCGCCCAATTGGTTGATTTCTGTACGCTCTCCTCGATATAGTTGAAGAGACGACGAACAGGCACGTAACGCCACTCGTTGCTGTTACCATCGAGCGTGCGGGCACCCCAGACGATGATACCTTTATCTGAGAAATCGCGAATCGCATTGACCGACTTACCCGTATTGGCATCGACATTCAAATTCATTTGGTCATTATCAGACAAAACCTCCGAAACAGCAGAGACGGAAGATACGCTAATATTTGCAGGAGCCTGCCATACACCCTTATTGTTATCAACATACGCATAAATACCTGCTATCGCTCCACTTGGAGGTATAATCGCAGCTTTTTTCTGGTATTTCTCAAGGAGTTTTGAATAATTAGGAATCTGGGCTATGAGAGCTTTTTCAAGAAGTTTATTTTCCTCTTCTGCTTCAGTCTTAACCTTTCTTGCTGCAGCAACTTCCGCCTCAAAACGTTTTATCAGTTCAGCAACCTCGTCATTCTTTCCTTCCTTTACAGAAAGTACGCCTGTAGTAGGATTTACAGAAATATATGACAAACCTGCTTTTTCCTTATTAAGAGCCTCCTTCTTTCCCTCATATATTAAGGTGAGTTCAGTAATGACGTCTGACCACAATTTTGTAGGATCATCCTCTTTCATCTTCTCCAACTCCCTATAAACAACTATAGCATTATCAGAACTTGAAAAATCGGATTCCTTTGTAACAACAAACTTGTCTGCATAAGTAAGTTTTCCATCCACATCGGAAAATTTCCCTACTTCTTCACACCTTGCAATTTCTTTGTCTAATGCTACTTCAACATTAGTTGTTACCTTCGAGTAATCGTACTTTTTAACGTAGTCATTATACAATTCATTTCCAGACAAGAACTCCTTAATCTCCTTCAAATTAGCCATTTCCTTGAAGCTAATCTTTTTGGTATAAGAGGTTTGAAGGTAAGGATAGTAGACAGCGCCATAACTCAAGCCTTTACTTCCCACATTTTTTCTAAACACCTTCATGTCATTGTCCAAACCAGCATCTTCGTCTATTGGCTCAGCATTGTATTGAGCATCAAGAATAGCGAAACGGTCGCCCATCTCTTGGCAATGTTGCAAAGCCTGCGATTGGAGAGCACCCAACGTTGAGGAATCCAACAACATAGCGGCATCAGGGAAAAGAATCAGAGTAACCTCATCAATCTTTTTCAACTCATTGAAGACCGATACGTTTTTAGGGGTCGTATAGGTTTCCAACCCTACACTATCTTCAGCATCAGCATATTCACCTACCGAAATCACATAGCAAGTGCTACCCCCATTGTCAAAGAACAATCGCATACTATCGTAGAGGACGAATTTATTGCCAGACAAATTGCCTGCCTCATTTAACTTCAATTCTGCTCCAACTACGTTTCCTTCAGAATCGGTTTTTTCAAATTTGTTTTCATAATCCAACAAACTGCTTATTTTCACTGGTTTACCCTGCTTACCTTCAGGAAACTTTCCTGTAAATCCGATAAACGCAGGAATAGCAGTGGCAACGCCGGCCACTGAGGGTGGGAACTTGGAGATTTCCTCCACATAGACTCCCGGGGTTTTGTAATCTGCCATAAAATTCTGTTTAATTTTCTATTAGTTAATCAGTTAATTTATTTTGTATACTTTCTTTGATTTCCGAATCTGCCAAGGCTCGGTTGAGGGCTTTCGTCTCCGTCGGGGTGTGCGTCTCCGGCGACCTTTTATAGATCTCCGCCAAAGCCGCTATCAAGATCTCCCTTTGTTGGTGTTTCACGTCACGGATTCGCGTAGGGATGACATATTCTCCAGAGAGGTCCGTCCGATCTATTTCGCTCTCATGCCAAGTCTCCTCGCGCATCCACTGGCGCAACACGGCTTTCCGTCGCTTTAACTCCTCAGAATCGTCCTCTTCATCGACGATTTCCGCATCCACCCTCGGGTAGGCATAGCGCACGACCATCTCCCGACGCAGGTCGTCCTTCTCTTCATCCGACAACTTCTCCCCAGCGTGGAGTTTGACGAGGAGTCTCGACCAAGGACCAGAATTTCCCGTAAGAGAAAGACTTGACACAGGATAGACGGGTTGCGTGCTCGTCTCAGAAGAGATGGTCACCATCCGTACCTTATAGACCACCGAAGGCACCACCTTGCCACCCAAGGTCTGCCACATGCTATTGTGTTGCTCGGCGGTGAGCGACTGAAGTTCCACCCGCAAATGGTTGCCACTGATTTCATCGCTGCCCAGCTCATAATCGATACTGTTCATCCAATAGACCACATCGGAGATTTGCGCTATAGCCGTCTCGTAGATCTGCGCATGGGAAGAGATCAGTATATAGAGGTTGAGGCAGATGTCGGGGTTTCGTCTTTTAGACATCGCCTTCCGCTTCCCATCTTGTGCGTCAATGCCATACTGAAAAACATTCTGTGGCTTGCGTGAGGTCTCCTCTTCAACACGGAGGAGGGTGATGACGATGTCCTCTCCTTCCTTCTGACCATCTTTTTCGATGGGTGCAAGGGCGACCATGACTTTACCTAAACCCTTCTCTTTCTGTTTTGCAGAATCGAAGCAGTTTTCAAGATATTTTCTTATGTCTTTTAATGTGTTGTACATGTGTATTTGTTTGTTTTGGACAAATTAATTATGGCCATTATACTTAGCAAATTCCGCTGATTATCCAAGAATTCTTTAACTTCCGCATGACTATCATAGTATTGATACAATTTCATCCAAATCAATTGGAAATACAAGCCATTTATCAACTCAAATAAAGAAGGCCTGCATACTATTTCCTTATTCATGTTATTCGACCATTCGTTTTTCAGCAATGCATAGTGCTCTGCCATTTTTTTAACCCAATCAAATTCTTCCCATTGTTTTAGGTGCAGAATGTCCAACTCCATTCTTTTTGTCATCATGCCACGTAACTCTTCAATCTTCTCATAATCACCTCCAGCATCTATAGCATCTAAAGCCTCTTTTATATCCAAAAGAGAATGAAAAGCATTAGCAGTTTCTCGAATAATAAAAATAGAGGTTACTGAATTCGTATTATTTTCTCTTTTATAGATATTAGTTCCCTCATGTTCAGTGAAATGGCTAGACTCAATTGTATAATAAGAAGGCTTATTTTCTTGGGTATCCACCACTCCATTTTCACCTTTAATTTCTCTATTATAAAGCAATTCCAACGTTCCATCTGAATGCAATTTAATTCTGCTTTTACCAGCAAACATTGGCGCATTACCCGAATAAATAGTTACATATACCTTTTTCTCTCGTAGCTTAAGATCTAACACATCTCTGAAATTGCTTTTCTTATCCTCATCTTTCATCTTTTCATCATAAACATGTGAATTTGTAGAACACGAATTCAATATAATAGATTGAGGTATAGGACGATTCAATTTTTTTATCTTACTCATCACGGTAACGACCGCATTAAAAAAAGACTTGCTTTCTTCCGGGTTTCTTATATCAACAACAGACAATCCTTCTTTTTTAGCATCTTTATCATCACATTTCAACACCTCTTTCATGGAAGAATTATTTTTTGCCCAAAGGCAAGGACCAGAATATGCTCCCTCTAACGTACTCAAAGCAATACCAAACCACTCTCCATGCCCGGATATTATAAGATTTTGAACATACTCATCTTTCCCTACACTACTTACCAATTTTTTAGCTATATCACTAACAGACATTCCTTCATCAAGGAATATACACTTAAAATCATTGATTTTATTGTCGTTTTCATCCTTATATTCAAATCCACTATCTCCATAGAATTCCTTACCACCAGCCTTAGGACTCGCGATCAAAGCTAACGTGATCAATTTATAATTATTACCTGGTTTCCTTCCCACCTTTCCTCCACCTTGTGCTACATGCGCCAACTCATGCGCCACCAATCTTTGGCCTTCCGAAGTCTCAGGTGAAAACTGCCCTCGATTGAAATATATATCATTACCATGCGTGAAAGCCTTGGCGTGGATGCTACTGCTTAGGCCTGCCGCCTCGCTGTCCGTGTGCAGGCGCACTTGGGAGAAATCACGATCGAAACCACGCTCCATCATGCCCCGCAAGCCAGCAGGCATTGTCTGTCCACCACCTTGTAAATGATTCAGTTGGCTCTCCATCTGCGAGGAGACAGCCATGCCTCCACCAGCACCACCACCCGAAATTTTTCGGCACACCTTGCCACTCATCACCTCACTGGCTGCAACATCGGCTTCCTGCTCGTCACTGTCACCAGGCTCGGTTAGCTCCAACTTAGGGTGGATGAGAGTACGGGAGGGGAAGGATTTTCCAGAACCATTCTGTTTTTGCGGATGGTTTTGGAAATCGGGATTATTGCCTGATTTATATTTTGTATTATATGAAATCATATTCAATAATTAACGAATACATTTTACGCTATGCAAAAAACTCATGAATGACTCATAAAAAACATGTCTGACGCTCATATCCAACCAAGAACCGTCTCCCACTCTGCTCATCAATGCCTTATTTGAATTTACATTCAACATTATAACATTATGGTGCTTATATATAGCATTTGATTTCTACTCATCTGCAATGATGCAACAATCACTCAACCATATAAAAAAGATGCACAGAAAAATTGAAATGTTTTTCTGTTGAATATTCAAGCGTACAGTTTTCCTTCCTTTATTGGCCATTTCGTCTCTGCTTATCTTCCTTTATTTTTTTCTTCCAAGTCTTAGTTGTTAAATCATATTTTTTCCCATTAAAGAAATAATATTCAAATTCATAACCATGGTTGCTGAGAATATATAGAATTGCGTCGTCTATATTTTGAGGCTCACCTTCTTTTTGAGGTTTACCCTTTTTATCTTTCACTTCAACTTCTTTTACTTCATCATTATCAGACACATACCATTTATTATTATAATTAAACAATAGTGCATAATGTTCCTTAAATTTTAATGGATAATATATTCTATTCGGATTTGTTCCCGATATTGGTTTAGTTTGCAAACCATCAGCAAAATCGTCAAGCCTATTTATTAGATTATTAAAACCATCTGTACCCAATTTGATTTTAGAATTAGGATTAAAAACGGATATTGGAATATCAACATCATAAAGAGTATTGTCCATTGAACGCATTTTAGCAGTAACTCTAGTGACTCTGTTGTTTCCTTTATTATCTTTATCCCAATCATATCTATATTGAAATGCATCACTTTCAAAAGAAGGAAATATTTTTAACAAACTTTCCCTGAACTTCCGTTTATCTTCATCAGATGCACTCTTATTATATACCTCATTTTCCAAATAAGATAGAGCCTCCAACATATAAACATCACAATCAACAACTTTACGCTTTTCTCCCTTTGGAGCTAAAAGATTTAGAGTATGAATTGTGTAATTTCCATCAGCATTAAATAAAACATCGACACCTGAGTTTTCAATAGAACCACTTTCTAACCAATCCTCACGATGAACAAAATTATTTTTTAAATAATTCCTTAGATTGTCAATTTCGTCAACCTCCTCTCCATCTCTTCCCACCTTTCCTCCCCCTTGTGCCACATGCGCCAACTCATGCGCCACCAATCTTTGGCCTTCCGACGTTTCAGGAGAGAACTGTCCTCGATTGAAATAAATATCATTACCATGCGTGAAAGCCTTGGCGTGGATGCTACTGCTTAGGCCTGCCGCTTCGCTGTCCGTGTGTAGGCGCACTTGAGAGAAATCACGGTCGAAACCACGCTCCATCATGCCCCGCAAGCCAGCGGGCATCGACTGTCCACCACCTTGTAAATGATTCAGTTGGCTCTCCATCTGCGAGGAGACTGCCATGCCTCCACCGGCACCACCACCCGAGATTTTTCGGCATACCTTACCACTCATCACATCACTGGCTGCGGCATCGGCTTCCTGTTCGTCACTGTCGCCGGGCTCGGTCAGCTCCAACTTGGGATGGATAATCGTACGGGAAGGATAGGAAACATTCCCTGAACGATTTTGTTGCGAAGAAGGCGTGTTCACCTTACCTTGCATAGCAGACTCATTTACAAACATACTGTTTTTTATTTCTTAAGGGTTAATGGTTGGTTCTCTCGTTCAATTACCTATAATCAGAAGAACCTTCATTCTGATTACAGAAAAGTCATTCACCGAAAATCAATATTTAGGTTACAAAAAAGATAACAAAGAAACAAAATCAATAAGATTGTATTTCATCTATATATTTCTTAATTATCGGCTATTCTAAAAACAAGCTTTCTTCAATTCAGTACACAAAAACAAATCAGACTTACAAAAAAAGCTGTTCTTTCAAATCGACATATCAAAGTTATATAAACATTACAAAGATTAAAAACAAACAACAATAAAACTTATCAACAATTCAACAAAACACATATTATTCAGTATAAATTTTACACATTTTTCAACATAATAATTCATTTTATCAGAACCACAAAATAAGATTTTCACAAATCAAGCATTCTTCCAAAGTCTTGATAAACGCGGTCTCCAGCGACATAGACAACCGATGCCAACAAGCAATGTTGTGCAAGGAAAAGAGTTTCAAAGCCCACTGAATTCATTTTTTTATTTGCAAGTCACCCATCGCAATCGAACACGTTTTAAACGTTTTCTTTTTGGAATCAATGAAAAACATCTATTTTTGTGAATATAGCCAAGATCCTTTAACAAGAAGCGGCACAACACGTCTACACACAAGACTGAACACAAAATAGATTCAAGCCAAAATGAAACAGATAAAACTCCTTTTTCTCGCCACGTTAGCGACGTTGATGAGCTCTGCAACCACTTATGCAGAACCGAATCCGAATTTCCACATATACCTATGCTTCGGACAATCCAACATGGAAGGACACGGCCTCATTGAAGAGCAAGACAAGAGCGTCAACAGCCGATTCCAAGTGCTCTGCACCTACGACAACTGCGACCAGCGAAAGAGAGGCTGCTGGTACGACGCCGTGCCTCCCCTCTCCTGCTGCATCGGGGAACGACTCGGTCCTGTAGACTATTTCGGTCGCACACTAGTGAAAAATTTGCCCGACAGCATCAAAGTAGGTGTCGTTGTCGTGGCTGTTGGCGGTTGCGACATCCAACTCTTCGAGAAAGAGAACCACAAAAATTACCGTGGCGAGGCCTATATGCAAAGTTCCATCCAATCCTACGGTGGAAACCCTTATGGACGATTGGTGGAGATGGGGAAAGAGGCCCAGAAAGTGGGGGTCATCAAAGGCATACTCCTCCACCAAGGCGAGACAAACACAGGACAAAGCAACTGGCCCAGCCGCGTAAAGGGGGTATACAACAACTTAATTTCCGACTTGGGACTGAAGGCGACTGACGTGCCCCTGCTGGTGGGCGAAGTACTTCGCACCGAGGAAGGTGGCGTATGTGGTAAGATGAACGAAATTATCGACATTGTGCCCAACACCATTCCCAACTCCTACGTAATCTCAGCAAAAGGATTAGGCCACAAAGGCGACCGGGTGCACTTCTCCTCGGCAAGCTACCGCATTTTAGGCGAACGCTATGCAGAACAAATGCTGAAAATCCTAAAACAAGAAGAGAGTACCGCTCCAACAAAAAAGAAGTAATCGAGCAGGCTTGCAATCGTCAAATCTCTCGAAACAGGTTTTATAGAATTGTCTTTCAGACCGTTGTAAAATATGCCTTACAAAAATATGGCAGGGAACTTCCTGATATGAGCCCCGATGAGTTACTATATTATCATGAGGCTTTTTAGACAAGCGACGCTAATCTTTAATTACATATACCCTGGCACCACGGAAATTTCATTTAATTTTTCTTGTATAATTGCCCACGGCCCTAGCGCCAGGAAACACACCAACAACAAATTTCACCATGTTTTTCCTTTCCCGAACCACAACACAACAACTTTTTCCCTATATTTGTTTCAAGACACACTTGATTTGAATTATCATGAAACAATACATCAATCTATTCATCCTATTTCTTCTGACAGGAACGCTATTTATGGGTTGCTCCCCTACTTTCATAGACAATTACGATAAAGCTTGGAAAGAGGTGGACGAAATCATGAACGAAAAACCCAAGACCGCCATTTCAAAGATAAAAGACATCCGAGCCACGGCCATCAGGGACAAAGACGAGGAGAACGAACTGCGCGCCTACTGCTATCTCAACCAAATTGACGGAAGCGTGGAATGCTTAAACGACCTTGCCCGTTTTTGCGAAAAGACCCAAAACGTAGCACTCCGCTCCATTGCCAAATACGCAATGGGCCAAGAGATGCTGAGTAGATCATACGATGCCTCATTCAACGGATACGACTACGAGTATTACACTGAAGACATTGAGGAATGGAGTTACAAAATGTTTAAGGACACGACCGACAAACTTTTCCGAGAGGCACTGGCTCCTGCAGACTCCCTGATTAAGATAGATGCATTAGGATTCCGTTACTTGGTCCAAGGGGGCGACGACAGCCGGAAGTACCGCCCTACGCTATTTGACCTCCTCGCCTACTCCATAATCGAGGAAAGGAGATTATTCTGGGATTGGGATCAAGCCCCTCACATCCACGCCGATACCATCATAGAACAGTTAATAAAGTTCCATGCCGACGACAAAGAGGCAGACGCCTACCTCTATGCACTCATGAAGAAGGAACATAGCATCTCCGAGTTGTACGCAATGCACGACAAATACAAGGAGGTGGAAGCCTCAAACCTCATCCTGGACAAAATATGCAACATAGAATATGATGAGGATGCAGAAGAGGACAGCACCAATCTGAAACTCAACCACTTATTAGAAGAAGCCTTCCGAAAATTTCCGGACTACCCCCATTCGGAATTAACAAAACATTACAACAAAATCAACGAGACAAGACTCTCCTATGAATCCCCTAAAATCGTACAATTGGGCGAAAAGATTCCAGTCAAGATCGACTACAGAAACAAGAAAGGGACTGTCTCATTTTCCATTTTTGACGCATCCGACCGGTTGGTCAGTAAAACATCTATCGAATTAAAACAAAACAAGTTAGGCATATATCTTGACACCTTAATAGAATTGCCGGCTCCGAAAAAATTCGGAGAATACAAAATTCATCCAGCGCCATGCAAAGATCCGGGAATGGAGTTCACAGTCTCCAATCTTCATCCAGCCGTACTGGATATGGGCAAGAAATGCCGCATCTACGCCTTCGACGCAAAAAATGGGAAGCCATTGAAAGATGTTGAGGTGGCGATTTCAAAGGAAGAAACCAAAGGTCAAATAAAATTCACCACTAATGAACAAGGATACATAGAATGCGATTTAACCAAAGGAGGCATCAAATCCTACCGTCTATCCCTCGGTGAAGACAACCTATTGGTCAATAAGTCTATTTATAAATCGGCGGCAACTATAGTTGATTTCGACGACGAGACAAAGTCCAGCACAAACGTAATACTCATTACGGACAGAGAACTCTATAGACCAGGACAAACCGTCCATTACAAATGCATCGTATCAGAAAACAAGAAGGTCAAAGCGAACAAAAAGATAAAGGTAACTCTGAATCACCGATCGGATGAATCCCCCGATATAAAAGAGTTGGGAAGCCAAAAACTGACCACCAACGAATTCGGATCAGCATCAGGATCTTTCATTCTGCCTGACAACATAGGGAATTATGTATCCCTCGATGCAGAAGGCAGTCATAAAATTATCTATTTAGAAGAGTACAAACGCCCCTCTTTTGAATTTGACATAAAAGAGTTATCTCAAGGCTACACTTTTGGAGACCAAATAGAATTAAGCGGAACCCTCACCTACTTAACAGGCGTTCCCGTAGCCAATGCTAAAGTCGCCTACGAACTCAGCTCAGAAATTTTTGGTGCTTCCTCTTCCGACTTTATCAAGCAGTCACAATCAGACACCCTCTATACGGACAATAATGGAAATTTCAATTTTCCATTCACCCCACAAAGTCCGAGCATGAAGTTGGGAAAGCACACATGTAATGTACATTACGGGGTCCATTTCACAGCCACAGATTGCAACGGAGAAACGCAAGATGCATACTTCTATTTCGACATAAGCACAGATCCGATAATCCTCTCTATGTTTTTTGAAGAGTCAATGGCAGAGATGGAGATGGAACATCTAAACGACGTGACGGTCAGAGCCCTAACCGCTTCCTACATTGATGTCAGCACAGAGGTAACGGTAGAAATCTTCCAAGAGGGGAAATTCGTAGCCAAAGAGACGGTAAAAACAAACGAATACGGCAATAGCCACACCCATTTCGACACGAAAAAATGGAATTCAGGACGCTACAAAATCAAACTTTCAGCAAAAGACGAGAAGGGAAGGTATGCGAAAGAGGAATACGACATCGTTCTCTATCGGAAAACCGATTCAAAACCAGCCATATACAAAGAACTGATGGTCATAGACGATTTCCACGACGAGATGGATTGGAACGACACACTTCATATCCGCATTGGAAGTTCCCTGACCAACCAATATGCCCAATATTTCATTGAAGATGAGTTTGGAATCAAAGAGGAGAAGGTGATCCTGCTCAACAATGAATTTAAAGACATCTACTATCCGTTCACCCAAGAGAATGGGGAAAATTTGAGAATCAGAGTCCTTCTCATACACGACCATACGGCATACAAATCAAGTAGCAAATGCAGGAAAAAAGACGAAAGGAAGATTGAAATGGAGTTCTACTCTTTCCGAGACAAGACAGAACCAGGCAAACACGAAAAATGGGGAATCTCCATCCAAGAAAAGGAGCGACCAGCCGAAATCGTCGCCTTTGCCTACGACAAAGCGCTTGATTTACTTCAGAAATACGAAATGTCCTGGTCCGGGTTATTCCCGCCAAAGCGGGAATGGGTAGGCGCTTCTTATTGGTGGTCATTGCCATCCCAATACGACTGGAATAGACTCTCTCTCGATTATTATTCTGAAAAAGAGAAACGAAAATCAAGTGGCTACCGAGATTGGGAATTCGACGAACTTCTTCAAATTCCCTATAAGGGAGATAGACTCCATAGGAAAAGCAGAACGTACGCGGTCGCTTCTTGTGATTGTGATGTGGAATGTGAAATAGTGGTAGATGATGTGATACCACCACCTCCTCCACCTCCTTCTGATTCTCCTGATTCTCCTGATTCCAAACTAAAACTCAGGGAAAACTTCACTGAGACAGCCTTCTTCTTTCCGCACCTAAAAACGGACAAGGAAGGCAAGGTGACTTTTGAGTTTACCGTTCCAGACCAACTGACGACTTGGAAGTTCATGGCCATTGCCCATACCCAAGACCTGCATGGCGGTTACTTGGAACGTGAATTCATCTGTCGGAAGGAGTTCTTCATCTCACCGAACATGCCTCGGTTCGTTCGTCAAGGCGACCGTTGCTGTTTCTCCGCCAAGGCGAGCAACCTCTCCGACAAAGAGCGGTCCGGCCAAGCCATTTTGGAAATCAAAGACCCTGCGTCAGGAAAATTGATCGAGAAGAAAACGGTGAACCTCCGTCTATCAGCCGAGAAGACAGAGACCATCAAATGGGAAGTCAACATCCCAACCGACCTTGACTTGATGGAGGTACGAACCATCATCCAAAGCGGCAACAAAACGGATGGAGAAAGTCACCTTCTCCCTGTCCTAAGCGACCGTGTGCTGGTTACACAATCGCTCCCATTGACGGTTAGAGGGAACCAAACAAAACTCTTTTCCTTTGATCAATTGAAACAGAACCACTCCGAAACAAGGCAAGACAAAGCCCTCACGCTGGAATTCTGTTCCAATCCGACTTGGTATGCCGTAGCCGCATTGCCTTCCGTAACGATTCCTGAAAATGAATGTGCCCTCTGCTTGGCCAATGCCTACTACGGTTGCGTCATGGCACAAGGCATAGCCAACTCGAATCCTCGCATCACACAAACCATCCAGACCTGGAAAGAGAAAGGCAATGAGGGACTCCAAGCGTCTGAATTGGAAAAGAATCCTACGGTGAAGAACATTCTGCTCTCCGAGTCGCCATGGGCAGTCGATGCCGAGAGAGAGAAAAGGCAAAGACAAGAGCTCACCCTCTTGTTCGACGCCGACAAGCAGAAAGAGAAACAAAAAGATATATTCAAACGGCTAAACAACCTTCGGAAAACTAACGGCGCTTACAGTTGGTTCAACGGCATGAACGAAAGCAAATTCATCACCCTAGGAGTGATAGAACTGTTGGGCAGGCTTAAGCAACTCTATCCAGATTTGCTTTCGAAAGGAGAGATTGCGCAATGCCACCAATCACTCCAATACCTCGACGAGAGGATGCAAAAAGAGTACAAGGACCTTCTCAAACAGAAGATCAAAGAGAGCCACCTCGACGCGGAGAAACTCCAACTCTTCTACATCCACACGTTGTTCCCTGAATACCAGGTTACCAACGAGTGTAAGGAGTCCTTCAACTTCTACAAGAAATTGATCAACAAGGATTGGTTAGATAGAGGCCTCTATGGGCAAGCCCTAATCGCCACCATACTCTATCGCAACGGAGATAAATCCACAGCGAAACGAATCATCAACTCGCTCCGGGAACATTCAACCACAGACGAAGTCCTCGGAATGTATTGGGAAAGTAACGTGGCCGGCTACTTCTTTAACGAATCACCGATAATCATCCAAGCCCTCCTATTGGAGGCCTTCCATGAAATCGATCCGAAGAAAAAGGAATTGGACGATATGCGCATCTGGCTACTGAACCAAAAGCGAACCCAAGCATGGGAAAACGGAGCCGCCACCGCCCACTCCATCTACGCCCTACTCTCGACTGGTTCAAATTGGTTGGGCAAAGAAAACAAGGCAACCATCAGCATGGGCGGGAAAGAGATCAAGCCTCAACAGACAGAATCCGGAACAGGCTACTTCACCCATAAATACGAGGCTCAGGAGATAACTCCAGCCTTAGCCGACATCCGCGTAAAGAAAGATGGGGAGAGCCTCGCTTGGGGCGCCGTCCATTGGCAATTCACCGAAAAAATAGAGAACGTCTCAGCTTCCAAGAACGACCTCGAAATCAAGAAGACGATGAACTTGGAACGGAACGAAAAGAATCGGAAGACATTAGAGCCTATCACGGAGAAAACGAAGCTGAAAGTGGGCGACAAAGTAGTGATCCGACTCGTCATCAAGAGCCAACGGGAAATGGAATTTGTCTCGCTAAAAGACCAAAAGCCAGCCTGCTTGGAGCCTACTCAGCAATTGTCGGAGTACCATTGGGTGAAGGGAATCTTTTATTTACAAGTTCCAAAAGATGCCTCCATCAACTTCTTCTTCGAATATCTTCCGAAAGGAACCTTCGTCATTGAATATCCGTTATGGGTAAGCCATGCAGGTGAATTCACCAACGGCATCGCCACCCTACAGAGCCTCTACGCCCCAGCCTTCGTGGCCAACAGTCAAGGAGGCGAGAAACTGAAAATCACGGAGACGGAATGGAATGCGCATCCCGCACATCCCCAAAAATGACACTCGTAGGACGGTTGCAATCCATACGCATCGCCGCATGGGTTCCACCATACCTGTGTTATGCCTACCCCTTCGGGGGTCGGATGCACCCCAATAGGGGAAAAATAGGAGGGTGTGTCAAAATTGAATTTTGACACACCCTCCTGTCTTTATCCTTGCGAATCAATTATTTTCTACTCTTTGAAGCTCTTCATTTTCACGCCCTTAGCAATCATAAAGACTGGGAAAACATATTGGAACATCCACTCTTCAGACAAACGAAGTTTTTTCTGCAATTCACGAACCTGCGTACAAGCCACGCGCTCCTCCGCATTTTTCCAGACATTCTGCGTAAGTACCTTGTTGATGGACTTCTTCGTCATAGACTTCAACACGCCCTTAAATAGGGCTGGAATTCGAAGTTTATATTGCATATCCGTTCCGACAGACATGAACAAAGCCTGAGAAAAACCTTGGAAGGCATAGAGATAGTCTTGGATATCCTTCTGCTTTTTGCAAAAACGTATAGCAGAGGCATCAATCTCCTCGAAGAACAAGTCGGTCATACCATAGACCTCCTTCATGAATTTGCGGATGTAATTCTTCTCGGCCACACCCAAACGTCCCCCTTGCGTGGCAATCTTCAACTTTCTCTTGAAGAGAACCAAATCAGGCAACATCCTCAAATCGAGGATTTTCAAATCGGCAGCCATTACAGCCTGCATATATACTCGAATCAAAGAATTGTAATCTTCACTTTTTTCACGGATAGCGTTCTCTCTTTCAGACGCTTTCTGTGTCATTTTATCTATTAAACCCATACAAAATTTATTATTTTAAAGAGCTGCCTCAATCGTTTTTCAGCTTCTTCTATTCGTAAAAATCATTATATAATAAAACAACATCGCCAAAGAACTCAATGCCGCCATAACATAGGTATATGCCGCCATAGACAAGGCTTTCTTGGCCTTCACTTGAGTCTCTCCTGCCGTGATATGCGAGTTTTCCAACCAAGTCAATGCACGAGCACTAGCGTTCACCTCAACCGGCAATGTAACAAGGCTGAACAAGGTGGTCAATGCAAAGAGACAGATACCTATCAACAAAAGCATCGGGAAAGACTCCACCACAAAAACACCGACCAACAGAACCCATTGCACCCATCTGGAAGCAAAGCTTACGGAAGGCACCAAAGCAGAACGCAGTTTCAAGAAGGAATAAGCCTCAGCGTGCTGAACTGCATGGCCCGTCTCATGAGCAGCAACGGCAGCGGCCGAGACATTATTGCCATAATAGATATCCTTACTGAGATTGATAACCTTCGTTTCAGGATTATAATGATCCGTCAAGAAACCACCCGTCGACTCAACACGTACATCATGGATACCGTGATCTCGAAGCATTTTCTCTGCCACATCCTTTCCTGTCATTCCATTCGGGATAGCAATTTTAGAATACTCCTCCACCCTCTTCTTTAAACTACTCTGAATCAAATAACTAGCAAGTGTGAATAATCCAAATATAATCCAAATCATATCTTATACATTTTATAGGGAAAAAATCCCTCGATTATACATTTTACTATAAATCATTCAAAAACATTGCCAAACAGAAAAACTGACGAAAAGTCAGATTATTTGACAATGCCGTTACGTTTCAACAGCGGCTCTATCGTAGGCTTCTGTCCACGGAAACGCACATAGAGCGTCATCGGATGTTCGGATCCACCCTTCGCCAAAACTTCGTTGCGGAAACGGGCTGCCGTCTCTTTGTTGAAAATGCCCTCGTTCTGGAAGACAGAGAAAGCATCCGCATCCAAGACTTCCGCCCACTTATAACTATAATAACCAGCAGAATAGCCTCCTGAGAAAATATGATTAAACTGAACGCTCATCAAGGCGCCGTCGACAGGAGGAAGCACCTGGGTGTTTTTCCATGCCTCCAACTCAAAGTTGCGCACATCGCCCTCAAACTCCTTCGTCAACGTATGCCAAGCCATATCCAAGTAACCGAAGCTCAACTGACGTAATGTCAAGTATCCTGTGTTAAAATTGGCCGCACGCCTAATCTTCTCCACCAACTCAGTCGGAATCTTCTCCCCTGTCTGATAATGGACAGCAAAACCATCCAAATACTCCTTCTCAAAGGCCCAATTCTCCATCAATTGGGAAGGCAACTCCACAAAATCACGATAGACATTCGTTCCCGACAAGCTCTCGTAGGTCGTCTTGGAAACCATGCCATGGATGGAATGTCCGAACTCATGCAAGAAGGTGGTCAACTCGTCAAAGGTCAGCAAGGAGGGCGTAGAATCGGTCGGCTTCGTGAAATTCATCACGATGGAAATATGCGGACGGCTATCCGTTCCATCCGGATTCTTGCTTTGGCACTTGAACTCGGTCATCCAAGCTCCACTGCGCTTGCCATCCCTTGGGTGGAAATCCGTATAGAGAACCGCCAAGAAGGAGCCGTCTCCATCGTAGACGTCAAAGGCCTCCACCTCAGGATGATAGACTGGAATATTCTTATTCTTCTCAAAACGAAGGCCATACAACTTCGTAGCCAAACCGAAGACACCCTTTTTCACCTGTTCCAACTCGAAATAAGGCTTCAACTGCTCGTCATTGATACTATACTTCTCTTCACGCAACTTCTCCGAGTAGTAAGACCAATCCCATGGCATCAACTCAAAGTCCGCGCCATGTTCCTTCGCATATTGCTGCACCTCAGCGACTTCCTTCAGCGCAGTTGGCTTATAGGCATCCAACAACTTACCGAGAAGGTCATAGACATTCTCTTTGTTCTCCGCCATCCGTTTTTGTAGGACATACGATGCATAATCTTCGTAACCAAGCAATTGCGCTATTTTCAAACGGCAATTGACTAATTTCTTGACTATGGGACGGTTATCCAACTCACCATCCACCGCTTTCGTATTGTAGGCGATATAAAGTTCCTTTCGGAGATCCCGATTGTCAGCATATTTCATGAAAGGAGCATAACTTGGATACGAGAGGTTGAACAGCCAACCCTTCTCCCCTTTCTCCTTCGCCAACTGAGCGGCGGCCTCCTTCACACTGGCAGGCAAACCAGCCAAAAGGGACTCGTCCGTAACCACTTTCTTGTAGGCATTCGTAGCTTTTAAGACATTCTGCTGGAATTGGAGGCTCAAAAGATTCAACTCCTTGGAGAGTTCACGATACTGCTCCTTTTTCTCTGCGGTAAGGGTTGCTCCCCGTTTCACAAAAGCATCATAGACATTATCAAGCAACATTCGCTGTTCCACCGTCAGATTCAAAGAATTCTTCTTTGAGTAAACGGCCGAAACGCGCGAAAAGAGTTGTTCGTTCAAATAGATGTTGTTGGCATGTTCCGTCTCCTCCGGAGAAATTTCATTGGCTATACTGTCCATCTCGTCGCAAGTCTCAGCTTCCAACAGATTATAGAAGGCGTATTGTGCCTTGGACAAGATTTCACCGGAACGTTCGAATGCCTCAATCGTATTTTCGAAAGTCGGGTCAGAACTATTCGCCACGATAGCCTGAATCTCCTCATTCTGCAAGCGCATACCCTCCCGCATGGCAGGGAGATAATCGGCCAACTTTATCTTATCAAAGGGAATCGTCCCATGAGGAGTGTCATATTTTGTCAAAAAGACATTTACACATTCATCTTTTTTTGCATTCATACACGAACTCATCATTAATATCAATGGTAAAATTAATAATTTACTCAATCTATTTTTAATCTGCATTTTCATATTGCATCGTCTGGTTTTCCGATCTGGATATCTTTTATCAAAACACTACCGTGCTGTTGCTCAAAATCGAGACGCATAGAATTAACGTACTCCCAAATAGGTCGGAAACTCTCGTTCGTCTCCACCCCAAAGGAGTTGACTCCCGTCTTGTTCAGCATCTCGAAAACCTTCGAAACCGACATCTTATTGACATCGAAAGCCGGTTGGAAGCAAGGTGTTCCCACATCCTTCGTATTGTACGTCTCCGTAAAAACATTGGCATCGCACATCTTCTTCATGATAAACGTCACCAAAGGCAAAGGCATACAATACTCGTCCGACAACTGCTCTGCCGAATAGGGGTCCTTCCCTTCTTCGAAGCGACGGATCACAATTTTCGCAATCACAAGCACTATAAACTCATAATAGTGGAAACTAATATCCTGCACATCGTTCTTGAAATCGAAAGTACGGACATTTTGGCTCACATAGGAGATCTGCGCCCCGAACAAGACAATAAACCAAGTGATTTGGATGAACAACAAGAGCAACGGCAAGACCGCGAAACTACCATAAACAGCGTTGTAGTTCGTCGCAAATGATTGTCCCCAAAAATAGAGATATCGAAAACCTTGGAAACCGATACTGGCCACGACTCCTGCCACCGCCGCATGCTTAAACTTCACTTTCGTGTTCGGCATGATCATATAGACCAGCGTAAAGACCAGCCAAGTTATGAAGAAAGGAAATACGGAGAGGATGAAATCAAAAGCCGGGCTGACGACATAGACATAATCCGTAATCGACACCAAATAGAACTTAAAATAGAACGACAGGGAACTCGTCAGCGTAATCAAGATTGGAATCAAAAAGACCAACGAGATGTAATCCGTAAAACGACGGACCAGCGTACGGTTCTTCTCTATCTTCCATATCTCATTGAAAGATAGCTCTATCTGATAACAAACCTTAATGACGGAATATAAGAGTACGCAAATACCGATACCCACGAAGAGACCTCCCTGCGCATGGTCCAGATACGACTTTGTCATCTCATAGATCCGCTCTGCGATATTACCCTGCGAGTTGAACTTCGAAAGCATGAACTTAAGGATGACGGACTCATAGCCAAAACCTCGGGCGATACCGAAAATAAAAGCGAGAAGAGGAACCAACGCAAACAACGAATAGTAGGTCAATGCAGAAGCCTTCGTATTAATTCTCCCCTTGGAAAACAATTGGATAGACAGGAACACAGCTTTGTAGACAAGAATCAATTTGCTTTGTTTCTTGTGCTGATTATAATAATATGCCTGCCATATATCCTTAGAAAAGTAGCGTATCTTAGCCGAAAAGAAATCAATTATCTTTTTCATTAGGGGAAAGAACTTTAGAAGTGGAGGAAGTCTTCAAAATCCACCGATGAAAACAAAAAAATAGTAGGCGTATAAGCCGAGTTCTGTCTCCGCCGAAACGGATGTTTGTCATTAATCTAGGACTTATGTCACCATAAGCCTCAAGCAATCTACCCCCCGACGAAAGGGACGGGCCGCCCCACATTCGGTATACATGATCTTACAACCCATGACTCATACAGCTTCCGATGTCACCATCAGAACTGGTGGGCTCTTACCCCACCTTCTCACCCTTACCCGCGAACGGGCGGTTATTTTCTTCTATGAACGTTTGCCCTCACGAACAACTTCCCGTTAGGAAGCATGGTGCCCTACGTTGCCCGGACTTTCCTCTGACCTAACGGCCAGCGACAAACCCGCCTACTATCTCTTGCAAATTTAGCACGAAAAAGACAAGTAACCAAAATTTTGCGGAAGCAATAAGAACTATTTTTGTGAGTTCCGCTGTTATGGGGCGTTCTAGCCTTCCTCCGTCTACTAAAAATCAACTTATAGCGTCCGACTCACCCATGGCCGAATCGGACACCTACCCTATCGGCATAGCCATCATTCCACTACGACCTTCCAACATTTCCTCTCCACTTTTACCAAATATACGCCAGGAACAGGAATCGTCAGAACGAACCTATCAGAATCAGACTTTCGGTTTGCCACCATATCGCCCAACAACGAATAGACACGCACATCACCCCCCTTTGCGTTCCAAACATAGACTCTCTTCCCTTGAGCGAACACCTGCCTGCTGTCCGTATCATCGACAATCTCCTCTGTGACATTGAGGGTGGAACAGCCTATGCTTCCGTTCTCCGCCAAAGGAGTGGAGGTCATAAATTCAGTGCCTTCATCATCGACACACTTAGCAAAGAGTTTCATCGAAGAGGCTCCATCCGTCTCCCTTCCGTATGATTCATCCGGATTATGAGGCGTATATGTTATGCGGCTCAACTCCACTTCAGCATCGTGGTAACTCGTACGAAGGACAATATTTTCAGAGGCGGTGACTCCAAGTTTGAAATTCAAGTGTAAAGGACCCAATTCCGTCTTTTTGTCTGCCCACAACAATTTATAGCCATGAGCCGGAACTACCGTCTCTTCGTATCCAGAAGGAATCGTGCATTTCACCACTTTTGTCACATTCTCAATCGTCATACCTGCCAAGTCAATCGCCTTGTCGCTGCCATTGTAAAGTTCGATCCAATCAGAGGCTTCGCCGGTCTCATCCAAAGTGGATTCGTTGGATGCACAGATCTCATTCAAATAGAGTTTCTCCGGAAGCGTACTATTAGGATCATGCTCAAAATAGATGGTTATTTTCAGTTCTCCCGAATTTGCGACGGTAGTCAAATACTTCTCCAAGTATTTGCTGCCATCGTCAGTTCTGACCACTTCGTTGTTTATCTCCCATCTCAAAATTTTATATCCAAAAGGAATTGTCGGCTCCAACTTTACACGCTCATTGGAGTAGCGCGATGTGTTATATTTTACACCACTAAACGCTCTTTTGTTGAGGAGGAAATCGAAGTCTGGAGTCTCCTCTCCCGGAAATACAGCCCTAACCTTGACACTGACAAGCTCGTCACCCAAACCAAACTCTCGCTTCAGTTGATCGATAACATATTTCTTTCGCTCCTTCGCAAAGGAACGCATGGTTTCAATCTCCTCATGATAGGTATCAAAATTCCCCGGACAACTCAACAAGTCGCTATGCTTGATGGTCGCACACATCTCGAAATCCGTCATATTCCAGAGAGAGTCAAGATTTGTGTCAATTCTTTCATCCGTAAACTGATTTTCTATCCGATCGAGGTATTGGTCGAGAAATTTCCAACGGAAATCCTCATTCTTCATGCAGGACTGCATCAACACCAAAGGAACATTGGAATGAGTCTTGATAGGCTTCGTGGTGAAGTCGAGCATACAAGTATCCAGAGCAGACGACCTTGGAGACAAGCCGAAATCCGTATCGTACAAAATCCAACGGAACCTTCCGCCGTCATGTTTTCTCCACAGTTTCGTATTGTTTGTCACCCAATCCGTATTGCCCACATACTGCTGAAGTATCTGATAGTCAACATATTCATCAACATCCATATGGGTATTGAGCTTATCGTAAAAGTCGGCATCAGAATAACTCTTACTAACATAATCAATCATGTTATCATAAGCCTCCTTCGTTCCCACTTCGCACACGTAGCCTCCATTACCGGAAAGCATATCGATCTCATCCTCATCAAGTCCATAATTATGGTAGACGTAATCCTCATCTGTCCGCTCCGTAAGAATCATCATTCCATAATACTCCCCATTGAGGTAGAAAGAGACCGGTTGTGCCGCTTGTTTGTCGATATTCATGCCGTCGGCAAGACTTTGGATGAACATATCCCTCCAACGAGGTTGCACATAAGAATAGCCGTTTCCTCCATTACGCAGAGCAAGGCTCTTGTACTTTTTGTACGAGCGACTAGCAAAAAACGAGTTGTAGTTCATCCGATTCTTTCCAGAACGCTTGTTTGCCTTGATTTTCAAACTTTTGCCCACATGAATTCTCGTACATCCACCATAAACACCGATTTCAACCTCCTGACAATCAACAACCTTTCCATCGACCATATATTCAAAGTTGGCAGAACGCATCCAATCCTGATTGTAGTTGGCCACAGGCGTACATGAATTTGCGATTCCATTTTTGCCCTCGACATAGATGCCGAGCATATCATCATAGATATCCTTTTGATTGGCAGAAAGAGAGACGACCGGCAACCTTTTCCCATCCCCTTTGCAAGCATTGTGATACTTGTCAGGGAAGATGTAACTTCCTGTCAAAATTTCGCTGAAAAGCATTCCATCCTTGTAGGCCCGTGCCCGCAAGGAGGTCGTTTTTTCTATCGAAACAGCTTCCTCATATAGCAATCCCGTCTCAGGCGATGGAACGTCGCCGTTCAACGTATAATAAATCACAGCGCCTTCAGTCTCACAAGCCAGTTCAACATTCACCACCTCTTCATACAAGCCCGGTTCGCCGGACTTGAAAGAAGGAGAGGCAACCCGATTCGCTATGGCTGTAGTCAATGGGTCGTTCTCTTTTCCTGGCGTTGGCATCATATACCCATCCGCACAATAAGACAAATGCGGATATTGACCAGGATAGGCAAGTTCCAGTTTCACCCCCTCTTTCTCAAAGTAGAGGGAGCCCTCGTCTGTGGACAATTTATGACCGACTCTTCCCACATAGTTGTGCTGAACTTTTGAAGCAGACAAACTGCTCGTCTCGCTCTTGCCAAAAAACAAAAGGGAATATCCTCTTGGCAAGATATGCGTAGAATCCAATTTGAGACTCCAATCCGTCTTTCCTTGCTTTATATTCGTTACCGTCCAACCCTTCAGGTCAACCTCATCTCCGTCATTAAAAAATTCGACATAACCGTCATAATTGTATTTGTCGCTGTAAATTGTAGACACATTATTAGTCATGATTTCCGTGATACGGAGTTCCGCATTCGCACCAGAATAACATGAAAGCAACACCCATACTTTTAACCAATCACTCTTTTTCATTTTTTCTCATTACTTCGGTTTTATTAGAAGGCACACCTTCTTTTCATTAACACATTGTTTTAAGCCTACTCGTACCATATTTTGCAACCGCACGCCAAGTACAACCTGCGGTAAGTTCTTCTCGGTCTTTCTTTGTCGGCATTCGCCATTCTTTTCCCATAAGTACAGTAGCGACATCATCCTCAGCTTCCAACACCTTTTTGTTGTCGACAGACCCATAAGAACTCGATGTACAATATTTAGTTATGCGGTTATATCGGCCCGCCCACCACTTATAGTGTTCTTCATCATACACCTCTTGGATTGCCGTATCACCCCAAGCGTAATAATTGCCATACTCCGTAGCTTTGGTCGCACCCACATTATAGGTTGCCCATTTCCTTCCGCTCGGAAGGCCCAAATCCACATAATCGTAGCCCGCAATTTTTCCGCTAACGGTCTGGGCGAGACACTCCATTCCACCCATCCATGAGATCAGAGCCAAAAACCAAAATATAATCTTCTTCATTTTTCGAATGTCTTAATTTTTAATAGGGGACTAAAATGCCACAACCATATTTTTCAAATTAAATAGACAATCAAACATAGCATTTTTTTCAAGACAAAACAAATTTTTCGGTTTATCATAGTCTTTCAAAACCCCTATTCGCAACTTACACCACTAACGCAAGGCCAAGTCTGCCATTCTGTCAGTCCAAAGCCATTCAATCCTCAACTACTGTTAAGCGCCCCCCTTCTTTCGTTAAATCAAATTAAACCCTGCATTTCCCTTATCATAAAGCACAAAATTTGTCCGTTATAAAGGAGAAAGGCGAAACGAATCGCCACCATTTAGTCAGTAACTAAAAAAGAGAAAAGAGATGAAGCATTTGAATTTTTCATTGACAGCGGTTGTTGTTGCCCTAATCAGTGCAGGAGTTTCTATTTTCTGCTACACGAAACTCAACCAACCCCAAAAAACGATATGGGTTGAACAAAAGAACCCCATCCAATTCACAAGCGACAGGAACAGCGGGATGACCGATTTCACTTATGCCGCAGAGGTTTCCGTAAATGCCGTCGTGCACATCATGTCCAAGTTTGAAGCCAAACAATCGAACATGGGAATGGAACAAGACCCTTTCTTCGAGTTCTTCTTCGGACAAAGGAGCCAAACCCCTAAACGACCAGCCCAAATCGGTTCCGGATCGGGCGTCATCCTAAGCTCGGATGGTTACATCGTGACCAACAACCACGTGGTGGATGGGTCGGACAACATCTCCGTCATCTTGAACGACAAGCGGACGTATGAGGCGCAACTTATCGGCACGGATCCGACCACAGACTTGGCATTGCTGAAAATCGACGCCAAAGACCTTCCCACCCTGCCCATCGGAAACTCCGACAACCTGAAGATTGGCGAATGGGTACTAGCCGTTGGAAATCCGTTCAACCTGACCTCTACAGTGACAGCCGGAATTGTAAGTGCTAAGGCGAGAAGCATCAACATCCTCAATTCCGACATGCGCATAGAATCATTCATCCAAACCGATGCAGCTGTCAACCCCGGCAATAGTGGCGGTGCCTTGGTCAACACAAACGGAGAGTTGGTCGGCATCAACACGGCCATAGCTTCTCAGACAGGTTCCTATTCCGGTTACTCATTTGCCATCCCCGTAAGCATCATGAGCAAGGTCGTAGCCGACCTCAAACAATACGGCGTAGTGCAAAGAGCTTTGCTCGGAATCTCCATCAGCGACATCAATGCGGAGTTTGCCAAAGAGAAGAACTTGGATGTGCTTGAGGGTGTTTATGTGGCAGCCGTCAATCCGAACAGTGCCGCTTACGATGCCGGCATAGAGGAGGGAGACGTCATCATTGAGGCGAACGGACAAAAAGTCAAATCCGTTTCCGAGCTTCAAGAGCAAATAGGAAGACTTCGTCCTGGAGACAAGGTAGGCATCACCCTTCTGAGGAACGGGAAAGAGAAACGATTCGACGTAACACTAAAGAATAAGATGGGTAGCACAAGCATGATCAAAGGCGGAGCTGCCGAACTGTTGGGTGGAAAATTCACAGCCCTCAACGACCGACAAAGAATGACGTATGGCGTAAACTATGGACTATACGTAGAAAAGGTAACGAAAGGAGGAAAACTGAGCAAAGCCGGCGTTCCGAACGGCTACATACTGGTGAAAGCCAACAGCAAATTCGTCAAAGACGTGGAGACGCTTGACGCCATCATAGGAGAGGCAAAACAAACGAAAGGAGAACTGAACGAACATCTATTCCTCTCCGGCTACAACCCTGATGGCAAAATCGTGTACTACGCCATTGACCTAAAAGAGTAAAGAACCCAATATTTTTCTGAAAGTCAACTATAAAGAAAAGGGCGTCCGAGGCTATCGGATGCTCTTTTCCCTTATAGAAGGATTCAAAATTCACAAAATAGAGAGTTCCGAGCCCACTCTATTTATTACGAGGAAGCCATTGAGAGGATAGCGGGAAATCAAAAAATCATTCGAAATCAATTTATTGAACCCGCCCTTACAATTACTTTCTTAAAAACTTGCTCTTTATAAGAATTATAACTACATTTGCGTTCCAAATTTTTGAGATTCGATGAGACAGTTAAAGATTACAAAATCAATCACGAACAGAGAGAGTGCCTCTCTTGACAAGTACTTACAAGAGATTGGACGAGAGGACTTAATCACAGTGGAAGAAGAGGTCGAGTTGGCGCAACGCATTAGAAATGGCGACCGTGTTGCATTGGAGAAATTGACGAGGGCGAACCTCCGTTTCGTCGTATCCGTAGCAAAGCAATACCAGAACCAAGGATTGAGTTTGCCAGACCTTATCAACGAAGGAAATTTGGGATTGATTAAGGCTGCTGAGAAATTCGATGAGACAAGGGGTTTCAAATTCATCTCTTATGCCGTATGGTGGATTAGACAATCCATCCTTCAAGCATTGGCGGAGCAGGCACGTATCGTTCGTTTGCCATTGAACCAAGTGGGATCCCTCAACAAGATAAACAAGGCGTTCTCCAAATTTGAGCAAGAGAACGAAAGACGTCCATCTCCAGAAGAGATTGCAGAAGAGGTAGATATGCCGGTTGACAAGATCGCCGACGCGATGAAAGTATCCGGAAGACACATTTCAGTGGATGCACCATTCGTAGAAGGAGAGGACAACAGCCTTTTGGACGTTTTGGTCAACGACGACTCCCCTATTGCCGACCGCTCTTTGATCAACGAATCTTTGGCTCGTGAAATTGACCGAGCATTGGCCACTTTGACTGAAAGGGAGAGTGAAATCATCAAAATGTTCTTCGGAATCGGTTACCAAGAGATGACGTTGGAAGAGATTGGTGAGAACTTCGGACTTACCCGTGAGCGTGTCCGCCAAATCAAAGAGAAGGCGATTCGCCGATTAAGACAGAATTCAAGAAGCAAATTGCTTAAGAGCTATTTGGGATAAGATTTATAGAACAAAAACAGAAAGACGATCTTGCATTAGCAGGGTCGTCTTTTTTTATGTCTAAAAGGGGAAAAGCCATTTCGGGAGAATTACATATAATGATGCTATACAAATAATCCAAGCCCTTAAAACATTTTAAATAGCATATACATGGCGAGGCCGAATCTGAAACTTAGCCACGAACTCACTCATGAGCGCCACCACTTATCCGACTGTATTATGATCTTCCTTTGTCATTGTCAGTACAATTTATGCTCAAAAATAACGATTTAAAATCAACCCAACAAAATCATTATATCCAGAAAAAAGAAACCTTATCGAACCCACACTTGGGATAAACTTTTAAAGAAACTGCACATTAGATCCAAGATTCCTTCCTAAGGACTATATTAGCCAAACATTCTATAAAAAAAACAAAAAAATAAATTACATTTGTAAAAACAACATAACACATCGATTCTGTCATCTTTCAAAATCTTGCAGAATCCAAATAAGGAAACACAGATGAAGAAATATTTATTGATTGTATTCAGCATTCTCGCCATTCTTTCTGCCTCCTGCTCAACTAGTCGAGGAAACAAAAAAACAGCAGAAGCCCAAGCACTTCCACCCTACTCCGAACTCTTCACAACGTTAGACAGCATCATTCAAGAAGGCTGGAATCTTTACTATTCAGAACGGTCAAATTGGATTGCCTCCGACCTCGTCGTGGAGAAATATCGGGCGGAAGAGATTGGCGGTTACATCTCTTGGCTATCCGAAGATTCTGTTCAGTGCGTTTTCTTCTTCGACAAAGAAGAAAAGAATTGTCTGCTGGAATTCAAGTACGACAAAAAGACAAACAAAGCAAGCAAAGTGGACTCCATCCGACCTTTAACGGACGAGGAAATAACTAAGAAACAGAGGCAAGAGACCATGCTCAACACCGCAATGAAAAAGTATGGTGAGAACATCCATTTTGCAGAACGATCATTCGGAAGCCCTAACTTAGACGTAATTCGCATCAATGACAAAGTGACTCGGCTCTATTTCATGCAAGGCACCATCCATCCCGATGTGATTCCCTTTGGAAACGACTATTCTGTCGATTTTGACGAGAATTTGCAACCTATCGCCTTTCGTCGTTACCACAATTCTCTAATCGCAATACAAACAAAGAATGAAGACGGCAGTGTTGTGATAAGCAACATCCACTCCCATTTGAAAGACAATCCATTCATTACGCCAACAGACATCTGTAACTTCTTGTTGTATCATCCCGAAAATATGGATATGTTCATGGTCTATAGTACCGCCTTCAATTGCCGATTTGCCTATTCAGCCAAAACAAATCAAATTATCACCGTTACAGAATAGGCAAGGCGTACAAAATAGAACTTTACCATACAAAATGGGCCAGATAAGAATACTTATCCAGCCCATTTTTTTCGTCATATTGCGACGTCTTATCTCTTCTTGATATAATCAACAATCCAAGCACCGACCTCCTTCGTTCCATACTTGGCACCGCCATCCACCTGAATTTCAGGTGTACGGACATTAGCATCCAAAGAGGCTCTGACAGCTTCACGAATTAGTTTTCCCTCTTCTTTCAAATCGAAATACTCAAACAACATGGCACAAGAGAGAATCTGAGCCAAAGGATTGGCGATATTCAAACCTTTCGCTTGTGGCCAAGAGCCATGAATCGGTTCAAAGACCGGTGTATGCTCGCCCGTAGAAGCAGAAGGAAGCAATCCCATTGAGCCTGTAATGCAAGAACCCTCATCGGTCAGAATGTCTCCAAACGTGTTTTCCGTAACGATGACATCGAAGAAGCGAGGCTCTTGAATCATACGCATAGCGGCATTATCGACATACATATAATCAGTCGTGACATCCGGATATTGAGGAGCTATTTCCTGAGCCACCTTGCGCCACAACCTACTCGAAGCCAAGACATTCGCCTTGTCAACTACCGTCAAATGGTGATGACGTTTCCGTGCATAGTCGTAGCCCACCCTCAAGATTCGCTCGATTTCATGACGAGTATAGAAATTGGTATCGTAGGCCTTCTCATCGTCCTGATACTTCTCTCCGAAATACATACCGCCCGTCAATTCACGGATACATATAAAGTCAGCCCCCTTTACCAACTCCGTTTTCAAAGGAGACTTATGGACCAAGCAATCGAACGTCTCCACAGGACGGATATTGGCAAACAAGCCCAATTTCTTACGCATGGCCAACAAACCCTGCTCAGGACGCACCTTCGCCGTTGGGTCATTATCAAATTTAGGATCACCTACTGACGCAAACAGTACAGCATCAGCCTCCATACATGTTTTAAAAGTCGCCTCAGGAAAAGGATCTCCCACCTTATCTATTGCGTCCGCACCACAAATAGCATACTCACATGCCAAATCGTGGCCAAACTTCTCACAAACTGCCCTCATGACAGCAACACCTTGCTCCATGATTTCGGGACCTATGCCGTCGCCCGGCAAAACTGCCAATTTTAATTTCATAACTTATTCAAATTAAGATGGGGTGCCCAAACAACCCACTTTTATCTACTTATTAATAAGGTGAATATACAAAAACTCACCTAACGAATTAACAATCACCCACAAAGAGTGAACGAGAGTTATATATTTATCAAATTCAACATCTTAACCGTCGCCTTAATCGCCGCCTCCGTTTGGTCGGGATCCAAACCATGCGTTTTGAAGACCTTCCCGTTGAATTTCCAAGTGATTGTGGTATGAACCAAAGCATCCGTCTGACCACCAGGAGGGATAATTACCATATAGTCCAACAACTCTGGAATAGGCTTATTCAACTGCTTATAAATCTTCCACAAAGCCTTCGTGAAAGCGTTGTACTGACCATCTCCAGCTGCCGTCTGTTGGTACAATTCACCGTCTATTTCAATCTTCACCGTCGCCACTGGACGCAGACCATGCGTCAAAGACAACGAATAGTTGACAATCTTGATCGGTTGGTCGTTGGCGTCGTGTTTCAAGACATCCGAAACGATATAAGGAAGTTCCTCCTGCGTCACCAACTGTTTCTTGTCACCCAACTCAATAATCCGTTGCGTCACTTTCATCATTGAAGCATCATCGATATTAATGCCCAAAGCCTCCAGATTCTTTCGGATATTTGCCTTTCCCGACAATTTGCCCAAAGCATACTCACGGACACGTCCGAAACGCTCAGGAAGCAAGTCATTGAAATAGAGGTTGCTTTTCGAATCTCCATCCGCATGGACTCCTGCGCATTGGGTAAAGACATTATCTCCGATAATAGGTTTATTGTTCGGAATACGCACCCCGGAATAGGTCTCCACCAACTTACTGATATGGTATATCTTCGACTCGCAAATATTCGTCTTCAACTTCAACTTGTCATGGATGACAGCCAGCACACTGGTCAAAGGAGCATTGCCGGCCCTCTCTCCGAGTCCATTAACCGTAGTATGAATGCCCCTAATACCAGCCTTGATAGCGGCATAAACATTTCCGACAGCCAAGTCGTAATCATTATGCGCGTGGAAATCAAAGTGCAAATCAGGATAACGGTCCGTCATCTGCTTGCAATACTGATAAGTCTCGTCTGGGGAAAGGATCCCTAACGTATCCGGCAACATAAAACGACGAATACCCTCATCTTTCAAAGCATCCATCATTTGGAAGACATAATCGACGGAATGAATCATACCGTTGCTCCAATCCTCCAGATAGATGTTCACACAGAGACCCTCCTTACGAGCAGCAGCGATTGTCGCCTTGATGTCAGAGATATGTTGCTCCGGCGTTTTCCCCAACTGCTCCGTCACATGACGATAAGAGCCCTTCGTCAAAAGGTTCATCACCAAACACCCTGCATTTTTGATCCACTCTATGGAACGACCTCCGTCCACAAAACCGAGCACCTCGATGCGGTCCAAGAGACCTTTCTTCCGAGCCCACTCCGATATGCCACGGACAGCATCGTACTCACCATCGGAGACACGAGCCGAAGCCACCTCAAGACGATCTACGCCCAACTCCTCCAAGAGATAGCGGGCGATACCCAACTTCTCATGCGTAGCGAAGGCCACCCCCGAAGTCTGCTCACCATCCCGAAGAGTCGTATCCAAAACTTCTATTTCCGTCCTGCCTCCCATGACTCTATCTTCTCTTTGTTTTCAATTAAGAAATCAATATCGTCAAGCGCATTCATCAAGCAATACTTCTTGTAACTGTTGATTTCGAAAGTCTCACTGTTTCCAGTCTCCACGTTCGTCACCGTCTGGTTGGGCACATCCACCCGGACTTCCGCCTTTGGATTGGCAGAGATGGTTTGGAACAGTTCCTGTTGAAACTCCTTGCTTACGATAATCGGGAGCACGAAACAATTCAGCAAATTGTTTCTATGGATATCAGCGAAGCTACTGGAGATGACCACACGGACACCATATCCAGCAATCGCCCAAGCCGCATGTTCACGGCTGGAACCAGAGCCCCAGTTCTGTCCTGCCACGATAATCTCATGAACACCAGGATGAGGATTTTCCGAGAAATCGGAATTATTCATCACAAAGTCAGCAATCGGCTTACCATCCGCATCATAGCGAAGATCATGCATGAATGCGTCGCCAAAAAACTTCGGGTCACGAGTCGTACTTGCCAAATAACGAGCAGGGATGATCAGATCCGTATTGCAATTATCTATATTGATAGGAATACAAGTGGACTGTATGATATTGAATTTTTGTTTAGCCATAATATAAAAATAAAGGGATGTCTAATTAAAGGAATGTCCGAGGATCTGTAATCTTGCCCGTGATAGCACTTGCAGCCACCACAAGAGGTGAGGCCAAAACCGTACGCGCACCCGGACCTTGGCGACCGACAAAATTACGGTTGCTTGTCGAAATGGAGAGTTTGCCTGCAGGCACCTTGTCCGGATTCATTGCCAAGCAAGAGGAGCAAGAAGGCAAACGAAGTTCAAAGCCAGACTCCTCCAAAATCTTATCAATGCCCTCGTCTATAATCTGTTGACGAACTAACCAAGAACCAGGAACCAACCAAGCCACCACATTTGGAGCCTTCTTCTTGCCCTTGACAATAGAGGCAAATGCACGGAAATCCTCGATACGACCATTCGTACAAGCCCCCAAGAAGACATAATCCACTGGTACTCCTTCCAGTTTCTGTCCTGGTCGGAACTGCATATAATCAAGCATATTGGTGAATTGCCCACGGTCAGCCAGAGGAACGCTCTCAAGTTCAGGGATGCAATCATTAATTGCGATACCCGCACCCGGATTGGTACCATACGTAATACGAGGAGCAATATCCTCGGCACGATAAAAGACCTCCTTGTCGAAAACAGCATCCTCATCACTCTTCAACAACCTCCATTCCGCCAAAGATTTCTCCCAATCAGCCCCCTTAGGAGCATACTCGCGACCTTTCAGATAAGCGAATGTGATTTCATCAGGCGCAATCAAGCCAGCCCGAGAGCCCATCTCAATAGAAAGGTTGGACAAGGTCAGACGCCCCTCCATTGACATATTCCTAATCGTACTTCCCGCATACTCAACAGCATACCCCGTAGCGCCGGAAGTCGTCATCTGAGCCATGATATAAAGAGCCACATCCTTGGCCGTCACACCCGGCTGAAGCGTACCATCCACATGAATACGCATCGTCTTCGGCTTCGATTGAAGAATACACTGAGAAGCCAAAACCTGAGCCACCTCACTTGTTCCTATGCCCATAGCAATTGCACCGACAGCACCATGAGTGGAGGTATGCGAATCACCACAAACAATCGTCATGCCAGGCAACGAAAGAGCCTTCTCCGGTCCAACGACGTGGATAATGCCATTATCCTTTGAACCCATCTCAAAATGTTTGATGCCGAACTCCTTACAATTGGCCTTCAAGGTTTCCACCTGCTTACGCCCCACAGGGTCATGAATCACCTCCTGCTGATCAGAAGGCGTATTATGATCCGGCATAGCTACTATATTCTGAGGACGGAATGGTTTAATATTCTTATCCCGCAACGTATCGAATGCCTGAGGTGTTGTCACTTCGTGGCAATAAAGCCTATCCACATAGAGTTGGGTCGGCCCATCCTCTACTTTTTGCACCACATGTGCATCCCAAATCTTATCAAATAACGTTTTGCCCATTTGATTTATATTATTACGGTAATTCTATTTAATTTCTAAACTTATTTATACAATCCACATAGGCTTCCACAGAAGCAGCAACGATATCCGTGCTTACCCCAAACCCATAATAGATCTGATCATCACATTCCACCTGCATATGGACCTTACACATATCATCACTACCCTTATTAATAGCCTGGATGGTGAATTCCTTCAACGTCATGTGGCGACTGATGATTTTCTTTAGGGCATTGATTGCCGCATCCACAGGACCATTACCCGTAGCGGCCGCCTCAAAATGTTCGTTGGCTATTTTCAAGCCAAGACTAGCCACCGGACGCACTCCGACTCCACTGGTAACTTGCAAGAAATCAATCTTGACGCTCTTCTCTTTCGAGTTGTTCACACCGGCCAACAAAAGGATGTCATCGTCATTGATCTCCTTCTTCTTATCGGCCAACTTCAAGAAATCCTGGTATAGAATATCCAACTTATCGCCATCGACATCGACGCCCAAGACATGCAGACGATGTTTCAAAGCCGCACGACCACTACGAGCCGTCAAGACAATCGCATTATCGTCAATTCCCACATCCTTAGGATCGATAATCTCATACGTCTGCGCATTCTTCAACACACCATCTTGATGAATGCCCGAAGAGTGGGCAAAAGCATTACGACCGACAATCGCCTTATTGGGCTGAACTGGCATGTTCATCAAACCAGAAACCATTCGGCTAGTCGAATAGATCTTTTGCGTATTGATATTCGTACTGATCTCTATATCATGATGGCACTTAACTATCATGGCAATCTCTTCCAAAGAGGTATTTCCTGCACGCTCTCCCACGCCATTAATAGTCACCTCGACCTGACGCGCACCGTTGATAACACCACTAATCGTGTTGGCCGTCGCCATGCCCAAATCATTATGGCAATGAGTGGAGATAATCGCATTATGGATGCCATCGACATGTTCCATCAGATACTTGATCTTCCGTCCATACTCTTCAGGGAGGCAATAGCCCGTCGTGTCAGGAATATTCACCACCGTGGCACCTGCCTTTATCACCGCTTCCACAACCCTTGCCAAATACTCGTTATCCGTACGGCCAGCATCCTCAGCGTAAAATTCGACATCATCCACAAAACGGCGCGCATACTTCACGGCCGCCACGGCACGTTCAATAATCTCCTCGCGAGTCGAATTGAATTTGTATTTAATGTGAGAATCCGACGTTCCTATACCCGTATGGATTCGTTTGTGCTTCGCATACTTCAAAGCATCCGCCGCCACTTCAATATCCTTCTCCACAGCACGAGTCAACGCACAAATGGTCGGCCAAGTCACCGCCTTAGAAATCTCACGCACAGAATTGAAATCACCAGGACTCGAAATAGGGAATCCAGCTTCAATCACGTCAACGCCTAACACTTCCAACTGCTTTGCCACCTGAATCTTCTCCACCGTATTCAATTGGCAGCCAGGAACTTGTTCACCATCCCGCAGCGTAGTATCAAAAATGTATAACCTATCTGACATATCTTTAAATTTATATTTTCTCGACAAAAAAAA
>JAFZKQ010000060.1 GCA_017553575.1 Paludibacteraceae bacterium
CAGAGAAATTGAAAGCTTTGTCTTCTGAAAATAAGGAGATTATCATTGTAGAGTAACCTATAAGACAGGTATTATGGACAAGGAAAAACTTTCAATCATTCTCATCGTGGCTGCGTTGCTGCTCCCAGCCCTCGAAATGACCAATTGGCCAGGCATGGGCGTAATCCTTACCGTGGGATTAAGTACCATCGCCTTTATTTTCCCGCTCATCTGTGGAAGAACACTAAAATTTTTGAACTGTAAGTGGAATAATCCAGAAGAAGAGGATGAAGACAAGAACCAATTAATAGATCCGTTCAAACCTGGGAGGGATGAAGACAAGAACCAATTATTAGCAACTGAATTATTCATGTATATGAGCCTGTCCATATTGTGTGTAGGAATACTATTCACATCTCAGCATAGGCCTGGCGGCTCAATGCAAAGGTTAGTTGGAGGATTAGGTACTTTGATTTTCGCCTTTTGCAATATAATCTTTCTTAATGAGGAGAAATGCACCTACTATTTCAAGCTTAGGACGGTATCCATTGCGGCAATTTTCTTGGCTATAGTAGGAATGACCAATTACTATTCGGATTTTATATTTAAAACACAAAATTCTGATTACCACCACCTTGTAGAAATTTACAGTGAACGAGACGGTGATGAGGAACAACGCAAAGAACGAAATATAGAACGCCAAAAATTTTTCGCCCTTGACAGCAAAAGCTATAACCACTTCGATTCGCTCTTGACGAAAGCAAACGCCATGGCCAAAGAGGATAGCAATGCCAGAGTGCTCTATCTTCTTATGAACCAAATAAGCAAATCTGGCGATCTAATTAATGGTGTCGTCTACGACAAGGAGGAAAAGCATGGCGTTGAGGTTAACCGATTCGCCACATTGCATCCTGAGTTCTTCAATAATGACACCAAACTCATTGTCGTGACCGACGATGCCGAGAAGGCGACAGAGAAATTGAAAGCTTTGTCTTCTGAAAATAAGGAGATTATCATTGTAGAGTAACCTATAAGACAGGTATTATGGACAAGAAATTTTTCGCCATCGGTCTCATGCTAATTATGATGGCACTACCCATCATTATGAGGGTCAATCTCTCTGTAGGGAAAGAGATTTTCTTTGTCGCCGCTTCCATAAGCAGCATACTTTTTGCCCTAATGGGTACTACAAAACATAGACTTGAACATAAACTTGCCCAAAAGATATGTAAATGGTCTACGGAAAAAGAGGGCGATGATAATCAATATAGAACCATTTCACTGATGTTTACAGGACTCTCCATCCTGTGCGTAGGAGAATTGTTTTTCTGCCAATCCTATCCAGGCGCAACCCCAATGCGGTGGATAGGAGGCCTGATTGTCTTACTTTCGTCATTGGCAAACCTATTCATGCTAAACAACGAGAAGTGTCCCTATAGCTCCGATGTCAAGCTTGTCTCCTGCGTGGCAATTCTTTTCGCCCTAATAGGAATGACCAACTACTATTGGTCCTTTCTGGGAATTCCTTTCGTAGATGTCAGATAACCCCAAAAGCATTACCAAAATGGGCATTGGGTGATGATTAAAAGCCTCGAAGAGGCGAAACATCCATTATAATGTCACCATTTTGTTTCACACAGGGGTTTACGATGTGACGCCCATTCTGGAGTAACGACGTGCGATAAAGACCCTCTTCGATGCTGAAGCAAGCTATTCCATAGACATCGATAGGTTTGCCCTACTAAATCCAAAACTCTTCAAAGGCAACACCAAGTTCATTGTCGTGACCGACGATGCCGAGAAGGCGACGGAAAAGTTGAAAGAGTTATCTTCTGAAAATAAGGAGATTGTCATCGTAAAATAAAACCACCTTTTTTTCATTTGGAAAAATAAAAAAGTTGGTTTACCTTTGTGATGGACATTATGGGAGAAGAGAGTTCCGACCTTTAAAGGGTTGGAATTCTTTTTGCTATATAGCAAATCCCACATCAACAATCTAATATGCAGAATGCATGAGGTAAGGGAAACGTCCCTGCCTGCTCCTCTTATTGATTGTTTGCTCAATCTTGAATCGGCACAAAGAAATGCAAGGGCAACCCTCTGTTTGTCCTTACCAATGCCACACGAACGAGCATAAAGATTATGAATTGATTTTATAACTAAATTAAAAAAAGAAACATCATGGCTGTATCCTATGTGACCGAAGAGGGATTAAACAAAATGGTTGAAGAACTAAAGCATTTGGAGACGGTTGAACGTCCTAACATCTCTAAGCAAATCGCTGAGGCTAGAGATAAGGGCGACTTGTCCGAGAATGCCGAGTATGATGCTGCCAAAGAGGCGCAAGGTCTCCTTGAGATGAAGATTTCTTTGCTGAAAGAGAAAATCGCCTCTGCAAGAATCATCGACAGCTCTAAGCTTAGTACCGACTCTGTCCAAATTCTGAATAAAGTAGAAATCAAGAACACAAAGAACGGTCAATCAATGACTTATACTCTTGTTTCTGAGCATGAGGCAAACTTGAAAGAGGGCAAGCTCTCTGTCACTACCCCGATCGCGAAAGCCCTTATGGGTAGAAAGGTGGGCGACATCGTGGAGGTTACCGTCCCTGCCGGAAAAATTCCTTTCGAGATTGTCAAAATCTCTTTCTAACAGTTTAATTTCAGACAACCCATGGCTACAATTTTCACAAGAATCATCAACGGTGAAATCCCTTGCTATAAGATCGCAGAGGATGAGAACTACTTCGCCTTCTTGGACATCAACCCTGTAAAGAAAGGCCATACGCTCGTTATCCCTAAAGTGGAGGACGACTATATCTTCAATCTCGACGACCAGACATTGGCTGGATTGACTCTTTTCGCCAAAAAGGTGGCCATCGCCATCCAAAAGGCTATCCCATGCAAAAGAGTCGGCGTTGCCGTAATGGGAATGGAAGTGCCTCACACCCACATCCACTTGGTTCCGATGGAGAGCGAAGGTGATTTGAATTTCGCCAAAGGCAAACTAAAACTGGAACCCTCTGAAATGGAGGCTATTGCCGAAAAAATCAGGAAAGCGTTCTAAAAGGACGTCTCCATAAATAAAATTCAGGCGCAGGAAAATCATTCGAATTTTCTTGCGCCTTTTTCATTGCTTAGCCTGAAAACGGGAGAAGAACGCCTTCGGTTTAATTCAGCCTAAAATGTAATTTTCAATACAATTTTATTATTTTTGTCTTCTAGACTTTGGGTTTGTGCCGCTTCGCCAAATCTTAGAGTTACATTTAATTCAGGTTAGTATGAACGAATTAGTTTTCTCAACAAACAACCAACATAAAGTGGAGGAGGTCCAAAGCAAACTGCAAGGACTTTGCAAAATCCACACATTAGCCGAATATGGCTGCACGGACGACATTCCCGAAGATCATGACACATTGGAGGGAAACGCCAGCCAGAAATCGCACTATCTCTTTGACAAATATGGCTGCGACTGCTTCTCCGACGATACCGGCCTTGAAGTGGAAGCACTCGGGGGCGAACCGGGAGTCTACTCCGCACGATATGCGGGCGAGGCCAAAGATCCGGAAGCCAATATGGCGAAGTTGCTCCAAAAACTGAACGGAGCCAGCAACCGAAAAGCTCGTTTCCGCACTGTCATATCCCTCATCATCGATGGTGAGGAGCATCTGTTCGAAGGCATTGTCAACGGCAAAATCCTTACGGAAAAGCATGGCGAGAAAGGGTTCGGCTACGACCCTATCTTCCAGCCTGAAGGCTATGACCGCTCTTTCGCTGAACTGACCATGGAGGAGAAAAACGCCATCAGTCACCGAGGTCGTGCCGTGGAAAAGCTTTACGCCTTCCTTAAAGATTACTCCCAAAAGAAACAATAATCCGTCAATAGTATGAAAAGACGAATTTATATCCTTCTAGTTGCTGCACTGTCCTATTGCACGTCGGCACTATCCCAAGCCGTAGGAACTTGGCAGACCTACTTTTCTTATAGTCAGGTAAATAAAATTGCCGAGGGTAACGAATGCATCTATGCGCTAAGCAGTGGAAACCTATTCGCACTCGATAAGGAGTATGAGAGCCTAAGAACCTTCTCCAAAGTGCAGGGAATGTCCGACAACGACATCACAGACATCCGATTCAACAAGAGCCTTAATACGCTCATGATTGTCTATGCCAATTGCAATATCGACTTGCTGAAAGACGGATCGTTCCAGAATATCCCTGACTTGAAACGGAAGTCCATCAACAACAAAAGGGTCAATAGTGTCACTTTCCGCGACCAGATCGCTTACCTCTCTTGTGGATTCGGTATCGTTGCTGTCAATATGGGGAAACAGGAGATCGCTGATACTTACATCATAGGCCCTAACGGTACATATACCAATATCTATGCGACTGCTTTCTTGAAAGACAGCATCTATGCGTTGGCTAAGGAGGGTATTTATGTGGCAAGCCTCAACAGCACGAATTTGGCCGACTATGCCAATTGGAAGATGATGCAGGCTCCTGATGGAGTCATTAGCGACCAATTGGTGAACTTCAACGAGGATTTGCTCATCTTGAGGGACGGTAAACCTTGTCGTTACAATAACGGAAACTGGACCAACCTCATCGAAACAGGCGAATATACGAAAATTAATGCCAGTGGGAAGACTTTGAATTGCACTGGAGTGGAAGGTTTCGCCACGTTCGGTAGCGATTGGATGGTAATAGAACAAAGGGCCTTGTTGGGAATCAACGACATGATAAGCAATGGCCAAAAACATTGGATAGCCTACTGCGAAGAGGGCGATTGTACATTGGCTAAATTGGAGGATGGCGAGGTGGTCAACCGATTCAGACCGGATGGACCTTACTCCAGTTCAGTGGCATTTGCCAAAGTTCGGGATGGAAAGATCATAACGGGTAGTGGTGGTCCTTTCGATAGGGCGATGAATACTCCTGGTGTTGTGCAAATCTATGAAAAGGGGAAATGGACCATCATCCAAAACCAGGATGTGCAAGAGGTCTTGCCTGGCCCTGAACTATACGACGTGCTCGATGCTGAATTTGACCCTGCCGACCCTCGTCGCTTCTATGTGGCCACGTGGAGAGGATTGTTCGAGTTTTATGACAACAAGGTGGTGGCTTCTTACAATGCCCAAAACAGTCCTTTGGAGAAATTCGGCGATGGCGACCAATTGGTTTTGGTGGACGGACTCTGTTTCGACCAGAAGAACAACCTATGGGTGACCAACATGAGGGCCAAAGATATTTTGAAGGTAAAGAAGGCAGACGGTACGTGGGACTCATTCTACTACCCGGAAGCCACCGACAAAGGAACGACAAAGGAACTCTTTATCGATAGCCATGGACTAAAATGGGTGCTCTCTCCTCGAAGCGGGGCGGGTGTATTCGTATCCTACGACAACAAGACCCCATTTAATGCCCAAGACGACCAAGCAAGATGGTTCGACCAATTCAACGAATATAGCCAATCGGAGGGCGTCACGGCCATCAGTACGGCTATCTACCGATGCATCGCGGAGGATAAGAACGGTGCCATCTGGATAGGAACGGAGAAGGGTCCTCTCATCATCAACAATCCGGAGAAGGTCTTCTCGGAGAACTTCTATGTGGAACGAATCAAGATCACCAGGGAGGATAATCCGCTCTTTGCCGACTATCTTCTTGCCAACGAACAGGTGGAATCCATCTGCGTGGACGGCGCCAACCGCAAATGGATCGGTACGACCACTTCGGGTCTCTTCTTGCTTTCGGAAGATGGACAGGAGACCATCCACCACTTCACGAAGGATAACAGTCCGCTCACCAGCAACTATATCATAGATATCTCCATAAATGAGAAGACTGGCGAGGTGCTTATCGCTACTGCCAACGGACTCTTCTCCTACATGAGCGATGCCATCGAGGGAAGTGACTCATACAGTGATGTCTACGCCTATCCTAATCCGGTCAAGGAGAACTATGACGGCTTGATCATCATAAAGGGTTTGATGGAGAACAGCATTGTGAAAATTGCTGATATTGAGGGAAATGTTGTTCATCAAGGCCTATCCAACGGAGGTATATTCTCATGGGACGGCAAACGGTTGAACGGCAAGCGAGTTAAAAGCGGTATTTACCTCGTCTTCATGGCTCTTTCTGACGGTAGCGAAAAAGCGGTGACCAAAATTGCTGTTATCAATTAACGGAAGGAAATACAAACACAAAAGATAGATGAAAGAGATTATTATCAAGTCGTTAGACGAGATAGCGGAAGCTGCGAAACAGTTCATCGGTATGATAGGTGAACGCAAGGTGTTCGTCTTCTATGGTCAAATGGGTGCGGGGAAGACCACCTTCATCCGCGCAGTGTGCGAGGCTTTGGGTGTGACGGATGTCATTAATAGTCCGACGTTCGCTATCGTCAATGAATATAATACGGGAGACGGGAAGCAGATCTTCCATTTCGACTTCTATCGCATCAACAAGATAGAGGAGGCTTATGACTTCGGTTATGAGGACTATTTCTATAGCGGAGAACTATGTTTTGTGGAGTGGCCCGAAAAGGTGAGCCAACTCATTCCGGAGGATGCTGTGGAGGTCCATATCACCGAGCAGGAAGACGGTAGCCGCAAAGTATGTGTGGGCTAATCCTCGAATGACCGATAAAACCTAAAGGGACGGAGCATGCGCATGTTCCGTCTCTACAAAAAGCCATAACGATTATCTTGACAAAGAAGCTAGGCTGTTAGACCTATTTTTCACCACCTTATAGTTAGGAGACAAGATGGGAAATATCATTGACACAATCTCGTTGTTGTTGGTCGTGGCGATTGTTGCGTATCCCTTTTTTCTTGTGCCCTATACCGAAAAGCATTCAAAATGGCTATGGTTAGTTGTGGGTGTCGTAGTACTGAATATTTTTCTGAGTTTGGCCTATTGGGCCTTCGATGATTGGTCAACGCGCTGGCAGTTATCCTATTATGGCTATGATTTTTACGGTATGTCCGAAAAGGAGATCTATGGGAATGTGGAGCCTTGCGATCGGGAACGGGTAGATCATCTATTGTCTCATTATATGGGCATTGGTTGGCCGTTGAGGGCTATGTTTATGTATGTGATGGTTACGGTTCTTCATCTTGTCCTTTGTCTTTTGTTGCATCTACTTTTTAAGTATACCTCCTGGCTAAAAAAATAACTTTTGGAAAACAGAGGTCCTTTCTGTGTGTGACTGTTTTAATTATAGTTCTTCTGCCAGTTTCTGCTTAGCGTATTCGTAGTCGGCATTGATGGTTCAGCCTTTTGTCGCGGCACCTATCAGGCTTGATAATTCGTATGAATGAGGGCGACAAGGCGATTTATTTTTTAGGAACCACCTCTTTATTTGGTCACATCCCTTTTTTTTATGTATTTTTGCGGAAAGGTTGCAATTTTTGTGGCTTTATAACAAAGTAAACTTTATTAGGCAGAAATGGCATTAAAATGTGGCATAGTAGGTTTGCCCAACGTAGGTAAATCTACACTTTTCAACTGTTTGTCAAATGCTAAGGCGCAGGCGGCAAATTTCCCCTTCTGTACGATAGAACCCAATGTGGGAGTCATCACCGTGCCAGACGATCGACTTACGAAGTTGGAGGAGATCGACCATCCGCAACGCGTAATTCCTACCACGGTCGAAATCGTGGACATTGCGGGCTTGGTTAAGGGCGCAAGTAAGGGTGAAGGACTTGGAAACAAGTTCTTGGCCAATATCCGTGAGACGGATGCGATTTTGCATGTCCTTCGTTGTTTTGACGACGAGAACGTGACCCATGTGGATGGTAGCGTCAATCCTGTGCGCGACAAGGAGATTATCGATACGGAACTTCAATTGAAGGACCTTGAGACTGTGGAGAGCAGACTGCAGAAATTGCAGAAGCAAGCCCAGACGGGTGGCGACAAGACGGCGAAGGCGGTCTGTGAGATTTTGGAGAGGTATCGTGCTGCGTTGTTGGCTGGAAAGTCGGCTCGTGTGGTGGAACTTTCAAAGGAGGAGAATGAATTGGTGAAAGACCTTTTCTTGTTGACCACGAAGCCTGTTATGTACATCTGCAACGTGGATGAGGCGAGTGCCGTGACGGGAAATAAATATACACAAGCAGTGGCGGAGGCCATCAAGGAGGAGAATGCGGAGATGATGATCGTGGCTGCTGCCATGGAGGCCGACATCACGGAGTTGGAGACCTACGAAGAGCGTCAAATGTTCTTGGAGGAGGCTGGATTGAAGGAGTCGGGCGTCGTTCGTCTGATCAAGGCGGCCTATAAGCTTCTTGACCTCCAGACCTACTTTACGGCAGGTCCTGACGAAGTGCGTGCGTGGACGTTCAGCCGAGGCATGAAGGCTCCTCAGTGTGCGGGAATTATCCATACCGACTTTGAAAAGGGATTCATCCGTGCCGAAGTGATCAAGTATGATGATTATGTCACATTGGGTTCTGAGGCTGCCTGCCGTGAGGCTGGAAAAATCGGTATCGAAGGTAAGGACTATGTCTGCCAAGATGGTGACATCATGCACTTTAGATTTAATGTGTCGAAATAGTAGATTCCTCTTCGGAGGAACCGTATAGTATAGTTGAAGCCTTGTAGGGATCTCCTTACAAGGCTTTTTTATGCTTCCATCCTCAAGGCGTGGTTGAGAAGGAGCGGCTTCATCGCTTGTCTTCTATGCCCGATAGCCTTTTGCTTTAGTTTTGGCTTCTCCTATCCTTGTTGTTCCCTCTTGGAAGGGTAATCTCGCCTTCCTGGGTGATGTAGATGTTTCCGTACATGGAATTTTTGTCTACTATTCTGATGCAGATGTTACGTTCACTTTCTTTGTTGGGTTCGACGGTGATAGTGATGTTATTGTTGCTTTCTGTCTTCACCTTGATCCAATCTATCAAGAGGTCATTTGAGTCGATGAGCGTATCGTTGGAAAGGATAGGCGCCATGGTATGGTCGATGCTCCGTTTGACAATCCTTTGGGGATTGTTCTCTTTGTCCAATAGACAAACTTTGTAGGTCTCTTTCGTATTATAGAATTCACAAACATTAGGGTACAGAGCATCACAACTACAATGGAAGGTTCCTCCTTCTTTGGGTACATCTAGATGAAGGTAGCCACGATGTGTTTCCTCCTTGTATTTGAGAGTAAGGTCATCTGGCTCAATATCACCGTCCTCTTTACAGGAAGCTAAGTCTGCGGCGATGGCGGTGACACCAGCGGCCAGTCCGATGATTTTTATTGCCTTCTTTGCCTTTTCACGCAGGGATAGTTGTTGCTCTATGTAGCGGACCTCTGATTCACATTTCGGGCAAGTTCCCTTGCAATCTCCTTTAAAATGACATTCTGTCGGATGATAGACGATATTGTTTTCGTCGGCAAGTTGTTGCCTGATTTGTCGTAGTAGTTTGCAAATATCCTTTCCTTTTCCCATATCAATAATTTTTCTGATAGAATTTGTTTGCCATACGTTAGCCTTGGGTGAAAATCCACTGTTTGAACTGCCGTATCGGTCTTAATGTTATTTTTGCAAAAATAACCAAATAATCGTTGGTTAACAAACGATTTCGAGGAGAATTCTATTTACGTTCCACGAAAATTTCATTTAACTTTTCTCTGGATAGCTGAAAGTTCTTTCCAATCAGTGTTATAGAAGAAGGAATTTTTGTATCAGCAACCTGCATATCCTTGCCTGGAAGCCAATTGGGTACGAAATGCCCAAGTCACGGCAGGCGACCTTAGTTTATGTCAAGAAATCGGCCTAATACCGAAATAAGGTATCAAAACGTTGAAAAGAGAGCGCCAAACTTCCGATTCTTTTTTCTTTATCATAGAATTTATAGTTATATTTGCTCTATTAGTGAGTCTAATTAAGAAATTGGGAATCATGAAAATACTTAGAACCATAGTAACATATCTTCTCTTTTCGGTAAGTCTGACAAGCTCTTTTGCCATGGTTTACCATGAGACGGAACACCAGATGACCCAGCCGGATGGCTCGAAGGTCTCAGTCTATTTGTATGGAACGGAACTCTATATCGATGCCGAAAGTAAGGACCATTATACGCTGATTAAAGATGAGAGTACGGGGTATATCTGTTATGCTCTCCTTTCCTCAGACGGAAATGAGTATGCCTCTACGGGTATTGTCTACAAGGGGGGAGAAACGCCAGAGGCGGTGAAGATGATCGTGCAACCGGGCATCCGAATCTCGAAAGAGGGGCGTGACAAGGTGATTGCACAGACGAAGAAGACGTTGCATAAGGACGAGATCGAAGCGAGCGTCACCTTGCGGGCGGCCACCGTTTTGCCTGATACGGTCTATGGTGTTTGTTGCCTCATCGATTTCACGGATACAAAGTCAAGTGTTTCCATCGACCAAATCAAGACATTCCTGAATGCGGACGAAGAGACGGTTTTCGGTAACCCAATGTCTGTCAAGAAATATTTCCAGTGGATTTCTGGAGGAAAACTGACCTACATAAATTATGTGCCGTCCCAGTTCTATACGGCGCCTAATACGAAGGAGTACTATTCTCCTTCGGATGCGACGGACTATACCACGGAAAACTTCTTCCCTGTGGTGGAGAAGGCTTTGTTGTCCTATACCAAGGAGAAGGATGGGTTCGATGTGAGGGATCTCTCTTCCCGTGACGGAGCCGTCATGGCCATCAACATCCTCTATGCGGGAACTTGTGAAAATGAGTGGGCGACGGGGCTTTGGCCTCACATGAATTACCATAGGTTCAACCTCTCTTCCAAGGGCTTCTCCCGTTGGGCTTGGCATGGTTATCAGATGAGTTACATCGGTGATAAGTTGCAGATGGCTACGTTTGTCCATGAGAATGGCCACCTTATTTGTGGTTGGCCGGACTTCTACTCTTATGATAAACACGAAGATAATAATGCGGCAAAATACAATGTGGCGGATATTACCTACTTGTCGACGACTCCTCCTATTCCGAACCCTTGGGCTCTTGACCAGTTGGGTTGGTTGCCTGACAAGATAGATATCACGGATATAAAGGACGGACGGAAAATCTCCTTGAAGCAGGAGGTCGGATCGGTTGCCGTTTATCGTGGTAAGGGTAAGAGTGCCGATGAAAAGTACTATATCGAGGTCCGTGATAAGCATATCGCGGTTAGGCCGAACAACGATAAGGGCATCTTCATTTGGCATAGCAACGAAAAAGGAGACAACAACTATAAGGATAACCCCGAATTGTTGGATTGTAGGCCAGCGACGGAGAACAATCCGTTCTGGACGGCCACGACGGGTCCTGGGGTCTTCTCCGATGACTCTAACCCAAGCGGAAAATGGTATAGCGGTGAGGAGTCGGGCATCTACCTCTGGGATTTCAGTCCGTATGGCGAGACGATGACTTTCCGTTGCGGACCTAAGCAGGAGTTCCCTGAGTTGGTCTTCCTCACGGATTCGATCGAGCCTCAAATGCGGGGCGGCGAATGCTTCACCACATTGGCGGTGGAAGGCGGCGAGGCTCCTTATACGTTTGAGGTCGTGAAGGGCGCCTTCCCTAAGGGATGGACGTTGAATGCGGATGGTACCATCACGGGGCGTGCCACCTGTTCAGAGCCTTACACATTCACCATTCGTGTGACCAGCACCGACGAGCAAACGGTGGAGCGGGAGTTCAACATGTATATTTGGGATTATTATGAGCCATATTTCCATGAGCCTATTAAAATACCGGGTGTTATTCAGAACGAATACTTCGATAGGGGAGGACTGACAGCTTCCTATATGTGCGAAGAGTGTAGCGAAGAGCCTTCGGCAGCGCGGGATGACAATGCCATTATGCCAACGGTGGATTTAGGTTCTTCCAACTATGCAATTCGATTAGGTTATGGAGATTGGGCTTCCTATATGCTCGATGCTTTAGAGGAGGCTGACGGAGAGAGATGTTTTTATGCGGTAAGCGTTACTTATTCGGCTTCTAAGGATGTGATTCTCGCACTCTATATTGACGAAGAATTTTATGATTCCTTCTATCTTGATCGAATGGAAAATGCGAATCCGCAAGACACAAGTGGCTATTCTGAAAGATGTGACTACTATATGTTTAAATTGTCGAAAGGCGAACATACCCTATCTTTGCAGGTTGTCGGAAAAGGTACGGAGATATATCTGGACTCCATGAGTCTGAATTACGTTTGTATGCTATCGACAGAGTCGCCGAAAGCGGAAGAGGGCTGTCTCTCGTATGATGCCTCCAGCTGTTCCTTTACTTACCATAATGCGAGTGGGTGGGACGTTGTTGAGGTCTATTCGGCAGAGGGCTCCTTGGTGGACTGCATTAAATCGGAGGGAGCAGAGGTAACCTTTGGCGCGAACTATCCGAAGGGTGTTTACCTACTCAACGTCCGTGGAAAGGATTTTTGCCGACAGTTGAAGGCGCTGAAACGGTGATAGCTTGAATCTATAGGCATTCTGCAGGCAGAAGCTTCTGCACTACAAAAGGCGAGGTTGTGAGCGTTAGCTTCCCTCGTCTTCTCCATCTTGGGGTGGCACTAGGAATACTGGGGACGTGCGTGCGGATTTAAAGAGAGCCTTGGAATAGGAAGGTGCGGTGTGTACGTTTCTTTAGAAAGACTCACGTATTTCTCCCAACATTTGTGGAATGAAGCATAAAACTTGTATATTTGCAGTTTGAAATGAAATGGCTCCTTTGGGGGCCGGGTGAGTCGAACACATTGGGTAGACCCCACCGTTAGAATAGTACTAGTACTCAACATGGGAATTGGAAACATTCCCCTAAAAGTCAGACAGATGAATTTTCTTGACAGAAATGAATTTAATTTTTCGCCTTCGGCAAAAGTGCTCGAAGCAATAAAAAATTTCGATCCAAGTAAGCTATGTTTTTATACGCGTATTTATGATGAGGGTAAGAAGAGTATCGTCTCTGTCTTCCTTTCTGAGTTATATGGTGTCGATGAAAAGCAGGTCCTTCTTGGTTATGGAGGTGAGGACATTCTAAAGAATGCGGTTCACTACTTCCTTTCCGAAGCCGACGGCAACAAGAAAATGCTTGTTCCTGAGTATTCATGGTGGTACTACAACTCTATTGCGGACGAGGTGGATGGCACTACGTTCAAATATCCGCTTTATGAGACGGAGACTACGTTCAAGTATGACTTGGAAGAGATCGTGAAGAAGACGAATGAGATTCATCCTAAGATTCTTTTGCTTGCCTCTCCGAACAACCCTACGGGAAATGGTTTGTTGCCTAACGAGGTGGATCGGTTGATGGAGCAGATTCCTTCTGACGTGATTGTGTTGATTGATGAGGCCTATGCCTCTTTTGTGTCAGTCGACAATAGCTATATCGCAAAATTGGTGAATAAGCACTCGAATTTGATTATTTCGCGTACGCTTTCCAAGTTTTATGGTTTGCCTGGCCTACGAATTGGCTTCGGCTTTATCGGTAAGAACCAAGAGAAATTCTTGAAGTATGCCAATAAGTATCTAGGCTACAACCGTTTCTCTGAGGAGGTTGCCATTGCGGCGCTTCAAAGTGACGACCATTACCGGAACATCGCTAAGCAGATGCAGGAGGGTTGCCAACTCTATGCGAAGGAGTTGGGCGCTTTGCCGGGCTTCAAGGTTTACGACTCTGTGGCAAACTTCATCCTCATCAAATATCCGATTGAATTGAAGCCGGCTTTGCAGAAGGCGATGGCCGACCAAGATTATAAGATTAAGTTCATGAACGAGCCAGGCATCGATACGCACTTGCGCATCACGTTGGGTCGTCCGGAACAGAATAAAGTCGTTTGTGAAACTATCAAGAAAATCGCTCTGAGCAAATGAAGGCCGTAATTCTTGCCGCTGGAGTCGCTTCTCGGCTTCGTCCTTTGACGAATGATTGTCCGAAGTGCTTGCTGAAGGTGGGCAACCGTTCCCTTTTGCAACGTTCGATGGATGCCTTGAAGCAGAACGGGCTCTCTGAATTTGTTATCGTGACGGGTTATCTTCACGAGCAGATTGAGGAGTTTGTCAAAGCGACCTATCCGGATGTGAAGGTCACGTTCATCCACAATTCGATCTATGACTCGACGAACAACATCTATTCGTTGTGGTTGGCTCGTCCGGAAGCCGATGGAGAGGAGATCCTTCTCTTAGACAGCGATTTGCTCTATGACCCTGCCATCATCCGTCGTGTGTTGGATGCTCCGGAAGAGAATCTTTTGACGCTCATCCGTCACGAGCTTGGTGAGGAGGAGATGAAGGTGGTAGTGGACGCCAATGGAGCTATCACGGCGCTCAATAAGACTTGCAACCCTGCCGATGCCATCGGCGAGAGCTTGGGAATCGAACGGATGGGGCGCTCTTATACGAAGGCTCTCTATGAGGAGCTAGAGGTGATGATGGAGAAGGAGGGACTCTCCAATATCTTCTATGAACGTGCGTTCGAACGCCTCTTGCCGAAAGGCCATACCTATAAGGTGTTGGATGTGACCGACCTCTTCTCTTGTGAGTTGGATACGGTGGAGGATTTCAACACGGCAAAGCAACGTATTCCAGCAGAACTTTTCTGATATCATTTAACTTAGGAAGAATGGCAACATACGATATCCGTCCGCTCCAACTCCGCATCCTTGACATTTTGATGTCGGTTGATAAGGTGTGTGCGGAGCATGGGTTGCGATACTACATCATTGCGGGGACGCTCTTGGGTGCGGTGCGCCATAAGGGCTTCATTCCGTGGGACGATGACCTCGACATCGGGATGCCTCGTAAGGATTACGACCTCTTGATGGCTCATGCGGCCGAGTGGTTGCCACAACCGATGGAGGCGGTGGCTTTCGAGACGGACAAGAACTATCCGTTGCCTTTCGCTAAGATACAGGATGCAAGCACGACGCTGATCGAGCGTATGCATTTAAGATATTTAGGGGGAATCTACATCGATGTCTTCCCTTTGGACGGCATGACTTCCAATGGCCTTGTCCAACGCCTTCATTTCGCCCGTTATTTCTATTTGAAGCGTGTGCAATATCTCTTGTACCGTGATCCCTATCGCCATGGCCATGGACCTTCCTGTTGGATTCCGCTCCTTTGTCGGAAATTCTATACGTTGGAGGAGGTGCAGACGAAGATGCGCAAGATGCAGAAACTCTATGATTTCGATGCATCAGACCTTGTGGTTGACCATGACGACGGTCGAAAAGGGATCATGCCCCGTACCAATCTAGGCAAGCCAACCCCAATTTTGTTCGAGGGAAAAATGGTGATGGGTGTCGAAAATCCGGACGCTTATCTCTCCCAAAAATATGGTGATTACATGACCATCCCTCCTGGCCCTAAGCAGCGGCAACATAATTTCCATCTGTTGGATTTGGATAAGCCGTATAGGGAAGCAAACTTGAGGGAATAAAATACATTGATTTTCTGAGTGGAGACGTTTTTAGAAGCGTCTCTTCTTTTTTTTGTGCCTCTGTGAATGTTTCTGATTCTCTTTGGAAGCATTAACTAGGTCAAGCGGCAAAGGAAGGTTATTGGAAAAGAAAAGCCTCGATAATCAACGGTGTCGATATCGAGGCTATAGTCGGCTTTTTAAATTTTGCTGTCGATTCATAAGATCTATCTTTAAAAGTTATTTATGGAGAGCTTTCTTAATGTTCCATACTTTTATCGCCATTGCTACGGCAACCTCTGCACAAAAGATATAAACTATACCCATAATCGTAATATTTATTCGGTTAATATTCGTTTTTGTCTTTTAGACAGTACAAATATACAGCGTTTTTCTTATAATCCAACAATATCATGCGATTTTTTACAAAAAAATGTAGAAAGTAGATTTTTATAAGAATAAATATACAAAAACAGAAGTACGGGGACTCTTCCTTTGTCTTGCAAAGATTGCATTTCTACTACTCCGTTGGGTCTATTGTCTATCCATTTATTTTTGCATCAGTCACACCGGATGGGTTAGAAAGGAAAGAGGAGGCTAAACCTCCCCTTCCTAAAAATTCTACTCACCGCCATTATTTGCCTCACGTTCTGCCAGTTTCTGCTTGGCATATTCGTAGTCGGCATTGGTGATGGTGTAGGTGGCACGACGGATGTAGTATGACTCTTCTATAATGTCATAATTATAATCTTTTGCGAAAAGAATATTGATGAACTGTCTGTTATCGTAATAATCCTCAATAGAGACTTTTTCATCAAAAGCGACATGCAAAGTATCTACGAAATGGAAGGGAGGACCGATAATATCCCAAATCACTTCCATGGTATATGAAGAATCCCTTTTTATTATAGTATCGTATTGTATATTCCCCACATAAAGGGTTCTGTCGAAATATTTTAATCTGACATCGTAATCCGATTTATTTACCAATGTGTAGTAAGCATGGAAATCACCTTCTTCCTCCACATCTGCACATGAGGAAATTGCAATAAGCCAGACGAACCCAACTATATAAACTATCCATTTTACCATCTGATTTCAATTTTAAATAATAAATCAATTTTTGCATCAGTCACGCCCGATGGTTTTGAAGATGATTTCAAATTGCTTTTTAATGAAGCTAAACCATAAGATTCTTTTAAAATCTGATTAATTAAAAATAACGACTTGAGAATCGAATAGAAAATTCAAAGATAGATGTTCGATTCCTTTCTCCATACAAAGATAGTGAGATTGTACCGATTCACAAATACAAAATAGACGTTTTTAATATTTTACAAAAAATCATTATATAAAAATGCTAATGCACAAATAACAATAAGGTTAGCAATGAAGTTGCTTTGATAGAGCCTCAATGCCATTACGTTTTAGTAGAAAAGAGTCCAACGCCGAATCGTACTAATGATACGAAGGCTTCCAGCCTTCCTCATGTCATAGACCTCCTCCGACAGCACCTATCGGTGCAATCGGTTACTAAAAGGGAAGGCTTCCAGCCTTTGGGCAGTATGGTTTATATTAATATCTCAAGTTTCGCAAGTGATTTTAAGTTAAGCTATATATTGCACGTCGTTAGCCCAGAATGGGCGTCATATCTTAGGCAGGGGTTTCAACCCCTGTTTTGTGAACGGTGTGCGACGGGAACCCTGAAGGGGTGAAACAAAATGGTGACGTTTTTTGAGCATTCTTTATGCCTCTTTTGCCGCCTTGCAGAGCCACAGAATCTTTAGAAGATCCAAGAGGCGAATGTGTGGATGTTTAGAGAGAAGGTTATTGACGATCTGTTTCTGGCAGAGCGAGATACATTGGGAAGTCAGGGCAGTGAGATGAAACTTCTGTAGTTGGATAAAGCACTTGAGTGATTTGACTTCTTGGGCGAAAGATGCTTTCTCTTGCCCCATCTTATCATGGATTTGCCACAAATTGTAAGTGGCCTCCTCCGTTTTTTTGAGGAAAGTCTCACTGTTATCTTGATGGTTGTGGATGAGCGGATTGTCGATATGTAGGATGGGGATGCCGGCCTTTTGGAGTTGCCATCCCAACAAGGTGTCTTCATGGCCGTACCCGCGGAAGGATTCGTCAAAGCGGACGGAGAGTAGCACCTCTTTTTGGATCATCAGATTGAAGGGGGTGAAGGACCTGTGTGGGTTTTGGTTGCGCATAGCGGCCGATCGCTCTTCGCGTGCTTTCCCGTAAACCCAGCGTAACAGTTGGTTGGGGTCTTGCGGAGGAGTCTCCGGATATTGGCATCCGCCTATGACAACCGGTTCCTCGCGATGTTCCAAGTAGTTTTGGATATAAAGGGGAGTAGTTACCAATGCGTCGCAGTCCATGATGATCAGGGTGCTGTATTGGGCCTTTTCTGCCAAGGCGTTCCGAATGGCTGATCGACCGATGTTCTGAGGCAGTTCGGTGTAGTGGATGAACGGCAGTTCCTGCAGAAGACGGTTCTTCTCCTTGTGGAGTTGGGAACAGTCGTCCATCAGTAGGATTTCAAAAGGTAGGTTTAGCGTTATGGCTTGTCGATGCAGTTCCCGCACCAAAACATCCACGTCTTGATTGAAGATGGGGATGCAGATGGAGTAGCCGGAGTGACTATGGGGTGCATTCATTGTCAGAAGCCGTTATTCTTCTTACTCTTCTCTATGCCGACAGAGAGGGTGAGTTCATGTGTGTTGGGTGGCAATTGGTTCTTGCTGCCCAATCCTAGGTCGTAGGAGTAGCCCACACGGAACTTTTTCCATTCGCAACCCAATGTCAAAGCCAAGACGGAAGGATCCAACCGATTGTTGAGGTCGGGGCGCCAAGTGATGCCTCCCCAAAGGAGTCTATTGTAGAAGGCCATGGAACCAATCTCCAACACGTCTGTCTGGTTACGGTGCATGTAGCTGGCCGTCGGGCCGACTGCCCATATTGGGTTGAGGGGGAGCAAGCTGGTAATGTAGGCGTAGAAGTGTCTTCCTGGGGTTGCAGACTCCGCTTCGTTGTTTATCAAGTGGGTGATGGAAGCACCCAATGTCCAAGCACGTTGGGAGAGCTCCACGCCGACGTTGAAGTCGGGACTGACTTTCGTCTCCTTCTCCTCCATGAATGAAGCTTTAAAGTATTTCTGCTCATCCTCCACCGTATTGTCATACGGGTTGAAATAGCTTACGTAGACACCGCCTGACACACCAAATGCGACGATAAAATTGTCGTTGACGTCAATATGGTAAGAGTAGACCAGTTTGGCGTCTGTGTTGCTGTGTCCCACGCCGAACTTGTCGTAGGCGAGGGAGAGACCTATGCCGGAATTTATGTTCTCGATGTAGTCGGTGACGTTCAGCAGGCCACTTTTAGGGGCGTTCTCCACGCCGATCCATTGCATACGTCCGTGCAGGAAGATGTCGATGTCTTCGCTGTTACCCGTACCTGCTGGGTTCTTGTTGATACGGGAGATGATTTCATGGGACAGCATGAGGTCTTGTTGCGCGAACCCGACAACTGAAGAGAGTGCTGCGATGGCAATTGCTATGAATAATTTTATCTTCATTTCCTGATTGATTATTTATCTACCTTAATGATTTCCACACGACGGTTCTTCTGTAGGTCTTCTTGGCTGACTGCCTCTTTGACCTTAGGTTGGGTGGAACCATATCCTTTGTATTTCAGTTGCTTCTTGTTGATTCCCTTTTCGATCAAGAGGTCGTACACCTTCTTTGCTCTCCTGACGGAAAGTTTTTGGTTGTAGGATTTCGATCCGATGTGGTCGGTATGTCCGCAGATGAGGAACCGGTTGTCGGGGAATTGGTTGATGTAGGCCACCACCTCCTTGATCTCCTTGTCGTAGTCGTCGATTAGGATATCTTGGCTAAACTTAAAGTAGAGGGTATATGTGTTTCCCTCTTGGCCGGATTCCGGTTGGCTGCCTCTCTTCTCTTTCTCTTTTCCCTTAGAGTTGTTGGAGTTGGAGCTTGAAAGGTTTTCTGCCATTTCGTTTCCTTGCGTAGGGTTCTCCTCAGGTTCGACAGCGGCCACGTCGGCCAGCAACTCCTCGTCTATCTTTGAGACATGGAAAGGGAATGGGGAGAAGATTTGGTCGACTCCGTTTCGGTTGGAGAGTACGTAGAGGCTGCGGTCCGTCTCCACGATGGCTTTGTCGTCTGCGTTGGAGTTGATTTCGTCAGGTAACAACTTCGCCTCGGCTCCTGTTTCAATCTGGGCAGAGTAGAGGTTCCATCCGGAGAGGGACGCCTGTCTATCTGAAGAGAAGAGGATTGTGGAGTCGTTTACGAGGAAAGGGTGGTCTTCATTGCTTGCCGAGTTGATGGCATTGGTCGGCGCTGAAGTCGTGTCGTTTGCCGCTTTCCCTATCTTGCTTATATTCTGGGGTTTGCTCCATTTGTTGTTTTTGCCTTCGATTTTGTCAATGAACCAGATGTCCTTACCGCCCAATCCGCCTTCGATCTCGGCAGAGAAATAGATACGGGTACCACCGTTGGCGATGGCAGGGTTGTAAATTTTCACGGTGTCACGCTCCTTGTATCTCCAGTTGCGGCTAGCGATGGAGGTGTTCTCGAATTCGTGGCGGAGGTTGGTTACGCCTTGGATGGTCAAAGCCTTCGGACTCTGTTTCTTCTCCGGGTTCAAGACGACGGAATAGAGTTTTCCGTCAGCGGAGTAGTAAAGGGTCGACGTCGTGGTGTCGTAGGTGGTTTGACCGATTGCCTTATCATTCCAATTCTGGGCCGACTCGTAGTTGATCAAGTCGAATGAGGCGCTATCCTGTTCAGCATAGTAGGTGGAGTCGTTTCTGGAGAAGACGACTTTTTCCCCGATAAGGGAGATACCAGAAACGGAATCTGCCGTGTTTACGGATGACGGAAGGAATTCGAAACCCTCGGTGAACTCTTTTTCAGTTGCAGACCCGCTTGTCCCCAATAGGGCGGATAGCAGTAAATATGTTGCGATTCTTTTATTCATAATTAATCCTCCTTTATGGCTTCAATGGTGCCTTTTTTTATTTTCCCGTTGCTGTATTTGGCAACATAGACATAGACTCCCGGGTCAACGAGTACCCCTTTATAGCGTCCATCCCATCCTTCGCCCACCTTGTTGTGGCTGATTAGGTTGCCGTAACGGTCGTAGATGTATAGCTCAAGGTCCCTACCGCGAAGGAAAACATCCTTGATGCCTTCGTATGGAGAGAACATGGTAGGTATGTCTGAAGCCGTCTCACGGTCTATGGCGTTGAGCGTCAGACTGATGATGCTGTCGCAACCATATTGGTTCGTACTGATGACGGTGTGTTCGTAAACGCCTGGGATAGGATGTTTGAATGTCGTATCCACCAATCGTGCGGCCAAGGAGAAGATCTCATCGGTGTGGATTGTCTTTTCAAGGCTTGCGGAACTGCTAGGGTGAACCTCCAAGGTCAAGGTCACGATGCTGTCGCAGGAGTTGTCCGCCTTGGGAACGGTGTCGATGTATACGCCGGCTTGGGTGAGCAGGCGGCCGCAGAAGAGGTATTCATCCCCTTCACAAATCATCTCCTTAATCGACGTCCGTACCGTGTCGCAAGGAGGGTACAAGATTCCCAATTGGAGATGGATGATGCTGTCGCAACCGTTGGCGGCTGGGAGATAGCGCGTGTAGACGCCTTCCGTGGTCAGTATCGTGTCTCCGTAAGTATAGGAATCGCCGACGACAATCACATCCGAGATTCGGGTGTAGGAGGCAGGCTTGACGAAGAGGGTCAAGACCGTAATGCTGTCTCTCATCTGATGGTAGGAGAAGGCCGTGTCATAGTAGACTCCCTTTTCCGACAAGGCATGACCGCCAAGGATGTAGGGGTGGCCTTCGCAGATGGTATCGGAGATGTTTATGACGATAGGGGTACTGTCGTCGTAGATGGGGTCGTCTTGTGCGATTATGCTTCCTATGGAAAGGAGAGCAGCGCATAGCGAGAAGAAGAACTTCTTCATGAGTAATTCTTTTTAGGCGGGATTCAATATTCTCCTGGGGTTTTGTCCGAAGGGGACTTTTTAGGCCTGCCTTGCGGGAAAGTTTACCATCCGGGATGTTATTTAATTGACCGCCATGGGTTTATAACTTATAAAAGGTGAACAGAGACACCTAAATTTAATAAAACTACCACAAAAGTAGTTAATTTAGGTATATATACGGAAAAAAGTGGCTCTTTTTTCGAGGTGGAAAAAATCAAAATCCATCTATTTTTATGCCCCGATTTTCTTGGCAATTTACCGACTTTACCCTATTTTTGCGTAGCAATCAATTGTTAAAAATATTTATAATTAATATTCACTAAAATTTTTAAAAACTTATGTGGTTACTTAATTCTTCGATTGGGAGGAAACTGATAATGAGTATATCGGGAATCTTCCTTGTTCTCTTTTTGCTGTTTCACATGTCGATGAACGTTGTGGCGCTCTTCTCAGCTGAGGGTTACAATACGGTATGTGGTTTCTTGGGCTCCCGTTGGTATGCTGTTCTTGGTACGGCAGTTTTGGCGGGTGGCTTCTTAGTTCATATTGTTTATGCAACATGGCTAACTATCCTCAACAAGAAGGCTCGTGGTACACAGCCTTACGAGCGTAGGGATACTCCTAAGGGTGTTGAGTTCGCTTCTCAGAACATGTACATCTTGGGTGTTATCGTGATTGCAGGTCTTCTTTTGCACTTGTCACAATTCTGGTATCACATGATGTTTGCTGAGTTGGCAGGAATCCACAATGAGATTGATCCAACAGATGGTGCTGCATTCATTCAATACTATTTCAGTCAGCCTGTTATTGTTATTTGTTATTTGGTTTGGCTCGGTGCTTTGTGGCTTCACTTGTGCCACGGTTTCTGGAGCGCACTTCATACTATCGGTTGGAACAACCTAGTATGGTTGAATCGTATGAAATGCATCTCAACAATCTTCGCAACGGTTGTTATTGGTGGTTTTCTACTTGTCGTTATCGGTTTCTTCTTGAAGAGCGTTCTCCCATGCTTAAGCTTCATTGGAGCTTGATGAATTAATTTAAAAACAATAAGGATATAAAATATGGCAACTATAGATTCAAAAATTCCACAGGGCCCATTGGCCGAAAAGTGGTCTAATTACAAGGCTCATCAGAAACTTGTAAACCCAGCTAACAAACGTAAGTTGGATATCATTGTGGTTGGTACTGGTTTGGCTGGTGCTTCAGCTGCGGCTTCATTGGGTGCTCTTGGTTTCAATGTGAAGAACTTCTGTATTCAAGATTCTCCACGTCGTGCGCACTCTATCGCCGCTCAAGGTGGTATCAACGCCGCTAAGAACTATCAAAACGACGGCGACTCTGTTTATCGTCTTTTCTATGACACAATCAAGGGTGGTGACTACCGTGCTCGTGAGGCAAACGTTTACCGTTTGGCTGAGGTTTCCAATAGCATCATCGACCAGTGTGTTGCACAAGGTGTTCCTTTCGCCCGCGATTACGGAGGCTTGTTGGATAACCGTTCTTTCGGTGGTGCACAGGTTTCTCGTACGTTCTACGCTAAGGGTCAAACAGGTCAACAGTTGTTGTTGGGTGCCTACTCTGCTTTGAGCCGTCAGGTAAGCAAGAATACGGTTAAGCTCTACACTCGTTATGAGATGTTGGATGTTGTCTTGATCAAGGACGAGAAGGGCATCGAGCGTGCTCGTGGTATCATCGCACGTAACTTGGTTACTGGTAAGATCGAGCGTTTCTTCGGCCATGCAGTAGTTATCGCTACTGGTGGATATGGTAACACATACTTCCTTTCTACCAACGCCATGGGTTCTAACGGTTCTGCAGCTATGCAAATCTATAGAAAGGGTGCATACTTCGCTAACCCTTGCTACGCACAGATCCACCCAACTTGTATCCCTGTTCACGGAGATATCCAATCTAAGTTGACATTGATGTCTGAGTCTCTTCGTAACGATGGTCGTATCTGGGTTCCTAAGAAGAAAGAGGATGCCATCGCTTTGCAAAAGGGAACAAAGACAGCAAACGATATTCCTGATGAGGATCGTGACTTCTACTTGGAGCGCCGTTACCCTGCATTCGGTAACTTGGTGCCTCGTGATGTTGCGTCTCGTGCTGCTAAGGAGCGTTGCGACGCCGGCTTCGGTGTGAACAACACAGGTTTGGCTGTCTTCTTGGATTTCAAATACGCTATCCAACGTTTGGGTAAGGACGTAGTTGCTGCTCGTTATGGTAACTTGTTCCAAATGTACGAGAAGATTACGGATGAGAATCCTTACGAGGTTCCGATGAAGATATTCCCTGCTATCCACTATACGATGGGTGGTGTTTGGGTTGACTACGAGTTGCAGACTTCCATCAAGGGATTGTTCGCAATTGGTGAGGCAAACTTCTCCGACCACGGTGCTAACCGTTTGGGTGCTTCTGCTTTGATGCAGGGTCTTGCTGATGGTTATTTCGTACTTCCTTATACAATCCAAAACTACTTGGCTGACCAAATCCAGGTGGCTCCTATCAGCACGGATGCTCCTGAGTTCGTTGAGGCTGAGAAGGCCGTTAATGATAAGATCAAGAAATTGATGGCCATTAAGGGTAAACGTTCTGTTGACTCTATCCACAAGGAGTTGGGTCACATCATGTGGGAGAACGTAGGTATGGCACGTACAAAGCAATCTTTGGAAGTTGCCATGAAGAAGATTAAAGAGTTGAAGAAGGAGTTCTGGTCTAACTTGTTCATCCCTGGTGATGCAAACACGTTGAATACTGAGTTGGAGAAGGCTCTTCGTTTGTCTGACTTCCTCGAAATCGGTTATTTGATGGCAATCGACGCCTACAACCGTGAGGAGTCTTGTGGTGGTCACTTCCGTGAGGAGCACCAGACAGAAGAGGGTGAGGCATTGCGTCATGACGACCAATTCTCTTATGTCGCTTGCTGGCATTATCAAGGCGAGGACAAAGATCCTGAGTGCTTGAAGGAGCCTTTGGATTATGAATTCACAGAACGTAAAACTCGTAACTATAAGGAGTAATAGATTATGGAAAAGGAAAGATCAATTAATATAACAGTTAAGGTATGGCGTCAAAGAGGTCCTCAAGAGAAGGGATACTTTGATACATTCGAATTGAACAATATTTCAACGGATAGCTCCTTCTTGGAGATGTTGGATGTGTTGAACGAGAAGTTGGTCGGCGAAGGCAAGGAGCCTGTCGTATTTGACCACGACTGCCGCGAGGGTATCTGCGGTATGTGTTCTTTGTTCGTAAACGGCCATCCTCACGGACCAGACGAGGATGTCACTACTTGCCAATTGCACATGCGTAAGTTCAAGGATGGTGAGACAATCACAATCGAGCCTTGGCGTTCGGCTGCCTTCCCTGTCATCCGTGACTTGATGGTAGATCGTAGCGCATTCGATAAGATTATGCAAGCTGGTGGTTACGTGTCTGTAAACACGGGTGGTATTCCTGACGCTAACGCAATTCCTATTCCTAAGAAGGATGCTGACGAGGCTATGGACGCTGCTTCTTGCATCGGTTGTGGTGCTTGTGTGGCTGCTTGTAAGAACGGTTCTGCTATGTTGTTCGTTTCTGCGAAGGTTTCTCAATTGGCTTTGTTGCCACAAGGTAGAGTTGAGGCTGCTCGTCGTGCGAAGGCTATGGTGGCTAAGATGGACGAACTCGGTTTCGGAAACTGTACTAACACAGGTGCTTGTGAGGCTGAATGTCCTAAGAGCGTTTCAATCAGCAATATCGCTCGTTTGAACCGTGAGTTCTTGTGCGCTAAGTTGAAAGACTAATATCGTTCACAATAACAAAAAGGAGAGCTCGACTTTTGTCGGGCTCTTCTTGTTTTTTGGGAAGAGGGTATTGCCTTATGCCAGGTCTCTACTTTTGTGGGGAGTTGCAGCAAGGTGTTTTATACATTTCTAAATCAATCTATTGCTATGTTTGTCAAATAAATACTATTTTTGTTGGCTCTCCTTTGTTAGAGCGAAAACCATAAGTCTTGGGCTCTTCGTGATGCCCTGTCGATTGTCGACGCTCTCTTTCGGGCGGTATGGCATTCACCTTAAATAGTAGTACCATTATTTATTGATATAATTATTCATAAATGAGAAACACCATGTATCGTTATTTCTTATCGCTCTCCTTCTTTGCATGGGCATTGTCCGCTTATGCGACTCCTCCGGCTTCGTTGAATGGTTGGAACCTCGTCTTCAGTGATGAGTTTGAGGGTTCTTCTTTGGATAAGTCGAAATGGAATCCTACGTATAATTGGGGACATACGCACAACCATCGTGCCTACTGTGTCGAGGAGAATGTCTCTGTCGAGAATGGTTTGCTCCGCATCAAGGGCGAGGCTCGTCGCCATCCTGAGGCTCCTGCTACCTGCAAGAGCGGTAGTGATGTCTACTCGCTCGACTATACATCGGGAGCTATCGATACGCGGGGAAAGTTTGAAGTGAAGTATGGTTATATCGAGGGACGTTTCAAGATGCCTCCTCACTCTGGTACATGGCCTGCCTTCTGGACTTTGCAGGACGGATGGCCTCCTGAAATAGATATTTTCGAGGTGCCGCACGAACGTACGGACCATCATTATTATTTGCATTACACGAATACGGATTGGTATGCTTCCCATGGCTCGGCTTGGGATCACGAGGCCTCTTTCGGTGGTGTGCATAAAGGTCCGGACAAGTCGGCCGATTTCCATAACTACGGAGTGGAATGGAACGCAAATTACTTGAAGTTCTATTTCGACGACCAACTCGTCGCCTCCTATAACCGTCCGTCGGAAATTTCCCAGTTGGGTGCCAATTACATCATCGTCAATTTGGCGATAGGAGGTTGGGCCGAGAGTGGTTCCCGTCCGATCAATGTGACGGCCAATAATCCAGCTTATCTGGAGTGCGATTGGGTACGTGTCTGGAAACGAAACGATACCCCTCTCATCACGTCCTCTACGGTGCGCTTCTATTCCATGGATTTGAAGCAGTGCTTGTTGGCTGACGGACATTCTCTTCGTTTGGGCGATTGCTCGGATCCGGCTGCGACGGCCTCTGTCGAGGATTTGGGCGGAAGTTGCCGCATCAATTTCGGCGACCAAGTTTTTGAGGTCCCTAACGAGTCAAAAGCGGCTGGCGACCCTGTCGGTCTATGGGGTTGGAACGGAAAGCCGCACCAGCAGATTAACCTTTATCCTCAGAAAGATTACTCCTCGTTGGTGGTTACCATGCAATTCGCGCACAGCGGACATTACGCCCAGACCCGTGGCGATGGGGTGGTGCAGGACGTGTTGCCCTCTTCTGGCCTCTCCGCCTATTGGCAGATTCTGCAAGGCGATGAACAACCGACGGATATGGAGGAGGTCACTATCGGCAGGCCTGCGGTTGCCTATGCGGATGGAGTCTTGACCATCCCTCTTCGTTCGTCAGCCTATGGCTCTCGCAGGGAGGTTCGTCTTTATGATGCGTCAGGTCTTCTGTTGAGTCATTTTTCTCTCTGTGGGGAGGAGACACAAGTTCCATACACGCTCTCTAAGGGTGTTTATCTGCTGAACGTCGAGGATGGTTCTTCTTATGCGGAAAGGTTCTTGGTGAAATAAGTATTGGGCTGTCCCTCATTTGTATAGCATCGGATTAAACTCAATATATTTGTATTGTAAGATAAATCATATTGTTTATGGAAATTTCCGAAAAAACAAAAAATATAAGAGACCTCTATGCGTTTATAGAAATCGATCTAAACTATAGAGATGTTTACGCTGTAATTGATGGTGTTGAATATAATCTTCGGTTATGGCCTGAACTAAAGACTCGTTGGTCTGAATTTGACGCAATGTATTATTACGATACAGCAGTTGTATTGAATGGAGTTGAAGTGAAGTCTTGGGATGATGGCTATTATCCGGAAAATCCTATGGTATTAGATTATATAGGTACAAGACCTGGCTATATAATATTATCTGATGATAAACATTGTGGTGTGCCTTCCGATGAAATCTTACATATGGTTGGGGGACATCCCAAGGAACTTCTTATTGATGCATATTTGATTCCTAGAAAATACTATGACAAAGTTATCTTGTATCGCCATTATTTAGATTCTTCATTATATTTTTCAAGCGTTGAGCCCTCTATTTATAGGGCTAAAACCGGGAGAACGTACAAAATTGAACTTGATTTGAACCATCCTAATCCCGATCTGTTGCAAGCAATGATTCGGTTGGGTGTGTGCAAAAAGATTGATCCTACATACCACGTAAGTCCACTCCGTACAGTGCGCACAGTGCAATAGCCCGCCTGCAGCCGGTTTATAAACCATTGAGGCTCAAAAATATCTTGTTAAAATATAGATTCATAACTTTAATCTTCGCAAGATTCGTTATATTTGAGTTTATTTTCTAGGAATAAACATTTAATCGACAAGTTATGGGATTATTGGATAATATAGTATCGTCATTGTCGTCTGTTGCATCGGAGGCAATCAAGAACGGTTCTGCTCAGGAACTGATAAATTCTATCACAGGAGCTAACGGAGGAAGTTTTGATATCGGTTCCGGCTTGAAGGCGGCCTTGAAGGTCGGCATTGAGACGGCGGCCAAGAAACTGGGTGAGGAAGATGGCTATCTGGCGGATGCTGCCGTTCGTATCGGTTTGCCTAAGGAGGCGGTTACGACATTTGGCGTAGTCCAAAATCTCTCCAGCAATCCCACATTCAACTCCATGTTGAACGCTACTGGTTTTTCCATCCCTAACATGGATACGATTATCAAATTGTTCAATCGTGCGGCGGAGAATGCGGCTCCTAAATCCATTGACATCTTTGTGAATGCCATCACGAACATCTCCTTCTCGGATGCGGAAAAGATTTTGTTCGGTGAGGATAATGCGGCTACCTCTTACCTACAGAGCAATACCTTCACGCAGTTGCAGGATGCTTTTGTCCCTTCCATTACGAATTCGTTGAATACCATTAAGGTGGCAAATGTCACACCGACGGATGCATGGAATACCTATGCGACGTACAACAACAAGTTGGTGGACATCCTTGACAGTTCTGCGGCGAAGATGGGTCTGGAGATGGCTCGTAAGTTGGGTGTCCTTTCTGACGATCAGTTTGAAAAGATTAGGACGATTGATTGTGTCAACCCGAATTTGTCCGGCTATATCACGGGCGAGGCTTTGAACGGCCTTTTCTCTAAGGTCTCTGAAAAAGAGTACGATATTCGCCATAATGCAAGTGCCCGTGTTTCGGATGTCCTCCAAAGCGTCTTTGGAAGATTGGATAATAGGGGATAATTTTCAGAGGGATAGAACGAATTAGGTTTTATTACAACTTTATGGCAAATAGGGGAAAGAAGATTTGCAATGTATTGAGAGCCATCAGGAAAGAGGTGGCCGAAGTCAATCAGATTGCCTATCAGACGGATGATTGTTTGTTTCAGGGGGAATGTCTGGGGACGTGTCCCAAGTGTGAAGCGGAACTCCGTTATTTGGAGCATCAGTTGGCCTTGCGAAAAAAGGCTGGCAAGGTGATCGGAATTGCTGGAATTGCATCTTCCCTTTGTATGCTCTCGGCCTGCCAATCTTCGCCTTCGGAGTCTCAGGGTGGAGCTGAGTCGGAAGTTCCGATGGTCGAGACGGAGATAGAACCGAATAGATCGTTGAGTGAAAAGACAATAAAGGCAGGGGAGATGGAGGATTTGAGGAGAGATTCTATTTTATGGGACTCTTTCTACAAAAATCCTCCTCCACCTCCTCCAGAACCTAAATTGGAATATGTACTAGGAATGGTGGGTCCTTCGAGTGATTCGGATTCTGTGGTGTCGGTGCAAGAGCCGATCCTTGTCACAGAAAAGGACGTGAAGGCGGTCGTCAAATTCTTGTCCGATCTATATGGGTTGAACGAGTATCAAGGATTTATGTTTATGGATCTTGACTTCTTGTTGCCCCATTGCACAGAGCGGTTGTTGCAAAAACTTCAAGCTGATTTTGGAGAAGAGGAGGGCTATGCAACAGACGATTTTCGGACACCAGCCCAAGAAGGAAACAGCATCAATGTCTTAGAAAGCGTCATCCACAAAAAAGACAATACTTATATAGTAACGTATCTTGATCGTGGCCATAGGGGGAGAACAGAGATTGATGCCTATGTGGTTGCAGGGCAAGTTCTTTTGGACGATGTTCGGCTTATAAGTTGGTCGGAGGCACTTTTTGAATAAAATCTCCGTGGATTTTAACCACGGCTATAATATTCGCCATTCCGTAGTTGGAATGAGACAGGAAAGCCACGTAGTGGCGACACATCCATAGCCGTAGGCTTCAGCCTACGGGATCAAATGCAAACGTATTTGTTTGTAAATCAGCTACGGCGTAAAAATTTCCGAAAAAAGATGCGGAAACGTTTGGAGGAGAGATAAAATACCCCTACCTTTGCACCCGCTTTTGAGAGATGAGCACACCGCGGAGGCGGTCCGAAAAAATATCGAAAAAGATTTGGCGGATGCGAAAATTCTTCTTACCTTTGCACCGCGAAAATGACACGGAAGCCGCGGAGGCGGCCCGGAGGCACGAAAAGAGAGATCTTTGAAGGATTGGCGATAGACGAAAAGGAAAGAGACAGGAAAGCATAACAAGCGACCGTCAAAACCGAAAAGGTAGAGACACAAAGAGACGGACATCCTGAAAGAGACAAGAAAGAACAATTCATACAACG
>JAFZKQ010000061.1 GCA_017553575.1 Paludibacteraceae bacterium
AAGCTTCCGAGGTGGAAGTCGCTCACCTGTACTATTTTATACCCATCGAAAGACTCTGGCAGGTTCTCAATCTCAACCGTGTATTCTCCCTTGCCGAATTTGAATTTTCCGAAATGGATGGCGTGCATAATTAGCACAAAGGAGATGGCCGCCAAGAAGTAGCCCCAATAATGCAACCGTTTCCACCTTCTCTTGGTCAGATTGTAGAACAGGTCAAAGTTGCTGAATATGAGTTTCGGAAAATAGATGGCACCTAAGGTCGCCACGAAAGTCATGAGTTGACAGACTGTCTCTGGCGAGTAGATGTTGTTCACATTCATCAGGATGAATGTCGTGTAGAGGGCGAAGAACGCACAGATTATCCAGTGGAGCACACAGACGGACCGACTCACACTTTTACGCATGAACCTAAAGTACAAATAAGTGTCTGGTGCTATGATCAGAAAAAGAATGAGGAAAACAACAATTCCGTATACCTGCATTTCTTTGTTTTTGAGGGAATGGGATACTTTATCCCAAAATTCCGTGATTTTAGGATAAAGTCTCTGTCAAATCATTCTCGGGGAGAACCTCCTTGAAATGTTCCCTTTTGGTGAGGAGCACAACATTCTCAACATGGTGCGTATGAGGGAACATATCCACAGGCTGGACTGCCTTTACCTCGTATTTGGTGTCGAGCAGGTTGAGGTCTCGCGCTTGCGTGGCTGGGTTACAGCTGACATAGACGATTCGTTGAGGCTCTGCCCGTAGGATGGTGTCCACCACGTCTTTGTGCATGCCGTCGCGCGGAGGGTCTGTGATGATGACATCCGGCTTTCCGTGCTGGCCGATGAACTCGTCGGTGAGAATCTCCTTCATGTCGCCTGCGTAGAAGAGCGTATTCTTGATTTGGTTGAAGTCGGCGTTTACCTTGGCGTCCTCAATGGCTTCAGGCACGTATTCGATTCCGACTACCTTTTTCGCCATTTTGGAGACGAAGCAAGCGATGGTTCCCGTTCCCGTGTAAAGGTCGTAGACCAATTCGTTGCCGCTGAGGTTGGCGAAGTTGCGCGCCACCTTGTAAAGTTCGTAGGCTTGCGCACTGTTTGTCTGGTAGAACGATTTAGGGCCGACTTTGAATTTCAGTCCCTCCATCTCTTCAATGATGTAGTCCCGTCCTTTGAAGGTATGTACCTCTTGGTCGGTGATGGTGTCGTTGCACTTCTCGTTGATGATGTAGAGAAGGGAGGTGATTTGAGGGAATTTCGTTGCGAGATGGTTCAGAAGCAACTCACGCTTGGTGGAATCTTCTTTGAAGAAGATGACGATAAGCATGATCTCTCCCGTGCTTGCCGTTCGGATGATGATGTTTCGCAGGAAGCCCTCTTGGTTCCGTATGTCGAAGAATTCTAATCCGTTAGCCAAAGCGAACGATTTGATTTCGTTGCGTATTTCGTTGGAGATAGGTGTCTGTAGGTGACACTCTTCTATGTCAAGCACCTTGTCGAATTTGCCAGGGATGTGGAAGCCGAGGGCGTTCATGTTGTCCACAGCCTCTCCCGATTGGATAACCTCTTCCGTGAGCCACTTTTTGTTGGAAAAGGTGAACTCTAATTTGTTTCGATAATAGCGGATGTTTTGGGATCCCATTATCGGAGATATTTCGGGTAAGTCTACCTTGCCGATTCGAGTCAGGTTGTTAAGAACTTGTTTTTGCTTGTATTTGATCTGTTCTTCGTAGGGGAGGATTTGCCATTTGCATCCGCCACAGACTCCATAATGCTTGCAAAAAGCCTCGCATCTTTTTTCGGCGAATTTGTGGATTTTTACCACGCGGCCTTCCATATAACTGTTTTTCTTTCTGGTTATTTGAAGGTCTACCACGTCGCCGGGTACGGTGTATTGCGTGAAAATCACCATGTTGTCTTGTTTGGCAATAGCCTTTCCTTCTGCGGCAACATCTGTGATTTCGATGTTTTCAATCAATGGCAGTTGTTTGTTTTTTCTTGACATATATCCCTTGTTGATAAGGAGGCATGGGCGCGTATGTCCCGATGGCTTCCGTTAAATTAATGGTGCAAATTTACTATAATTTTTCTCTTTTGGGAATAGTATGGGGGAGGTGAACTCCTAAATCAGTAAAATTTAAGATTCTAAAGGGAGTTCCTTGGGATAAGAGGTGTGTCAGATTGAGTGTGGCTTGGGGCGGAAAGTCGCTTCGTGAGTGATGGTAGCCAAGCGTTTTTTGCTTGATTTTCAAAGGGAAAGCTTGAATGTGAACGGATTTTTCGGAAAACAAAAAAGGGAATCCGAAGATTCCCTTTTTTTGTCGTGGTACCCAGACCCGGGGTCGAACCGGGATGGAAGTGAATCCACTGGTGTTTGAGACCAGCGCGTCTACCGATTCCGCCATCTGGGCAATTGCCTGGGGTGTTCCCCGAATTGCGATGCAAAGGTACAACTAATTTTTGAATATCCAAATCGATTGCGATGAATTTTGAAAATAATGTTGCGACTTTTCATTTTGATTCCCTTTGGATTGTTTGCGTTTCCCCTATGAGTTCCTTCGTTTCGCTCTGAAATTTCGAATTCAGAGGAGAGGAGCGTTTATTATAGGCAATTGAAAATCTGATGATTTGTAATGGGCTTGGAGGAACGGTATAATTGGGTGTGCCTTTGCTTTGAAATGTTGGCTCGATAAGGGAATTTAAATAGGCTCGGTGGTTATGGTGTCGGATTTTTTAGAATACTTTTTGTCTTGTTTGTGGAAAAAGAAAAAATAGACTATCTTCGTGTTTTGGATAAGGAGAAGGAATAGGGAGATATCTCTCTTTGGGGAATCCTTCTCTTGTGACTTCCTTCTATAAGAATCTTTATTTTTTTTAGTATGAAAGATAACTTTTGCGTGATTTTGGCCGGAGGCGTTGGCAGCCGATTTTGGCCTTATAGCTCGACTTCAGAACCCAAACAGTTTTTGGATTTCTTAGGTACGGGTCGTTCGTTGCTTCAAATGACGTACGATAGAGTTTGCAAAGTGGTGGATAAGGAGAATATTTATATTTCGACCAATAAAAAATATAAGGATTTAGTGTTGGAGCAGTTGCCTGCCGTTCCTGGGCAGAATATTTTGTTGGAACCGGCGGTGAGAAATACGGCACCTTGTATCGCTTATGCAATGTATAAGATTAAAGCGATCAACGAAAATGCCAAGGTTTGGGTGACTCCGTCCGACCAGTTGATCTTGAAGGAAAGCGAGTATATCGATACGCTCAACCGTGGATTCCGATTCATCTCGGAGAACGATTGTCTGTTGACGGTCGGCATTAAGCCTAACCGTCCGGAGACGGCCTACGGATACATCCAGATCGGAGAGACGGAGGTGGAGCAGGATCTCTTTAAGGTAAAGACGTTTACGGAGAAACCGAACGTAGATATTGCCCAGATATTTTTGGAGAGTGGCGAGTTCTATTGGAATTCGAGTATGTTCCTTTGGAACGTCAAGTCCATTTCCGAGGCTTTCGAACTCTATATGCCTGAGTTGGCCCGTAAATTCTCGGATGGAAAGGATTATTACAATACGGCGGAGGAACAACCCTTCATAGATAAGATATATCAATCGTGTACCAACAATTCCATTGACTACCAAATTTTGGAAAAGGCTCAAAACGTATATGTCATTACGGCAGATTTCGGATGGTCTGATTTGGGTACGTGGAGTTCTGTCTACGCTTTGTCTGATGCACAAAAAGACAAGAACAACAACTTGATGATGAATGGGAAAACGTTGGTCTACGAGAGCAAAAATAATATAATTGCCTTGCCGAAAGATAAATTGGCCGTCGTTCAAGGTGTTGAGGATTTGGTTATTACGGAGAGCAACAATGTGCTCCTTATCTGTAAGAGGAATGAGGAAAACCGCATTCGCCAGTTCGTGAACGATACGAGGGTTCAAGTGGGTAAGGAATATTTATAACGAGAGAAATTTTATGGTGGAAAATAGAGAGGATAACGGAAAGCAGTCGGGCGACAACGAGTTCTTAGGGTTGGAGGAGAAGATTGTGCAAGTCTTGAAGACGGTCTACGATCCTGAGATACCTGTCAACATCTATGACTTGGGACTTATCTATAAGATAGATGTCTCTGAGGAGGGACGTGTGGAGGTGGATATGACCATGACTGCACCCAATTGTCCTGCAGCTGATTATATCGTGGAGGATGTCCACATGAAGCTGTCCGGAATAGAGGGCGTGAAGGATGCCAAGGTGAACATTGTCTTCGAACCCGAGTGGACCAAGGAGATGATGAGCGAGGAGGCTATGTTGGAGTTGGGAATGCTTTAAAACTTCGATGGATGGAGCGTAATAAGGCCTATTTCACTTCGGATGCTCATTTGGGGCTTGATGTTCATGAGGAGCCTTTGAAGGTGGAGCGACGTTTGGTTCGTTGGCTCGATTCCATCAAGGAAGATGCGGCATACCTTTTCCTCTTGGGTGATATGTTCGATTATTGGTTCGAATATCGCCATGTGGTGCCGAAAGGTTTTACCCGTTTTATCGGTAAATTGGGCGAATTGTCCGATTTGGGCGTTCAAATCTATTTGTTTGCCGGTAATCATGATATATGGATGTTCGATTATTTCCCGAAGGAGATAGGGGCGAAGGTTATCGACGGGTCGTTTGAGATCGACCTCTACGGCAAGCATTTTTTTATGGCCCATGGAGATGGGTTGGGCGATCCTAGTCGGTCGTTCCGTTTCATCCGGGCTTTCTTCCGGAACAAGTTGTGCCAACGTTTATATAAAGGTATTCACCCTTGGTTTACGGTTCCATTGGGTTTCGCATGGTCGCGCCATAGCCGTAAGTCTAAGATTGGAGACCCTTCCGAGTCGTACTTGGGGAGAGACCGTGAATATATGGTGCTTTTCTCGGAGGAGCATGCAAAGAAACAGAACAATGTCGATTTCTATGTTTACGGACATCGGCATATTATGCTTGATTTGGAAATCCAAGACGGCAAGCGCGTAATCATACTGGGCGATTGGATCACCCATTTCTCCTATGCCTGTTTTGACGGGGAGAAGTTTGAATTGCGCCAAATTGAGGAGTCGGAACTCCCGAAAAAAGATTGAATCATCGTTTGTAAAGAAATAGCAAGGTAATGAAATTGATAAACGGTATAGTTGTGTTGGCTCTGATGGGAGCTCTTTTCTCTTGTAGCACGCCTGCTTCACGCGGACGCTCGGCTGGAGAGGATTATTGTGAGTGTAACCGCAAGGACGGTATCTTTAATGTGGGTAAATGTAAGAAGGATGTTTTGAAGGAACATCGGGACGACCTCTTGAACGAGGAGTTCCAATCTGCCTTTTGGGATGCTGTGGCTGATTGTGACGAATAAGTTTTTTCAGGAACGGGACCACAGCAATCAATCAATAAATTCAATCTATTTCCCAAATGGAAAATAAAAAAAGTGATTTTTTTTGTTTTTCTGCTTTAAAATTATAATTTTGTTATAGTGCTGTTCGGGAAAGGAAGGATGGCATATAATAGGGAAACAAAACAAATTATAGAATACGAACTAATACTTATTTTTATGAAAACTGGAATTTTTACATATGTCTCAATTTTTGTTGCGGGGATGTTGATGACATCTTGCAATAATGCAAAAATACCCGAGTTGACTAGTATGAAGTGCGAGTATGTGCCAGATGGCGGTACTGCAATTATATACGGTAAGCACCTGAAATCTTCAGAGGTTGTGTTCCCTGGCGATTTGGCGGTAACTCCGAATGTGGAGTCTAACGATAGTGTCATGTATGTGGTGGTCCCAGAAGGAGCCCAACCTGGACGCTTGTTGGTAAGAAATAAGGCGGGAGAAACCAAATCTCCTTTCCATTTTAGGGATAGTCGAAATGTCATCATCAATTTTGACAATCGTATAGCGACGTGGGGTGGCTATGAACCATTTGATGAAAACGGAAATAAAATCCAGGGTATTGTGGAGATTGCCGATAGTGTGACTCCATTGCCTTCCTCTTTGCCTGACCCTTGTGACGGTAACTATGGTTTCTTGTATGGACATTATGACAACAGCTGGACGATGACCCATACGATGTTTATCCAATATGTTGCTAATACGGAAGAGGGCGGTCGAGGAAACGAGTCTGTTGCTAGCCTCTTTAAGAACGAGAGCTTGAACGACTTGGTTTTGAAGTTTGAGGTATGTATTCCGAAAGAGGTCTCTTATGTAGGCCCTCGTACGGAGCTTTTCTTCGGACCTTATGTGTCTGGAAACAAACATGGTCGTGAGAAATCGGCAATTTGCTTCTGGAAACCTTATGAGGATAATGGAGGAAGGGGTTATAACACTGGTGGCTCTTGGGTTACAGTCACGATTCCTTTGACAGAGTTCCATCATGGTATCGATAATGATACGATAGATTCTAAATATCCTTTGGATTTGAATACGGCAACGAACTTCAGTTTCGTTCAGTTCGGAAAGGCTGATTCTACGTTGATTTACATGTGCGTAGATAACTTCAGAATTGTGCCTAAACAATGATCGTGAAGGACTTAGTCATAAAAAAGCGTTGAATCCAAGATTCAACGCTTTTTTTATTTGCTTTATTTTTTACTTATTCGGCTTGCTCGTTTATCTTGCAAACGATCTTCTCGTTTTCTTTGTCGTAACTGATGCAAATCTCCTGACCTTCCTTACAATTTCCGGCCAAAAGTAATTCTGCCACTTCGTCTTCCACATATTTTTGGAGGGCGCGTTTCAGCGGACGGGCTCCGAATTGAATGTCGTATCCTTTGTCGGCGATGAAGCTTTTCGCTTCGTCTGTCAACTTGAGGGTGTAGCCTAATTGGGCAATACGCTCGTATACGGCTTTGAGTTCGATGTCGATGATCTTGTTGATGGACTCTTTCGAGAGTTGCTCGAACATGATGATGTCGTCGATACGGTTGAGGAACTCAGGTGAGAAGGTCTTGTTCAGGGCCTTCTGGATGACACCGTGGGCAAAGGACTTATCCTCTGTCCTGGATGCTGGCGCAAAGCCGATTCCGTTTCCGAACTCTTTCAACTGACGCGTACCTGCATTGGAGGTCATGATGATGATGGTGTTCTTGAAGTCAATGCGACGACCTAAACTGTCGGTCAGGCGACCTTCGTCCAAGACTTGCAGAAGCAGGTTGAACACATCGGGATGAGCCTTCTCAATCTCGTCCAATAGAATGATAGAGTAGGGTTTGCGTCTAACACGTTCGGTCAATTGACCTCCCTCCTCATAGCCCACATATCCCGGAGGTGCTCCGATGAGCCTTGATACGGAGAACTTCTCCATATATTCGCTCATGTCAACACGGATGAGGGCATCGGTCGAGTCGAACATCTCTTTCGCCATCTGTTTGGCGAGGTGCGTCTTTCCCACACCCGTTGGACCCAAGAAGATGAACGAACCGATAGGTCGGTTAGGGTCTTTCAATCCGATGCGGTTGCGTTGGATCGCTTTGACTACCTTGTTGATTGCCTCGTCTTGACCAATTATTTTGCTAAGCAAAGCATCCTTCATCTGAAGGAGGCGTTTCCCTTCATTTTGTGCGATACGTTGGATAGGTACTCCTGACATCATGGAGATGACGGCCATAACATCGTCTTCGTCAACCACTTGCCGATTGCGTTTCAATCCATCTTCCCAAACCATCTTCTCTCGTTCGAGAAGTTCCTTCAGTTCCTTCTCTTTGTCACGGTAACCCGCGGCCAATTCGAATTTCTGAGCTTTGATGGCGTTGGTCTTTTCGTCGCTGAGAGTTTGGAGTTCTTTCTCCAAAAGCTCGATTTTTTCAGGGACGACAATGTTGGCAATGTGGGTTTTTGCACCTGCCTCATCAAGGGCATCGATGGCCTTGTCTGGGAATTGACGGTCGCTGATGTAGCGGTCCGTATATTTCACGCAGGCTTCAAGAGCTGCATCTGTGTAAGAGACGCAGTGGTGGCTTTCGTAGCGTTCCTTGATGTTTTGTAGTATTTGAAGTGTCTCTTCTGCCGTAGTAGGGTTGACGATGATTTTTTGGAAACGACGTTCCAAAGCACCGTCCTTCTCAATGCTTTGACGGTATTCGTCCAAGGTGGTTGCTCCGATACATTGGATTTCCCCTCGAGCCAAAGCTGGTTTCAACATGTTGGCAGCGTCCAACGAGCCTGTCGCACCGCCGGCGCCCACGATGGTGTGTATTTCATCGATGAAAAGGATGATGCCCGGATTCTTGGACAACTCGTTGATGATGGCCTTGATTCGCTCCTCGAATTGGCCGCGATACTTCGTGCCTGCCACAATGGAGGCCATATCTAAAGAGATGACCCGCTTGTTGAGGAGGATATGTGATACCTTCTTTTGCACGATGCGAAGAGCCAATCCTTCGACGATAGCCGATTTTCCGACACCTGGTTCTCCAATTAGGACTGGGTTGTTCTTCTTCCTTCTAGTGAGTATTTGGGCCAATCTTTCGATTTCTTGGTCTCTTCCCACAATAGGGTCCAGCCGTCCCTCTTCTGCAGCTTTGGTCATGTCTGAGCCGAAGTTGTCGAGGACGGGCGTTTGGTTGTCCGCTTTCTGGAAGTTCGAAGCATTGCCGGTCATGGAGGAGGTATTGGAGTCTTTCGGGAATTGAGGCTCGTCGAATTCATCGTCGTCCTGTATGCCGGAGCTCATTTTTGTATCCTTTTTGATGACAGCCAACACTTGGGAGTAGTTGACGCTGTTGGATTGCAAAGCCTCAGTTGCCAAATTGACATTATTCTTCATGATGGCCAAAAGAAGGTGGTCAGTATCCATCACCTCGCTATGAAGAGCCCTTGCCTCTAAACAGATCATCTTGAGTATCTTCTCGGTCTGGCTGGTTAATGGAATGTCTTGCCCAACCAAAGTGTCGTTGTCCTCCCTGACCCTTGTCTCGATGTAGTTTTTTATGTATGCAAAATCTACATTAAGGGCTTGGAGGGCCTCGATAGCAGGGCCTTCACCATCTCGAATGATTCCCAGTAGGAGGTGCTCAGGGCCGATGTAGTTGTTGCCTAATCGTTCCGCTTCCTCTTTGCTGTATGTCAAGACATCCTTAACTCGTTGCGAAAATTCTTTATTCATTTATCTTCCTTAAAAATTAAGTGGAAATCAAAAAGTTCGCCTATTTGTCTTTCCAGGAAATAGACTTTTATGTTGTTGTCTATTAAGCTGTTGTAAAATGTGTGTCGTGCAGCTTTCGGGTAAGTCTATTCCGTCGGCAAATATACGATAAAAATTTAGGGACTTCCCATAAAAACGCCAATCTTTTAGTCGTCCGCTATCCGTAGGACGGCAGGGGAGGTCTCCTATTGAAGTATAACAAAAATGATGCAGGAATGTTTTTTCATGACAAAATGTCGCAAAGAATAGGAAAGTGCTTGAAAATAAGAGGAAAAGGATTTTAGGAAACTTCTTTTTTGCGGTTTTGCTCGGTTTGTTTTTGCTCGTTACAATAAAAATTCGTATTTTAGTGCGTTTTTTGTAAATAGGCGAATTAAATAAAATAGAGAATATATAAATGGTTGATCAAGACAGAATTATAAAAATTGACATCAATGAGGAGATGAGGTCTTCCTACATTGACTATTCGATGTCAGTTATTGTGTCACGTGCGTTGCCGGATGTGCGGGATGGTTTTAAGCCAGTTCACCGCCGCGTGCTTTTTGGAATGAACGAGTTGGGTTTGCGGTCAAATAAGCCGACGAAGAAGTCCGCCAGAATCGTCGGTGAGGTGCTTGGTAAGTACCACCCTCATGGTGACTCGTCCGTTTACTTCACAATGGTTCGTCTGGCTCAATCTTGGACTATGCGTTATCCTTTGGTGGACGGCCAAGGAAACTTTGGTTCTGTCGATGGTGATAGTCCAGCCGCTATGCGTTATACGGAGGCTAGGCTCTGTAAGATAGCGGAAGATATCCTTATCGATTTGGATAAGGAAACAGTCGATTTTCAAAATAACTTTGATGATACGTTGCAGGAGCCTACGGTCATGCCAACCCGTATACCGAATTTGTTGGTTAACGGTGCCTCTGGTATTGCTGTGGGTATGGCTACGAATATGCCTCCTCACAACTTGTCGGATACGGTTGATGCAATCGTCGCTTACATAGATAATAATGATATAACAATCGATGAGTTGATTACCCATATCAAGGCTCCTGATTTTCCGAGTGGCGCGGCTATCTATGGCTATGCTGGCGTGAAAGAGGCTTATGAAACGGGTCGTGGCCGTATCGTGATGCGTTCCAAGACGGAAATTGAAACTGATGCGAATGGACACGAACATATCATCGTGAGGGAGATCCCTTATCAGGTGAATAAGCGTGAGTTGATTGAGGCTATCGCTGAAATGGTGAAGGATGGCAAGATCGACGGCATCTCCAATATTAATGATGAGTCCGACCGCGAAGGTATGCGTATCGTGGTGGATGTGAAGCGTGATGCTAACGCCAATGTCGTTTTGAATAAGCTCTTTAAGTATTCTGCTTTGCAGACCTCTTTCGGAGTGAACAATATCGCATTGGTGAAGGGTCGCCCTCAATTGCTTAATTTGAAGGAGCTGATTGCCTTGTTCGTTGAGCATAGGCATGACGTAGTGATTAGGAGAACGCAGTTCGAACTTCGTGAGGCGGAGAAGCGTGCCCACATATTGGAAGGCTTGATCATCGCTTGTGACAATATTGATGAGGTGGTTCGCATTATCCGTAGTTCCCGTACGGTCGAGGATGCTCGAAATGGTTTGATGGAGCGTTTCGAATTGTCGGATATCCAGGCAAGGGCAATCGTCGAGATGCGTCTCCGTCAATTGACAGGTTTGTCTGTAGACGAACTTCGTGCTGAATATGCCGAGTTGATGAAGCGTATCGAGTATTATAAGGAGGTGCTCGCTAATGTGGATTTGCGTATGAAGATCATCAAGGACGAGTTGTTCGAGGTGAAGGAGAAATATGGAGACCCACGTCGTACGGAGATTATCTATGCTTCCGACGAGTTCAATCCTGAGGATTTCTATTCGGATGATGAGATGGTTATTACGATCTCTCATCTAGGATATATTAAGCGTACTCCGCTTACTGAGTTCAAGTCGCAAGGTCGTGGTGGTGTCGGTTCTAAGGGTAGTGGTGCCCGTGACGAAGACTTCATCGAGTATATCTATCCTGCCTCTATGCACGATACGATGCTTTTGTTCACGCAAAAGGGCCGTTGCTTCTGGTTGAAAGTTTATGAGATCCCTGAAGGTTCTAAGAACATGAAGGGTCGCGCTATACAAAATATGTTGAATATCGAGTCGGATGATTCGGTAACAGCCTTTATCAAGGTTCGCAACCTGAATGACGAGGAGTATTGCAAGAACCATTTCTTGATGTTCTGTACGAAATCCGGTGTTGTGAAGAAGACCGCTTTGGAGGCTTACTCAAGGCCTCGTGCAAATGGTGTTAACGCTATTACAATCCGCGAGGGCGACCAAGTTATCCAAGTCTGCTTGACGGACGGCAAGAGCGAAATCTTGATGGCCAATAGGAACGGACGCGCAATCCGTTTCAACGAGGAGAAAGTTCGCGAGATGGGTCGTACGGCTACGGGTGTGAGAGGTATGACATTGGATGAGGATCCAGAGGATGAAGTGGTAGGAATGATCGCCATCGAAGATCCTGTTAAGGAGACGGTGATGGTCGTTTCTGAGCAAGGATTCGGTAAGCGTTCTGACATTGAGGATTATCGTGTCACCAACCGTGGTGGTAAGGGTGTCAAGACGATCAACGTGACGGACAAGACCGGTAAGCTGGTTGCCATCAAGAACGTGACCGATGAGAACGATTTGATGATTATAAACAAGTCGGGTATCACGATTCGATTGAAGGTGACGGATGTCCGTGTGATGGGACGTGCTACCCAAGGCGTTTCATTGATCAATCTGGGCAAGCGTAAAGATTCCATCGCTTCGGTATGTGTGGTACTGACGGAGGACGAGGAAGAGGCCATCATTGATGCAGAAGGCGGAGCTGACGCGGAAACACAGGCACCTGAAACTTCTGCGGAGAATCAGGGCGAGGAGACAAATAATGTAGAATAATAATAACAAAATAGATAAAAGAAATGAAAAGAATAGCACTTTCTTTGATGTTGCTTTCATTGGCAGCATCTGGTTTTTCTCAAAAGTCGAATGTAAGAAAGGCAGAGAATGCGTTGTCTGAACCCATCGATTTGACGGTTGCCAAGACGAATATCGAGGCTGCCATGCAGAATGCAGAAACCTCAAAATGGGAGAAGACATACTATGTGGCTGGTAATGTATATTACAAGTACTACGAGACAGAAGAGATGAAGCGCATGAAGCAAGAGTCTTTCAGCCAAGAAATAAAGGACGAGATGCTTGTGAAGGCAATCGATGCTTATGCTAAGGCTGGCGAGTATGGTATGCAACCAGACGAAAAGGGTAAGGTAAAGCCTAAATATCAAAAAGAGGTAAAGAGAAATTTGGAGCAATATGGTAAGTACCTCATCAACGAGGGCTTGGCTAGCTACAATGCTAAAAACTATAAGCAAGCAGTTGCCTTGTGGTCTAAGTATTTGGAAGTTCCTACTTATCCTGTTATGGCAGGTGTAGGTATGGAGAAGGATACTCTTTACAATGAGATTAAGTATTATGTGGTGGATGCAGCAAGCCGTGTTCCAGAATTGAAGTCAGTGGCTATCAAGTCTATGGAGGAGTTGCGTGACGCAGGATACAAGGAGGAGAACATGTACGAGTGGTTGGCTGAAGAGTATAAGAAGGCTAATCAAATGGACAAGTACGTTGCCAACTTGCAAAACGGTATGAAGAAGTTCCCTAAGAACCAATTCTTGATGGGAAGCTTGATCAACTACTATATCGAGTCTAAGAAGGAAAACGAGGCTATCGCTTATTTGGACGAGGCTGTTAAGAATGATCCTAAGAATGCTCAATATCTCGCAGTAAAGGGTAACTTGCTGATGAATATGAAGAAGTATGATGAGGCTGTTGTCGCATACAACCAAGCAACGTCTGTGGATCCTAAAAATGCTACAGCATATTCTGGCCTTGGTATCGTTTATGTGACTAAGGGTGAGGATATTAACGATAAGGCAAGCTCTATCAAGGACAATAAAAAGTACAATGCGGAGCGTGCTCGTGCAAAGGCTGAGTTTGAAAAGGCTCTTCCTTATTTGGAGAAGGCAAGAACTTTGGATCCAAAGGATTTGAGCAACCTTCGCGTCTTGAGAGCTGCTTATTTGAGATTGGATAAGGGCGCAGAGTACAAGAAAATTGATGCGGAAGTAAAGGCTTTGGAAGAAAACAAATAATCGAACGCATATAAATCAGATAAGGGCTTCTCCTTTTTTGTGGAGAAGCCTTTTTTTTGAGGACCCATTATCTTTTATTAAAACGGTGAATTTATACACCTAAAGTTAAATATCCAGATATGAAGCAGCAGATTCATTTTGCTCCGTTGCAAGGTTATACGGATTATTGCTATCGAAATGCTTTTGACGAAATCTTTGGCGGGGTCTCTTGTTACTATACTCCCTTTTTGCGCGTAGAAAGGGGAACAACAAGGAATCGTGACCTCTATGGCATAAAAAAGGAAAACAATCGGGTGGCTTGCCTTGTTCCCCAGATTATGGCTGGGGATGATTCTGAGTTCGATTTGTTGATGGGCGTCTTGCAGGAAAACGGTTATTCTGCGGTCGACATTAATTTGGGATGTCCCTATCCGTTGATTACGAAGAGACAGAAGGGAGCCGGCATTTTGCCCCATCCCGATAAGGTGGAGGCTCTGTTGGCTAATACGGCTCGTTTCCCCCATGTCGATTTTTCCGTGAAAATGCGCTTGGGTATGTCCCAATCGGATGAGTGTTTGGCGATTTTGCCTATCTTGGAAAAGTATGGCATTAAGCAGGTGACGATGCATGCACGCTTGGGCGAACAGCAGTATAAAGGGGAGGTGGATATGGAAGCCTTTGCCTCTTTCTATGAGGCTTGCTCGTTGCCGTTGGTCTATAATGGAGATGTGCAGACGGTGGACGACTTGCAACGTATTTCGGAGCAATTTCCAAAACTCGCGGGAATCATGGTGGGACGAGGTTTGTTGGCTCACCCGGAATTGGCTATGGAATACCAAACCGGCAAGGTCTTGTCGGATTCGGAAAAGATGGGACTTTATTCCCGACTCCATGCTGTTGTCTATAGCCATTACCAAGAACGCTTGAATGGGGGTGAACCTCAGATTTTGGATAAGATGAAGGAGTTCTGGGAGTACTTCTATCCAGAGATGGACAAGAAAAGGCGAAAAGCCATCAAGAAGGCCACCTCTATTTCCAAGTACGAGGCTGCAGTTGTCTTCTAAGAAGGGTGTTTTTTGCCCCATCTCTTATGTTGGACTTCAAAAAATGGGAAATAATAACGTTATACTTGTTCGTAATGTGTTCTATTTCTTATTTTTTTGTAAATTTGTTTATTATGTGCTAACTTCCCGTCGGGAAGAGGAAAAGACGAATAAAATTTAATGATATAGAGATATGAATAAAAAGTTAGTGGCACTGTCGCTTGCTGGACTTTTTGCTTTGTCTGCTTCCGCTGCAGTAGAGTGTTCGGATATCATCAGGCAAGTTCAAAAAGGAAAGTTTGAAGACGCATTGAAGTCGCGTTCGAAAATTGCGAACAAACTTACAGATTCTAAGGAGAAGCTGCTCTTCGACATCTCGGAGTGTATGCTTTACAACAGTCCGAAGTATGCAAAGTACAATCCGGTGAAGGCGTACAAACTCTATGTGAATATTTCATATAGCGATTATTTGTATGACAAGAAGGTGATGGATGCTTTGCGCGAGAACAAGATGACGATAGAGTCGTTGTGCGAGAGTATTGAACGTAATTTGATGAAGTATGCGAAAGACAAAGGAACGGTTGAGGCTTACGACGAGATTATTGGTGTTTGCCAAGGTTGCTCTTATCTGTCAGATGCCAAGGCTCAGAAGGAGACTTTGATTTTCAATTCATATTTGAAGAATGCGACAGTGAAGGACGTGGAGAAGTTCTTGGCAGATTATCCGGACTCTCCGAAGCGTGCTTCCGCCATCCGTTTGAGAGACTCGTTGGCGTTCGTGGGATTGGCTCCTACGGCAGATGCATATACGCAATATTTGTCCATGTATCCTAAGTCACATTGGGTTCCTGTCATCCAATCGAAGTTGGAGAAGATTGCCTACGAAGAGGCAAAGCAGAAGGATAATATCAATACGTATGCTAAGTATATCGCCACGTATCCAGAGAACACGAAGAAGGTGGCCGACTTCCAAGAGAAGATTGCCAAGTTGGAGAAGTCCAATTCATGGTTGGTGCCTGCTAAGTACGATGATATCGCTTTGGTGACGGATTCTGCAGCAGGTAAATCCTACTATTTGGTGAAGGAAAATCGTGCTTGGGGTATCTTGGGTGATGATGCGCGTAAGATTGTTGACGCAGGTTATGATGAATTCGGCCGTGAAATCGAGCATGGCTATATCGCAGCTAAGGCCAATGGACGTTGGGGTGTTGTTGAGATAGCGTCGGGCCGCCCTGTAGGTGGTTTCGACTTGGCTTCTTCATCGGATATGAAGCCACTTTCAAAGCAATTCATCGCTGTTAAGAAGGCAGGAAAATGGGGATTGCTCTCCTCTGATGCTCGTTTGGTGATAGAGCCGTTTATGCAAGGTTCTCTCTCTGCATTCAATATTCGTGTGTTGGCAAACGGTGGTGTCGTTATGAATTCCAATGGCCAATTGGTTATTGTGGATAATGCGGGCAACCAACTCTTGAACGAACAGTTCGACGAGGTGGCTTGGCGTGTGCTTGGCGATGTGGACAGCCGTTTCATCAAGACCCGTAGAGGAAAGAAGTATGGTTTGATCAATGATAGGGGTGAGGTGATGTTCAACCCTGAGTTTGATATGCAGCCTTATTTCGATTCAGACGGTATCGCCAGTGTGAAGAATGTTTTGAAAGAGGGTTGGATTGATACGACGGGTAGATATCTCTATTTCGGACAATTGTCCTATTTTAGGGATTGTGGAGGAACTGATAAGATGATTGCCTACGAAGTGGGAGGTAAGATCGGATTCCTCAGCAAGGTAGATGACAAGAAAATTCCTTTGGTGTATAATCAGTTGGGTGATTGCTTCTTGAATGGTTTGGCCAAGGTGTTGAAGGACAACCGTTGGTTGTATATCAACACGGATGGTAACGAAGTCTGCAGCATTCCTGCCGATGGAAAGGCAAAGATGAACTACTCCGCTAATATCATCGTGGTGAAGAATGGCAAGGAGTTCCGCTTGGTTTCTCCAACAGGGGCAAGCATTTCGTTGAATGGTTATGATGATGTGGATATGGAGGCTTCTTGTGGCTTCTTGCGTGTGCAGAAAGGTGGAAAATGGGGTGCCGTAGACTATACGGGTCGTGAGGTTGTCCCTGCAACCTATGACGAGATGACAAAATTCTGTAACTGCTATTCTATCGTAAGAAAGGGTGGCAAGTACGGTTTGCTCTATAAGACGAGCGTCGTTTTGGAGCCAATCTACGATAAGTTGGTAGACGGTGGACACTTCTTCGACATAAATTGTAACAGCTATTTGGAGGGTAAGGAATCTAACGTATATTATATCCAATCGTTCCAAGGACCAGACAATGATAAATATGTCATTTTCGAGGGTAAGATTTTGATTAAGACGAAGGATGAAATCCGTTTGGACAAGCCTGCTAATAAGTATACGATTGTGAAGTTGGCCGATATGGGTATCTATTCAAACACAAAGACGGGACTTATCGATCCTAAGGGTAAGATTATCGTGAAGCCAATGTATCAAAATATTACGTTGATGCCAGGCGGTGATAAGTATTTCATCTATACGTCGCTTAATACGAAGAAGCAAGGTGTATTGGACGAGAAGGGCGCTGAGATGACTCAAGCAATTGCGGATAAGATCTTCTCTTTCGATGGTAACCTTATATATCTAAAGAATGATGGTGACAAGACTTGCTATACGAAGAAGGGTGTTCCTGTCTTGCCTAAGGGATACGATGTGGATGGCCGCATTTTGAAGGACAAATCGACTGGAAAGTACGGTGTGATGGATGATTTCGGTAATATCCGTCTTTATCCAAACTTCACAAAAGTGGCTGGAACTACTTCCAATACGGCAATCGTTGTTAGCAACGGTAAATATGGTGTGGTGAAGTATTGATAAATTTCTTTATATGATAGAAAGGGACGGATCTGTGATTCGTCCCTTTTTTGTTGTTCGCCCAGCACGAACGTACTCTAACGGGTGTAAGTCCCCAAGCCGCCCTAACAGTGGGAAGGCTACAGCCGAAAGCAAGGGTGTCCATCGT
>JAFZKQ010000062.1 GCA_017553575.1 Paludibacteraceae bacterium
CCATGGAGGTCTCCAAGGCGGGCAAGTACACGGTGGTGGTGACCGACCCTGCGGACGCCACCTGCACGAAGGAGAGCAAGGCCGTCGAGTTGACGGTGGGCGAGATCCCGACCATCGAGTTGGATCCGTTGGATGCCTTCTGTGCGGGCGAGGAGAAGACGCTCCCAAGCGGCGACGGTTTGGCATGGTACACCGACGCGGACGCGACGGCAAAGGCGGATGCCGACCTCTCCAAGCTGGAGGGCAGCCTGACGCCATACACCTTCTACTTCACGAATACGAGCGAGGCGGGCTGTGTCTACGGTCCGAAGGAATATGCGGTGACGGTCAAGTTGACGGCCACGGCGAAGTTCGACACGGTGATGACCTGCGGCAAGACGGAGATCCTGACGGAGGTTACGCCTAAGGACGGCAAGCAGGTCTGGACGCTCGACGGCGAGGAGATCCCGACACCGACATCGTTCGCCCCTTCCGGCGAGTTCGGGGAACTCTCCCTGACGGTGACGGCCGAGGGCTACTGCGACAGCAAGTCGGACGAGACGAACAGGAAGAGCATCGTCGTGAAGGCGGCTGCCAACGCGCCGGTCGTTGCGGACATGGAGTTCGTCAAGGGTACGGGCTGCCAGCCAGTCGATTCGAAGGAGGGTGCGACCATCCGTCCTAACGACGGTAAGAACAGCCTCGTGTGGTACACGGCCGACAAGCAGCCGTACGGAACGGACGGTTCGACGGCCCCTTGCCACGACCTGACGAAGAAGGACGAGGGAACGGCCTATTGGGTTTCGGAGGTGACTCCGGAGGGCTGCGCGAGCGAACTGGTGATGTTCACGGTGAAGGTGAACGACGCGCCTCGCCCTACGGTGCTCGACACGACGATCTGCGAGGGCGCGAGCCTCTCCGTGGAGGAGCTGCAGAAGCGTGTGGTGGCCGAGTCGTCCGACTTCAAGGTGCGCTGGTACACGGCGGTGACCGACGGTAAGGGCAGCGGCGACTATGTGGACGCTCCGGCTCTGTTGTCGGAAGCGGCAGTTGGAAAATATGAATACTATGTGACCCAATATAATTCGAGCACGGATGCCGAGAGCGATGCAGATACGCTGACGGTGACGGTGGTGGGCGTCAAGAAGCCTACTGCGCTCTCCCAGTCCTATTGCGCGGGCGACGAGGCGAAGGCCCTCTCCATGGGTGTCACGGAGGCGTCTGACGAGGCGAACGGCTACTACAGGAGCGGTTACGCTTGGTTCGTCGACGGCAGCGCGGTGGAGTCCGAGCCGTTGGTGAAGACGGATGTGGCTGCGACGACGGAGACGGTCTACTCCGTGGCTCAGACCTACGAGTTGGCCGGCGGGGTGACCTGCGTGGGCGACACGGCTAGTTTCGTTGTCAAGGTGACCAAGGTGGATCTGCCTGTGGTGAACGGAACGGTGGTCTATACGACGGGTGACATAGACGAGAACGGAAAGATCAAGAAGAACCTCGTGGAGCGCAACCCGAACGCGGTGAAGACGACCTCCGACGACTATGAGTTGGTATGGTACGACGCTGCCGGCAACGAGTTGGGCACGACGCCTCCGGTCCCAGTGAGCGATCCTGCGAAGGTGGCAGCCGGTGAGGACCAGGAGTTCACCTACTACGTGAAGCAGACGGATGGCAAGTGCGAGGGCGAGAAGACGGCCGTTACGGTGGTCATCTCCTCCAGTCCAAGGCCTGTGACCCGCAACTTGAACCTCTGCGAGGGCGAGGATTTGGCGGGCCGTACGTTGCTCGACTTGGTGGACATCGACCCTAACGGCGGAGACGCTTCTGCGTTCAGCCTGCGTTGGTATGCCGACGCGTCGAAGGCAGGAAGCGGCGAGGGCTTCACGGAGACGCCTGAGGCGCTCTCCTCGGTGAAGGCGACTGCGGAGGCGACCGAGTCGAAGACCTACTACGTGACCCAGGTGAACGCCGAGGGCGCGGAGAGCGGTGTTTCGGAGATTGTGGTGACTGTTTATGCGCGCCCTGTCTTGGCGGCTGTTGCCAAGGAGCCTGTCTGTGGCGGTTCTGTCGATTTGAAGACGGCATGGCAGGTGGAGAACGGCGTGGCTGTGGAACAGACGGAATATACGTTGGACGGTTCGGCCTTCGCACAGGGGGCGGCGACAGCCAACGGCAACTATGCGGTGAGGGGCTGGTTCAACGTCCCTACGCCGGGAAATCAGTCGGAGTGCTCCTCTGAGCCTGTGGCGCTCGACTTCCGCATCGACATGCTGTCGGAGGTCGTTGTCAAGGGATCCGCTACGGCTTGCCCTAATTCGGAGGTTCCTCTGAGCGTGGAGTACGAGACGAACGTGGAGGGCGGAATCGCTGTCGAGTGGACGGGTGACGTTGCTGACGCCGCATCCGCGAGCACGAAGACGGCACCGTTGGCGGGCGTATCCGGCGACGTGCATAGGTTCAAGGCGAAGGTTACGGCCGGGGCGTGTGCCCTCGAGTCGGACGAGTTCGCCATCGAGTTGGGCAAGGGCGTCTTGTCGGGCAACATCTTGGCGACGGAGAACGGCAACGACTCCATCGGCGTGAGCCCATACCCTGCGGAGGGCGGTTCGGTGAAAATATATAGCTGCGGTTCGGAGGTTTCGTTGACGGCCGATCTGCAGTCCACTTCGGACAGCTTCGAGTGGGTTGAGGTAGGCGGCACGGCCAGCTATCCGGGCAAGACGGCGGCGTTCGCGCCACAGAAGGAGACGACCTATAGGCTCACGTTCATCAACGAGTGCGAGGCGACGTTGGACGTTACGGTGGTTCCTGTGCCTGTCGCTATCACGGCAGCGAAGACGGCTTCCGAGGTCTGCGAGGGCGAGGAGGTCGAGTTCCGCATGGAGGTCGATTGTGTCGAGAATCCTACGTTGGCTTGGTTGAGGAACGGGGAGAAGGTTTCGGACGGCTCCTCCTTGAAGGTTTCGGGGGCTAAGGTCTCCGATGCGGGAGTCTATGCGTTCGAGGCCCGTAACCGTGGCTGCTTCGTGAGCGGCGAGGTGGGCGAGCTGAAGGTGAAGCCTTACGCCAAGGTGGTTGAGCCTGCGGAGCCGTTTGTGGTGGCGAAGGGCGGAAGCCTCTCCATCACGTTGGATTTGTCGGGCAACGGCTCTACGGCGCCGGATGTGGCATGGACGGAGCGTGGACAGAAGGTCTTCGACGGAGCCGAGGTCAGCATGGCGGACGTGACCGAGAGCCACACCTACGCAGTTCAGTTGACCGGTGCTGACTATTGCCAGACCGACATCACGGTGGAGGTTTGGGTGGACGCTTCGGCGGTGGTTGCGCTGTCGGGCGACAAGGATAAGATATGTTTGGGCGAGTCGGTTCTCCTGAAGGCCGATACGGCGGGAACGGGCCGAATCTTGGATCCAAGCCAGTACTCAATCCTCTGGGAGGCCAAGTCGGGTGCTGCCTTTGCGGCCTTGGCCGAGCAGGGTAAGCAGACCGAGATGACGGTCAGCCCGACGATGGATGTGGAATACCGGGTGACGGTCTATTATAAGGATCAGGTAGTCTCCAGCGAGGCGTATGCGGTGGCGGTCTATTCGCCAGCCACCTTCACGGAGCCTGCCGAGCAGACCATTTGTGCCGGCGATCGGGCTACGCTGACCGTTTCCGACATCCTCTTCACGGATGCCGTGGTGGCTTGGGAGGAGGACGCCTCCATCACCACAGCCTTGGAGGGTGCGACGGTGGAGGTCGAGCCGGAGATGACGACGACCTACCGCTTCACGGTGAGCCGCGAGATCGGTTGCCCAGTGGAGGGAACGGCGGTAGTCAACGTGACGAGGAAGCCTGAGTTGGAGGTGACTTCCGATACGACGATCTGTAGCGGCGACAAGGTGACGCTCTCAGCGAGGGTGACGGGCGGAACGTCCGGCAAGCTCCAGTGGACGGACTTGACGACGGGCGAGACGTTGGCGGAGACGGGTACCCTGACGGTGATGCCGGAGACCGATGCCTCCTACCGTGTGACGGTGGACGGTAGCGTCTGCGGTTTGACGCAGGAGGAGGTCAATGTCACGGTTGGCCAGGTGCCTACGATCGACTCTGTGGAGGTCGTATCCCGCAAGACGGTGGAGGTCACTGCGAACGGCGGCGACGGCAATTACCTCTACAAGGTGGGACTCACCGGCGAGTATTCGCCAGAGAACCGCATGGAGGTGACGCGTTACTCGACCTATGATTTCTACGTGGTGGACGGCAACGGATGCGAGACGAAGCGTACGTTTACCGTGAAGGCGCCGGAGATCTTCTTCCCAACGGAGTTCACGCCTAACGGCGACGGAATCCAGGATCAGTGGGATGTGACGAACTTGGCGGAGGCCTATCCGGATGCGGTGGTCATCATCTACGACCGTTACGGAAAGAAGTTGAGCGAGATGAAGGCTTCCGAAGGCTCGTGGGACGGAACCTACAACGGCAAGAAGATGCCTGCGACCGACTACTGGTATGAGGTGAATATCGACGAGGCGGACAAGTTCTACGTCGGACACTTCACGTTGATGAGATAATAAATTGAAGAGATATAGAGCCGAGGAGGAATTGACGGAAACGACAATTCCTCCTCGTTTTTTATGATTCTTTTCCCATAACAATTCTTTTTCATCCAACATTTGTCCTATAGATGAGAAATAATTATAAATAAATCTTTATCTTTGTAAAATACTTTTGGCCTTTCCGTTCATAAGAAAGGTGTGGTCACTAGATGCAAGTCCTATGTTTGTCATTGTCATGGATTTTGTAGGCGTGAGGGTATGGGGGTGACGTTCCCTTTTGAGGGGTTGTGCGTCATTTCCTCCTTGGTGTATTCTGCATCTTTTACGCTAATATGTAGGGCGTATTTCAGTTATAAGAGAATAGTGAAGAGAATGTTATGAGATACATATTTAATGTCGTGCTTTTATGCGTTGCGTTTTTTTCTTGTGCCAATGCGCAAGATCTCCTCTATATGAAAAACCATGACACGAAAAAAGTTAAGGTTGTCGGAATCTCCAGAAGTCGGATTTCTTACAAAGACTATAATGATTCGACAGGTAGAGTGTATCGATTGGCTAAAGATGACCTCAGCCATCTTGTTTATGAGGACGGAAGATTGGAGGTCTATTCTCGATTGGACGAATCGGGCTGTTTTAGCATAGACGACTATTGGCGATTTGTTGGGCAGTTCGCTTGCGATAGCCTGCAACGGTGTTCTTATAAGAGGGGCGATTTCTATTATATGGGTAATAAACTCACTGAAAGAGAAATAGACTATGCGATGAGGAATTGTTGCCCAGGCTCACGGGATTTGTACAGAAGTGGGCGTCATATTAGGTTTTGGGGAATCATGGCATCCTCTATGGGATCTTATGTTTTTCAGATGGTACTTCCTTTTTATTTGGACGACAATGATGGAAGTTTGGTTGTTTGTGCTATAGGTACAGGATTTGTCATGGTAGGTGTTCCTCTTTGGGTTGTTGGACAACGGAGGGTTCAGCGAGCCTTGGATATGGTCGGGGAGAAATGTTCCAACTCGACGGCCAGCCAAGAGCCTATCCATCTTGATTTTGTCCCTAAAGATAAAGGATTGGGGTTGTCGTTGAAGTTTTAAAATAGGAAAATTATGAAAGGCATATTCAGCACGTTTCTATTGATTATATTGTTTTTTTTACAAGCTAATGCACAGGATATTATTCAATTAAAGCCGAATGGGACAGGAAAAGGGCTGCGATTGGAGGTGAGGGTAGTCGATGTCACTATGGACGAAGTTCTCTTTCAAAAATGGAAAGACAGAGAAAGCGAAGTGATGAAGATTCCCAAGGAGAAGGTAAGTTGTATTGCCTACAACAGTGGTAGGGTGGAGGCTTTTACGCAATTGGATAGTGTGGGCATCCCAGAAAAAGTTTCTATCGAAGCTTTCCCTTGCGAGAGGTTGGCGGAGTGTGACTATCGAGGCGGACGTCTCTTTTATGAAGGGGAAATGCTACGAGAAGATTTGTTTGATTATGCGTTGAGCAATTGCACGAGTTCGTATGATTCCTATCGAAAGGGAGGCTGGAAAGTTACGACTGGTAAGGTTTTTACATTTGTTGGAGGAGGATTATTAACCTTTGGCGCACTATTGGAGGCGATTGAGATAGTATTAGGCCCCGATGAAGAAGATATTGAAGAGGAAACCGTCTACATGAAAGAATACAGATATGTGACAAATACGTTTTTGGGCGTGGGAGCTCTTTCTGTGTCTGCCGGTGTGCCTCTTTGGATTGTGGGACATCGCCAGCAGAAACCATCCTTGGATGAGATCAGAGAGAAGTGTTCGAAGAAGACCTCTTATCAAGAACCTGTTCATCTCGATTTGGTTTCCAAAAACAGGGGTGTAGGCTTGGCGCTGAAGTTTTAGCCCTCGTTTTAGCATGAGGCTACGAACCAATTTCCTGACGGAAGAAAATCATCATTGAAAAAAGCAGGATTGTGGAAGAGATTTTTGAGCTCACAGCCGATGGCCTAAAACTCCGACAACGGAAGGAAAAGAGCCCGAATAAAATGAGGGGAATTTGTGAAATTATAGTCGGATTACTTCTCTGCATTTTCGGTTGTGTGCTATATCCTAATTCATCTAGGGAGCTCTTCTTTACCATCCTCAGCTATGTGTTATGGGGCATAGGTGTACTTTTCTTTTTGGATGGAGTACTAGATATTTGGGCGGGAAAGAGGGCAAGTGCAATCAGAAGCCTTATAGTCAGATTTATAGTACGTTTTGTGCTATTTGTTGTGCGTTTTGCTTTCTTTGCCTTCCTCGTTTTGGCTTCTTTGGAAAAAAGTTTTAAGGAGAATGGCAAGGATGGGCTCTATCTGTATGTGGCAATCCTTCTCGTTATCTTTTGTGTGTCATTGATAATTCATTTTAAAAAATCGTGAGACTGCTTATGCTCTCTTGCTTCACTAGGAGCTTGCGGTAAGGAAATCCAAACAATTTCTTAGGACTTTTTGGGGGTCGGATTCTTTTTTATAAATTGCCATTGATAAAAAACATGATTATGAAAAAGGTTTTTGAGATGACAGACGAGGAAATCGTCAACTATTACAGAGAAAAGAGATTGAATGGCTATTCAACTCGAGAGGTGCTTAATTCGATAAATTCGCAACTTCTTTCTGCTGATCAGAGGAAGATGGTGATTGAATCGCTTGCTCAGTTGGAAAAGGAGTTAAAACTTCAAAAAGCGCAAGAGCAGAAGAAGACGAAGAGAATCCGTGGCCTTTGCGAACTCATCGCCGGAGTGCTTGTTTTCCTTTTCGGATGCTTACTTTATCATAATTCAGCCAAGGCGAATGTTGTCTTCCTCTTCAACTATGTGGTTTGGGGTGCAGGAATCCTTCTCGTTTTGGGAGGTGTCATAGAGCTGATTGTGGGGTTTAAAAAGTCGTGAGGCGACCTGATATAACCTGACGCCCATCGTGCGCTGAAACGGGCTGTATTGAGGCTCTGAGGCCTTTTATGCCCTGTGCTTTAGTTTGGACGGGAAAGATTGAGCTTAAAGGCTACAATTTCTCCAAATACCAACAAAAAATCCCCTCCGTTTCTGCGAAGGGGATTTTTTACTATGTGGTCGAACTTGTTCGCTGTTATATCACTTCAATACCTTGTTCAGCACAGAGCTTCAAGCTGAGCTCTTTCAATTTGAACTTTTGGATCTTACCACTACCTGTCATAGGGAACTCCTTGATGAAGAAGATGTATTTCGGAATCTTGTAGCGGGCAATTTTGCCTTTGCAGAAATCCTTAACATCGTCTGCTGTCATCGAGGTTCCTTCGTGTAGGATGATGAAGGCACCCACTTCCTCACCGTACTTCTTAGAAGGTACAGCTGCCACTTGGACATCCTTGATGCCTGGCATCTTGTAGAGGAATTCCTCTATTTCGCGAGGATATACGTTTTCGCCACCACGGATAATCATATCCTTGATACGGCCTGTGATTCGATAGTTGCCTGACTCGTCTTTCACACCCAAATCTCCTGAGTGGAGGAAGCCGTTTTTGTCGATAACCTCTGCTGTGGCTGTTGGGTTCTTGTAGTAACCCTTCATCACGTTGAATCCACGGCAGCACATCTCTCCTTGAACACCTGTTGGACACTCTTCTCCCGTCTCTGGGTCGATGACCTTAACCTCGACGAAAGGATAATCGCTTCCAACAGTGGTACAACGTACCTCAAATGGATCGTCGATACGAGTCTGCGTCATACCTGGGGATGATTCCGTCAAACCATACACGGAAGTGATGGTCAAGTACATCTTTTCAGATACGGCACGCATCAATTCGATAGGGCAGAGAGAACCTGCCATGATACCGGTACGGAGCGAACTCATGTCGAACATGCTGAACATTGGGTGGTTCAACTCTGCGATGAACATGGTAGGCACACCATAGAGAGCCGTACAACGCTCTTTATGCACGGAAGCGAGGACAACCAATGGATCGAACTTCTCGACCATTACCTGTGTGGATCCGTGAGTCAAACAGTTCATCGTGGCGAGCACCACTCCGAAGCAGTGGAACAAAGGAACGCAGACACAAAGTTTGTCGTTCTCGGTGAACTTCATGTGCTCTCCGGTGAAGAATCCGTCGTTGGTGATGTTATAGTGAGTAAGCATTACACCCTTAGGGAAGCCTGTCGTTCCCGAAGTATATTGCATATTACATACATCGTGGCAAGTCACTTTCTTCTTTGCCTCTTCCAAATCTTTGTCGTCGATGTTTTGTCCGAGCAAGAGAAGTTCAGCCGTGTTGTACATTCCGCGATGTTTCTCCTGACCGATGTAAACAACGTTTTTCATGTGAGGGAAACGTTCGCTCTTGAGGTGGCCTCTTTGGCAAGTCTTCAACTCAGGAAGCATTTTGTAGGTCATGTCTACGTAGTCGCAATCCCAAGTTCCGTCGATGATACAGAGCGTGTGCATGTCGGAGTTTTCACAGAGGTACTCCAACTCATTCTGCTTGTAGTTCGTGTTGACGGTCACCAAAACAGCACCGATTTTTGCCGTAGCATAAAGGAAAGTCAGCCAATCGGGAACGTTCGTTGCCCAAATACCAACGTGGCTACCTTTCTCTACTCCGATTGAGATGAGACCTTTGGCAAGATTGTCAACGCGTTGGTTGAAGCTCTTCCACGTAAATCTCAAATCACGGTCTGAGTATACGATATATTCTTTGTCTGGTGTCTTTTCTGCCCAATATTCGAGCCATTGACCCAGCGTTCTTTCTGAAAGTTGTTGCATCTTAGATGACATTATGTGAGGGACCTTCGGTTACTCGGATTATTAGATTGGCGTGTAAATGACAGCGATGATTTTCGCTTTCTGGTTGCTCACCCCATGTACATGGTGGTTTACGATGGAATCGTAGAAGATGCTATCTCCAGCGCTGAGTTTGTAGACCTCTTTGCCGTAAGAGATTTCGATTTCACCCTCCAATACATAGATGAACTCCTCTCCTTCGTGTGCAGAAAGGGTAAACTCTTTCGTCTCGGAAGGGAGCACGTCGATGATAAAAGGTTCCATATGTCGTCCTGCCTTGTTGCCTGCAAGTGAGAAATAGTCCATGTTCTTGCGTGCGTCAACAGTTCCGTTAGAGAAGCTGATGCCTTGCGTGCGGTCGCTGCTCTTGCAGATTACTGGGCCAAGAGCCTCAGAGTCGTCCAAGAAAGTTCCGATGCGTACCCCCAAAGCTCGTGCTATCTTGATGAGTGGAGATAGGGATGGAAGGTTTGTCTCCTCTTCTATAAGTTTTACTTGGTCAGTAGTGAGACCGCTTCGTTCTGCTACTTCTTCAATTGAGAGGTTCTTAGACTCTCTAATAGACTTGATTTTTGTGCCTACTATTGTACTGTTGTTTGACATGACTTTATTGTTAGAGGCGTTCTCACAAACAGATTTGTGAAGAACGCATGAGTTTTCTTGCCGCAAAAATATAAAAAATCCGTCACGTGACAAAAATTATCGTAAAAATGCCTCTTTTTTTTATAAAAAGAAAGTTTTTCTTTTTTCAATTCACTCGATTGATACGTTTTTGCCCATTTATCTGAGGAGTGTCACATGGCCGACATACATCTTATCGATTGAGTTTATGTCGATAACATACCAATAGTCGCCCGACGGCATCTTCTTCTCATTCAGGTCGGTTCCATCCCATTCGTTGCCGATCTCATAAGGCTGGAATTTCCGAATCAGTTTGCCGTGGCGGTCGTATATGTAGACGGTGGCGTCGAGATAAAGCTCAATATTTTGAATTTGCCAAGTGTCGTTTGCTCCGTCACCATTCGGTGTGAAGAATTCTTCAGGGTGGATGGTGGTCTTCTCGTCCAATTTAGCCCTGACGATGAGTGTCACGATACTGTCGCAACCCTCTTCCGTTTGGAGCGTCTGCGAATATTTTCCGCTCTTGTCGATGACTAAATCTCCAAAGAGAAGCGTATCGCCTATGGTGAGTTCTTTGACAATCTCTTCCTCGATGCTCTCCTTGACGATCACATGGGTGTTGGCGACAGGAATCTCTTTCTCCCCTCGTTTGACATATAGGGAATAGGTGCCCGCCTTGCTTTTGTCGGCATTCTCAATCTGTGGAGATTTCTCGTCCGATTGGAAATTGTTTGGCCCCATCCATTTGATCTCTGTATTTTCTGCGATTTCTTCGATGATCAACAGGATCGTTTCCCCTTCGCAGTAAGGTCCGGAGTTGGATATCGTTACCTTTGTGTCTGTCAATGTGACTGTTACGATACTGTCGCAACCTTCCACGTTTTGGAACGTATGGGTGTAAGTGCCTGGCTCGGAAATTTCTTCATTTCCGAAAAGGAAGCTCTCCCCTTGTTGGAGAACGACGGTAGTGTCTACGACGTCTTTCTTGCTTATGGATACGATGACTTCCACCTCTTCTGAAGTCCGCCCCTCCTTTTGCATCTTTACATAATAGCTACCTTTCTCTTTGAGGGTCGCATTGGGGAGGGTAGGCTCAGCCTCGTCGGAGGTGAATCCGTTAGGGCCTCTCCATTGGAAGGTGGCGTCGGCTGTTTTGTTTTTTACGAGGAAGTGAATATCCTCTCCTTCGCAGTAAGGACCTGTGGAGGAGGCCTTAGGAATATCTGTGCTTGTCGCCGTCAGCGTTACGAGGCTGTCGCAACCCCCTTCGCTGAGGAACTTGTGTGTGTATGTTCCAGGTTGGGTGATTTCCTGTCCTCCGAAAAAGATAGGGTGGGCAGGGTCTATCGTGATGGTGGTGTCTTTCTCGTACTTTTCGCCTACGGTTACGATGACTTCCACCTCGTCGGAGGTTTCGTCGCCGCTGTGCATCTTCACGAAATAGCTTCCTGCATTTTCAGGCGTTGCCTTTGGAATGACGGGCTCAGCCTCGGTGGAGGTGAATCCGTTGGGTCCTCTCCATTGAAAGGTGGCATTTTGGGGCTTGTTGTTGATGACGAATTGGATATTGTCTCCTATGCAGTAGGGACCTGTGCAGGTTGCGTCGACGATGATCTTACAGTTTGTCGTGGCGGTTCCTCCTGTTTTGTTGAAGAATATGTTGCCGGGCATCATCGAATAGTTCGTGATCAGCAATACGTACCAATCGCCTCGTTTGGCATTCCGAATGTTGCAGTACTCGGTATAGTCGCCAGAGTAGCTGCAGTCTTTCATGGTGAACTCGCTTTCGTCCATGGTGACGTAACAATCGCTTGCTTCACCGTCGTAGGGACTGTACATTAAAGAATTGTTGTAATCGTTTTCTATGTCGGCTGGGACTAAACTCGCTGCATAGTCCTCGCATTCGTAGTATTCTGTTGGATAAAAATAGGCATATTCGATAGAGAGCCCTGTCTTCTCTTCAAAACACATTCTGGCTGTGCTGTCAATATATCTATAGTACTTTTTTTCGCATAGGTTGATGTACGGATTTCCTGATTCGTCCGGACTTATGAAATACTTGTCTGGATCGGCGCATATTTTATCAAGAACTTCCGTTTTGCTCTTTCCTTCGAAGGGTCCCCAGCAGGCGAAGTCGATGTCTTCGTTTCGAGAATGGGTCATGGTAAGTTCGAGGTTGCCCTCGTCCTCTATCTGCATGATGAACCAAGAGGGAGAAGGCGTGCTACCGAGACAGCCGACGCCGAATGGGTAGGCTTTTACTTCTTGGGAACTTGTCTTTGCTGGGAAGGTTATGCCTAGGTTGTTTTCACCAGTGCAGAAGGCAACCACCTCGTTTGGGTCTTCGATGGGACATTGGGTGACATATTGGGCTGCATTGGCTGCGTTGAAAAAGGTTGTTAAAGATAAAAACAGAATGGCAAAAAATACTTTCATGAATTTATTTGTGAAACGTTTCTTACAAAATATATGTAGGAGTAGAATGAAAAATCTACCCTTGTGTTTTATGGTAAAAGGAAACGGCATAAAAAAGGAGATCCCTCAAGCAGAATCTCCTTATTCCGTCTAGCGGGTAATCAGTTTTCTTGGAAAACTAGTTTAGGACAATGCTTATTGCTCGTTTTCCTTGATTCCTTCCGCTGAGTCATCTTGGAAAAACTTGTTTAGGATAATGTGGCTCAGTAATCCGATTACCAAGAAAACAGCCGCAGTGCCTAATGTGCCATTCCCGCTCAATGCGTTAAAAAAGTAGAGGGCCAAGAGAATCACTCCCAATAAAACAAGAGTAATGCCCACATATCTCATCATTTTGTTCATTGTTATAGAAATTTTTTTTGTTGTCTTTTTATCCTAATTGCAAAGAACGCATTTATTTTCCTATCCATGAAATTTTTTTCTTTTTTTTTCTTGTCGGAGTTTGAAAAATCGCCTATTTGTCGCTTGCATTCTCTTGATTAGCCCCCTCATATTAACCTTCCTCTTGAATTGTCTTTCTTCTCGACTCTCTTGCGGGCTCTTTTTTGGCACTCTTTTTGCTGTTAAAAGTGTGTGAGTTTTGATTGTCACCGTAGTTGATGATACGTGATGAGCCTTGAATCTATTCAGTGTTTTTTGATATAAGATTGATTGTCAGTGGATTTGGTCTGACTTATTGTCTCTCTCTTTGGAATCTCCTTGGCGACCTGACGAAAGGCTCTCTTTCATGAATAGTCGAAAGATATGTTATTATGAAAATGATAAAATTGATTCGAGAATTGGCGATGGGTTGTATGCTCTCGCTTGTGTTTGTCTCTTGTTCTGAAGACACACGTAAGTTCCAGTCCAATACTTTTGCGGAATTGGATAGCTTTGTCTCCTCTGTCGAAGGGAATGGTGGCTGTATGGGCGCTATCTCCGTTTATGATGGCACGGAAGAGGCTTATGGACGTAGCTGGGGCTACTCCAATGTGATGAACCAGGTGCCTAACGGGGAAGAGACCTGTTATCGATTGGGCTCTGTATCAAACCTTTATACCGCAGTCGTGGTGATGAAGTTGATAGAGGACGGAAAGTTGAGTTTGGATTCTAAGCTAAGTGAGTTTTTCCCATCCATCGTGCAAGCGCCAAAGATTACGGTAGAGGATATGTTGCGTCATCGCAGTGGTATTTTCAATATCTTCTTCGATTTGAACTATTGGTCATACTATCGTACTTCCATGTCGAAGGAAGAGTTGGTCTCAAAGATCCAGTCGCATGGTTTGGTTTCGGCTCCAGGGACAAAATCACAGGTTTCTGCAAGTAATTATATCCTCTTGTCCATGATTGCAGAGCAGGTTTCAGGACAGTCTTACGGAAAGTTGGTGGATAGCTTGATCTGTGTTCCATTGGGGTTGAAAAACACCTATGATGGTAATTATGAGGATAGTAAAGAGGGTGCGGAGGCAAACTCTTATTATGACAAGAAACCGGATTGGAATTTGGCTGATAAGACTAACTTGTCAACGGTTTATGGCGAGTCTTCCATGATTTCCACGCCTTCGGAGGTTGCAAAGTTCGTTTCTGCCGTGCTGGCAGGAAAAATTGTCAGTCTTGAGACTCTGGAGAAAATGGAGGAGTTCGGAAATGGCATGGGTATCGGATTTTACCAAAAGAATAATGAAGATGGTTCGTTGAGCATATCGGGAAACATAGACGGTTTCTTTGCTGACGTGGTCTATTTCAAGAAGGAAGGACGCAATATGGTGGCTGTCTGCCTTTTGAATGGTGTAAATCGTCCGTTCTCTTTGGTTTCCCATGTGGTTGATTTGGTGAAAGATTCTAATGCAGTATTGCCAACTTTGAAGCAAATGACCGAGCTTAGCTCTGATGAGGAAAACTCCTACGTAGGTGTCTATTCGAACAAGCAATATGCGATTACCTTCGAAATCGTTAAGAGTGAGGACGGCAGGTGTCTGAAGTTGAAGACTTCTTACTCTTCCAACCCAGTCTATATGGAGTGCTATAAGAATGGTGAGTTCAGCGCAGAGATTGTGGCTGAGGAGGTTCCTGTTCATTTCTCCGTATCGAAGGATAAGCACACCCTCTTCTTGGACAACGGCATGGAGTTGGTTCGTGAGTCGTAATTTCCCGCTTCTCAAAAGTTCCCCTTTGTGGGGAAAGAGGAGTATATGATAGATTAGGTTGTCGCAGGACTCGTCAGGAGGGTTCTGCGACAATTCTTTTGGTTCTGGCCGGTTCCACACAACGGTCCTGTTGGGAAGATGTGCCCACGTCTCTCAATGGTAATCACAGATGAAAAGACATAAGCAATGGCGCGAAGCGCAATAGTAGATTTGCATCTTCAGGAGGTTCTCCTCCGGGAAGAATACGAATATGATAAGAAAAGTTTCCAGCAGGAGTCGGGGGTGATTTCTGTGGAGAAGAAAGTCTCGGCGGGGATCTGTTGGTTCCCCGCTTTTTTAGGTCGCTCCTATTTTAATTCGCTCAATCAATATGTTGTGGAGATAAAAAGGCGAGCTACGGAGGAGCCTCACTCGTTTGAGTTTGGCAAACCGGTCTCCTTTTTCTCCATGGACCTATCGGGTCAGGTGCGTGAGATAAAGATGGCGGCGGTTGTCAGTTATGCCTCCGAGACGGAGATGGTGGTGGCCATCCCCAATCCGGCCTCTGTGGCGCAGTTGGAAGGCGTGGCGCAGTTGGGGGTACAGTTGGCTTTTGACGAAACTTCCTACCAAGCCATGTTTGAGGCGTTGGACAAGGTGGTGGCTGCGAAAAACAATCGTTTGGCGGAGCTGCGGGAAATCCTGTCGGGCAATATGCCTGCCCGTTTTGCCTCCAACTATCCTGTTCGTTTCCCTTGGCTGAATCCGTCGCAGGAGAAGGCCGTCAACAAGGTGCTTTGTGCCAAGGATGTGGCGATTGTCCATGGGCCTCCGGGCACGGGTAAGACGACGACGCTCGTCGAGGCTGTCTATGAGACGCTACGGAGGGAGACGCAGGTCTTGGTTTGTGCCCAAAGCAATATGGCAGTCGATTGGTTTTCCGAACAGTTGGTCAACCGGGGCGTAAACGTCCTGCGTATAGGCAATCCCACACGCGTGAACGATAAGATGCTGTCGTTTACCTATGAGCGGAAATTTGAGGCGCATCCTAAATATGATACGTTGTGGGGAATCCGGAAGACGGTTCGTGAACTCTATAAGAAGAAGCGGAGTGGCGAAGAGCGTTCTGCCGTCCAAAATCGTATCCAACGATTGAAGGAGGAGGCAGATGGGCTGGAACTCGAAATCCGAAACTCTCTTCTGAACGAGGCTCGTGTCATTGCTTGTACGTTGGTCGGCTCCTCGCATCATTTGTTGCAGGGGATGCGTTTTTCTTCCCTTTTCATCGACGAAGCGGCGCAAGCCTTGGAGCCTGCATGTTGGATTCCGATTGTCAAATCGAGCCGAGTCGTTTTGGCGGGCGACCACTGTCAATTGCCTCCGACCATCAAATGTATTGAGGCGGCCCGGAAGGGGTTGGATCAGACGTTGATGCAGAAAATCGTTGAGGCTAAGCCGGATGCTGTCTCCCTGCTGACCGTGCAATATCGCATGAACGAGGCGATTATGCGTTTCTCTTCCGATTGGTTCTACGAAGGCAAGTTGGTGGCAGCTGACGAGGTGAAGTATCGTGGCATCTTGGATTTCGACGCTCCGATTGAGTGGATTGATACGGCAGACGACGAGGTGGAGGAGGAATTCGTGGAGCAGAGTGCCGGACGTCTTAATCGGGTGGAGGCCGACCGATTGCTCGATGAAATGGAGAAATATATAGGCAGGATAGGGCCTGACCGTATCTTGGCGGAGAATATAGACTTCGGCATCATTTCGCCCTACAAGGCGCAAGTATTCTTGTTGCGTAGGCTGATGCAAAAGCGGTCGTTCTTCAAGCCTTTCCGCAGGTTGATTACGATAAATTCGGTCGATGGCTTCCAAGGCCAGGAGCGGGATGTGATATTGCTCAGTTTGGTCCGTGCCAACGACGAGGGGCGCATCGGCTTCTTGTCCGACTACCGTCGTATGAACGTGGCAATCACTCGTGCCCGAATGAAGTTGATTATCTTGGGCGATGTGCGGACATTGACCCACCACGCCTTTTATCGGAAATTGTATGGGATGATTGAAAAGAGTCAGCAGTAATACGAAAGAGAAAGAGTGCTCACTGCCTCATTTCTTTGATATTAGCGAAATTGATTGTACCTTTACTCTACTAAGATACTAACAATTAAATCGTCATGCGATGAAGAAACAATTCACTGCTATTTCCATGGCTGTTTTGATGCTCTCCTCTTGTGGGTCAGGAACTCAAAACCAAGACAAGGGCGCACTAATCGCCGAAGAGACCACTCCCGTTACACCAGCGCAACAAAAAGTGGAACTTACTCAGGATCTTTTAAAGGATATTTGGAAACAGGTTAATAAAGGCGAGGCAAGCGAAGATGCAGAATACACCGCCGACCGTATCTTTTTAAATGAAGTGCCATTTGGCAACACAGAAGTAAAGGTCTTCCGCATTGGCGATACTTCGTTCAAGGTCTTTTGCCTGCGTAACAAAATGCCTGACAACCCTATGGATTATCCCGACGGTGCGGAGTATGAACTCAACGAATATCTCTATGACAACGGCAACCTCGCAGAAAGCAAGTTGCAAGCCGAATTGCAAGGAAATTTTGGCGTATGCGGTGATTTTTCGCATGGCGACACACTCAAATTCCTCGATGGAAACGATAATTCCACCCTCTTCATTTGGAACGGCTCTCAAATGGAACGTATAGGCTCTACGGCCTCTTCAAAGTAGGAGAGAAGGATTGCTTCTTACATCATAACAAAAGGTTATACATCGTTTGCGGACGCACAACAATGTATAACCTTTCCCTTTGCTTCGGATTATTCTCCCGTCTCTTGTTTTTCTAACGGAATGGAATCTATCGCACGCATTCATTGAATGGAATTTTGCAAAATATGTTGTATAACATAAAATGGGGGGGTAAAATAGACTATATGAATTAAATTTGCATCATCAGAACTAATAGGCTGTTAATGTGACCTCTACAACTTGTTTGTTCTTTGGATATGGATTTATAATAGAGGTTACCTATAATCATTTTTTGTTGTAGATGGACATGAGAAAGTTGTTTGTTGTATTAGCAGGAAGTATGCTTTCCTGCCTTTCTTCCTATGCAATAGAAGGAGAAGGAACAGAAAGAGACCCTTATCGTATTGCGACGGTTGAGGATCTGTATGAGTTTGCCGCAATTATGAATGGCAAAAATCCAGATGAACCTTCCAGGTATAATTCTTGTGCAATATTGGAGGCGGACATTGTGGTGAACGAGAATGTATTGAATGAAAAGTGGGAGTTGAATCAAGGCGATTTTAGAGTATGGGACCCTATTGATCCCCCTTCTTGTCATTACTTTGGTGGCGTTTTTGATGGAAACGGGAAATCAATTTCTGGTCTTTATCTCGACAATACCAAGGCTGAGACCAAGTTGGAAAGAGTGGGCTTCTTTGCGACGAATAGGGGAGAAATTCGGAATCTAACCATCAAAGACTCTTATTTCTCTTCGGGGTCAAAAACTTGTGTGGGAGGAATTTCTGCTGTCAATACTATGTCAGGGGTTATTGATACTTGTCGCTTTGAGGGCTTTATAGATGCTTATGAGTATGCTGGTGCGATTGTCGGTAAACTTGAAAATGATGCTTCCATAGAAAGATCTTCGAGTTCTGGACAGGTGAAAACATATATGTCTTGTTCTGGGGGAATCGCTGGATATGCTTACAGGGGAATCATCTCCAAGTGTCATAGTGATGCTTATGTACACTATACACAAAACTATCTTGGTGGAATATGTGGATATGAGGAGCAGGGAGGGAAAAAAGGAGGAGTCATTTCTCATTGTTCTTTTTCTGGCACTATCTCTCCTTCTCCTTGCTGTAATACACATTATATGGGAGGTATTTGTGGTTTTACTTATGGGTCTATTACCGATTGTGTCAATTATGCTTCGTTTTCGGGGGAGGAATACGTTGGTGGCATAGTAGGTAGTGGTTATGGTAATTTGGTTTCTTGCCATAATTATGGTGATGTAAAAGGAGAAAAGTATGTGGGGGGACTCTCTGGATTACTCGATTCTGAAATTACTGATTCTCATAACGAAGGATCTGTTCAAGGGGGGACTCCTGTCGGAGGTTTGGTCGGAGATTATAAAGGAAGATCGGTTACGAGATGTTTCAATCTGGGTAGCGTGTCGTCCATCGGAACACCGATTGGAGGCTTGACAGGTGTTGACTATGGATATGGAAAGTATTATGATTGCTATAATTTAGGCGATATTTATAATGAAATGCTTGATGATGCTCAACACTATCAGACTGATGGTCGGGCTAAGGAAGTCTTGGCTAAAGTTGGAGGTATTTGTGGAGTTCATAGTGGAACGTATGGCTTTTTGGACTGTTGTTATAATGCAGGTAGACTGACGATGTGCAAAGATACTTTGTCTCTTGTGGGACTCGAAAGTAGTGTGGAAATACAAAATTCGTATTATTTGATTGATCGGCATTCGTTTTCTCCAGAAGCCAAGATACTTGACCAGTTTATGAGTGGAGAGGTCGCATATCTTCTCCAAAAAGGGAAGACAGAAGAGGTTTGGGGACAAGAGATTGGAGTCGATTCCTTCCCTAGATATAAAGCGAAAAAAGTCTATTCTTCTGAAATTTGTTCGGGCAGATATTCCAACAAAGAGGAGGAGGTTGAACACGTCTATAATGCTTATTGCCAATGTATTTATTGTGGATTGATAAGTCATCATTACGATAACTGCGTTTGTTCTTTATGTGGTTTCCGAGACCATTCGTGTTCGTCGGAGCATCGATGGATGGAGATTTCCACGTTGGAGGATTTGTTTGAATTTGCGGATTCCCTGAATGCTGGTCATGCGAACTTGTATGTTCGATTAATGAATGACATTGTGGTCAATACGGAAGATTGGGATGGTTATTCCTATACTCGATATGGTGCGACCACTTATTCTGAATTCCTCTCTTCCTTGAAGAGTAGTGTAAAGAGATGGAACGTTGATGATAATGCTCAGTTTACTGGTATTTTCGACGGGCAAGGACATGTTATCAAGGGCTTATGTTTGACATCGACTGGCTTTATTCCAAAGGCTGCCCATGCGACGATTAAGAATCTTGCGATAGAAGAGTGTCTTAGTATCAGCGGTGTGGAAGAACCTTGTGGTATGATTTGTGGTCAGGCAGATCAATGCGAATTTGTGAATTGCCATGTCTCTGGTCGAATTAGTGCGTTGGCTAATGTGGCTGGAATTGTAGGTGGAATGAGGGATTGTTCCTTCGAGAGATGTTATAACTTGGCGAAAGTGGAGGGCGGTCTTATGGTCGGTGGCTTGGCTTGCGCTCTCTGTGATAGTGAAAGGGGCTTAGGTGATATTAATTTTGAAAAGTGTTGGAATTCAGGAACGCTCAGCAATCGTAGTCATCTTTCTATTGGTGGTTTGGCTTCTTTGCCTGATTGTGACTTAAATAAAGTGTATGTCTCTAATTCTTATAATGTGGGAGAGATAACGGCTATGGCACGATTGCAGAATGAATCTTATGCTGGCGGTTTGCTTGGTGGTCCTTTGAATAAGAGGATTTTCCTCGCTAATTGTTATAATGCAGGTTTGGTTCAATCATACTATCTATCCGCTGTTGGTGAATTAGTTGGAAATTATAATGGCACTTGTGACACGAAGCAAGACCAAAATGAGTTTCCTTTTGATCCATCTTCGGAATATCTATTCTTCGATAGTAATCATATCTATTATCATAACTGTTATTATGCATACGAATGTAAGAGGACTGAGTCCTTGGGATGTGAGGTCAGACATCCTGATCATGTTGGATTTGAAAAGGTTGATATGGCTGATTTCCGTAGTGGAAAGGTTTGTTATTTGTTGAACAAAGGTGTCACCGATGGCACACAAGCATATTATCAGAATCTGGCGGATGTTCGTCTCCGCTCTTCGGAGTCTTCTGTGGAAGTGACGCCTAATCTCAACCCTTCAAGTCGTGCTGTTTATTACGATGGAAACACGTATTACAACTTGGAGTTCTCTTCTGTTTCTGATGAGAAATCTTGTGGTGATGCTCCGCTTGTGCGAGTCGAGAATAATCGTATATTGGTGGGAAATGTGCGAGGTGAAATTTCCATTGTGGATATGAAGGGACTTCTTCTTTATTCAAGGGAGGTTAAGAGAGAAGGCTCGTCAGACTGGGAAGAGTTCCCGATTCGTCAGCCTGGTGTTTATGCCCTTTTGTTCGAGGGGAAAGCTTATAAAATAGTGGTTCAATAGAAATGAAAAGCGTGTGGAATAGTTCTTTATTCTACACGCTTTTCTCTTTTTGTGAAAGCCAGTTTATTTTTATCCAGAACGCCATTGGAGAACCTTTGAGGTGTGAAATGCGCCTATCCACAGGCGAAGCCAAAGGTGTGCGGGTACTTGATACGAAAATCCTTACTGCCTCACTTTAAAAGTGAATACTCCTATAATCACCCAATCCCATGAAAAATCGTTATCTTTGTATCCAAAATTGAGTTTGATGGCAGCAAATTATCTTCAAGTTGAAAATCTGACAAAGTCGTTCGGCGACAACCTGCTTTTCGAAGGTATCTCGTTCGGCATTTCTGAGGGACAAAGGGTCGCATTAATCGCAAAAAATGGGTCTGGAAAGACGACATTGCTTAACATCATTGCAGGCAAGGAGTCGTATGACAACGGTTCCATTACCTTCCGCCGTGATTTGCGTGTCGGCATCTTGCCTCAAGATCCGAAATATCCCGATGGATTGACCGTTTTGCAGGCTTGCTTCCTCTCCGATAATGAGGTGGTGAAGACGATTGCCGAGTATGAGAAGGCTTTGCTCAATCCTGCTGACGGTGACTATCTCAACGAACTGATGGCCAAGATGGAGACCTTCAAGGCGTGGGATTATGAAATCCGTATTAAGCAGGTCTTGGGTAAGTTGAAGATCCATAATTTCGATCAAAAGGTCGAAAATCTGTCGGGTGGACAGTTGAAACGTGTTGCCCTCGCCAATGTCTTGATTACGGAACCGGAGCTGCTGATTCTCGACGAGCCGACCAACCATCTCGACTTGGAGATGGTGGAGTGGTTGGAAGAGTTCTTGACTCGTTCTAAGATGGCTTTGTTGATGGTGACGCACGACCGTTACTTCCTTGACCGTGTCTGTAGCGATATCTTGGAAATCGACCAGCAATCGCTTTTCGCCTATAAGGGCAACTATTCCTATTACTTGGAGAAACGTCAAGAACGCATCGATATGCAGAATGCGGAGTTGGCTCGTGCCAACAACCTTTTCCGAAAGGAGTTGGATTGGATGCGTCGCCAGCCTCAGGCGCGTGCGGGGAAAGCACAGTATCGTATCGACTCTTTTTATGAGTTGGAGAAGAAGGTTAAGGCTCGTCGTGAGAAGGCGGATGTCAGTCTGGATGTGAAGGCGGCCTATATCGGTAGTAAAATCTTTGAGGCGAACTATATTTCCAAGAGTTTTGGCGATTTGAAGATTCTGGACAATTTCTATTATAATTTCTCCCGTTATGAGAAGATGGGTATTGTCGGTAATAACGGAACGGGAAAATCGACCTTCATCAAGATGTTGATGGGGGAGGTGGCACCCGACTCGGGAACGATAGATGTCGGTGAAACGGTGCGTTTCGGCTATTATAGCCAAGAGGGATTGAAGTTTAACGAGCAGATGAAGGTGATTGATGTGGTGCGTGATATTGCTGAGGAGGTCAATCTTGGCGACGGCCGTAAGATGGGTGTCTCCCAATTCTTGCAGCATTTCCTCTTCCCTCCGGAAAAACAGCATAACTACGTCTATAAGTTGAGCGGTGGCGAGCGTCGCCGTCTTTATCTCTGTACGGTCTTGATGCGCAATCCGAATTTCTTGGTGTTGGACGAGCCGACGAACGATTTGGATATCGTGACTTTGAATGTCTTGGAGGAGTATTTGCAGGCGTTTAAGGGCTGTGTCATAGTGGTTTCGCACGACCGTTATTTTATGGATAAGGTGGTCGATCATCTTTTGGTCTTCCATGGACAAGCCAATGTGCAGGATTTCCCAGGCAACTATACGGATTACCGTGAGTGGCGTGATATGAAGGCTGCGATGGAACGTCAGGAGAAGGAGTCGGCGGCCAAGGCGAAAGCGAAGGAGTCGGAAAAGACAGATTCGAGGAAAGCGAAAGAGCGTCCTCGTAAGTTGACTTACAAAGAGAAATTGGAGTACGAATCGTTGGAGAAGGAAATAGCCGCATTAGACGAAGAAAAGGCAGCCATAGAGGCGGCTCTCTCTTCAGGAACTCTCCAAGGCGAGGAGTTGATTGAGAAGTCGAATCGGATTGGCAAACTTATCGATGAATTGGACGAAAAAACAATGCGTTGGCTGGAATTGAGCGAACTAGCGTAATGGTGCTAGGGCGCAAATCTGACAGCGTGGGGACGATACACATGTAGAGACGATGTGCAGTAGAGACGATGTGTACATCGTCTCTACAAAGGAAAGGCGATTCGATCAATCGAATCGCCTTATTTAGTTTGGTCATTCTAAATTTTCAGTTCATGCATGTGAATCTATAGCGAGAGGAGCCCTTTCTCGGACAACCTCAACGGGTCATTCTATCTATGGGGTGAGCCTACCCCTTTTGCTCTATTGCTAATTTAACGATAGTTTTGGAAAAATCCAATAGTTCAGCCTTGCAACTTCTTTCTTGTTGATAATGAGCAATATTTATCTTTATTTGGGCGTATTGCATTTATAATCAGAGAAAAGTTCGTACATTTGTACGTTTTTTACATATTTTTTGTATAAAAATTCATTATTAGGTATAAATAAAGATAAAAGAGATATCAATAAAAAACAAAGATTCGTTTTATGAAGTTTTCCATTTCGGGCGTGTTTGCCCCAAGGATTGTACCTTGCCTAAAAGATTATGACAAAGGCAAGTTTATGGCCGACTTGATGGCTGGTATTATTGTCGGTATTGTTGCGCTTCCGCTTGCGATAGCGTTTGGTATTGCGTCGGGTGTGACGCCTGAGAAGGGTATCATCACAGCGATTGTTGCGGGATTCATTATCTCCTTGTTGGGCGGTACGAAGATTCAGATTGGTGGACCTACGGGCGCTTTCATCGTGATTATTTATGGAATTATAGAAGAGTATGGAATACAGGGATTGACGGTAGCCACGTTGATTGCAGGTGTCCTGCTTATTTTGTTGGGATTCTTTAAACTGGGTACGGTCATCAAATTTATCCCTTATCCGATCATCATCGGTTTCACGGCGGGTATTGCTGTGACGATTTTCACCACTCAGATAGGCGATGTGTTAGGTTTGAAGGAGGCAGTGATGGTTGACGGTAAGGAGTTGATGGTGCCAGTGAAGACACCGGGCGATTTCATCGGAAAATGGGCGGCTTATGCCCAGCATATAGGCACTTTCAATATCTATAATTTTATCGTGGCAATAGGCAGTATCCTGATTATCGTCTTCTCGCCTGCTTTGTTGAGACGTGTGAAGGTGCTCAACAAAATTCCGGGTTCTTTGTATGCCATCATTGTGATGACGGTGGTTGTTTGGTATATGAAGAATTCGATGGGCATCGAAGGCATTGATACCATTGGCGACCGATTCAGTATCAAGGCTGAATTGCCTGCTCCTGTCATTCCGGATTTGAGTTGGCCGATTATCAAGAGTCTCTTCCCTGTGGCCATTACCATCGCTGTTTTGGGTGCTATCGAGTCGTTGCTTTCGGCAGCTGTGGCAGATGGTGTCACGAGCGACCATCATGATTCAAACACCGAGCTTATTGCCCAAGGTATTGCCAATATCTTCTCTCCGATATTGGGCGGTATTCCTGCGACGGGAGCCATTGCCCGTACGATGACGAACATTAATAATGGAGGTAAGACACCGGTAGCCGGAATCATCCATGCAGTGGTTCTTTTGCTTATCCTTTTGTTCTTGATGCCGTTGGCTGAGTATATCCCTATGGCTTGCTTGGCGGGTGTCTTGGTGATAGTTTCCTATAACATGAGTGGCTGGCGTACGGTCCGTGAGTTGTTCAAGAATCCAAAGTCGGATATCACGGTGATGCTTATTACCTTCTTCTTGACGGTTATCTTTGATTTGACGATTGCCATCGAGTGGGGTCTTGTCATTGCTTGTGTCTTGTTCATCAGACGTATCATGGAGACTTCCGAGATCTCTGTTATCACCAATGAGATCGACATGAACAACGAGTCGGATGCGCAGTTGCATGAGGAGAACCTCTCCATCCCTGAGAATGTGGAGGTCTATGAGATTAACGGTCCATATTTCTTCGGTATCGCTACGAAGTTCGACGAGTTGATGTCGCAGTTGGGTGAGCGTCCTATCGCTCGTATCATCCGAATGAGGAAGGTTCCGTTCATCGATTCAACAGGTATCCACAACTTGACAGGTCTTTGCGAGATGAGCCAGAAGTTGGGAATTATCGTCGTTCTTTCCGGTGTAAATCCAAAAGTTCGTGCCACTTTGGAGAAGGCTGGCTTCGATAAAGTGGTCGGAAAAGATAACATATGTTCAAATATTAACGAGGCATTGGAAAAAGCTTCGGAATATGTTTCGAAAGCCGAAAAATAGTCGTATATTTACAATAAGTTAACTGAAATCTCCTATTCCGTTCTTTCTATGGGATAGGAGATTTTTTGTATAAGTGTTCCTTGCAATATAAGGGTTTGTGTTTTGTTGATGTGCTTTCCGATGGAGGGCATATTTTAATTCTAAATGGGTGAAATTATGCAGATGAACGATTCAGAAATGAGATTGGCTTTCCGCAATAAATTGCGTGAGATGCTTTTGGATGTAGCCTTGATGGATGATATCGATCGGATCTATGTTCCTTTGGCGAAACTCATCTCCGAAGGGTTGAATATGGCTTCTAAAACACAAGTGATAGGCATAAACGGCGCACAAGGCTCGGGCAAGACGACCTTCTCCAACTTGATGAAGATTGTCTTGGAGATGGGCTTTAACTTGCGTGTAGTGGTCTTGAGCATTGATGATATATATTTGACTCGTGCCAGCAGGGAGAAATTGGCGGCAACTGTCCACCCGTTGCTCCTTACGCGTGGTGTGCCTGGCACGCACGATATTCCGTTGGGCATAAATACGTTGGATTCTCTTTGTAACGCTTCCGCGAACACGGTCACCGCGATTCCTCGTTTTGATAAGGCGGTGGACGACCGTGTCCCAGAGACGCTTTGGGAGCGCTTTGTCGGTCGTCCGGATGTGATCTTGTTTGATGGTTGGGTGGTTGGCGCTGTGGAGCAACCCGATGAGGATTTGGTCGATCCTATCAATGAGTTGGAGGCGCAGGAGGATCCGGATGGCTCTTGGCGGCGCTATGTGAACGAACAGTTGAAGACCGTCTATAAGCCGCTTTTCGACCGCTTGGATTTGTTGGTTATGTTGCAAATCTCTTCCTTCGACAAGGTCTATGAGTGGAGGAGCCTACAAGAGCATAAGTTGATGATGCAGGCACAAGGTCGTAAGAATTCCCGTATCATGAACAATGGGGAGTTGGTGAGGTTTATTTCTCATTATGAAAGGATAACACGCTATATCTTGTCTGAAATGCCGTCACGGGCAGATATGTTGTTCCGTGTGAACGACGACCATCGAATTGTGATTTGATTAAGGAACGGGGTCGTAGCCGCTTCCTCCCCAAGGGTGGCAACGCAGGATTCTGCGGATGGCTAAATAGAGACCTTTGATGGGACCGTGCTTCCGTAGGGCTTCAATGGCGTAGGTGGAGCAGGTGGGCGTGAATCGGCAGGCAGGCGGATAGAGCGGTGATATGAATCTTTGGTAAAAACGGATGGGCAATATCAAGAGAAATGATAGAGCTTGTCCGATTTTTTTTAGTATATCCATCCTTTTACGTTTTGAGGTATATGAGAAATAGCTCTACTCGTTCCCTGTTTTAAGGGAGCATTTTTGCCAATTTCTCCAAAGCGAGTTTAGTCTTCTTTAGAATGAAGGCGGAGGGTTCCAATTTCTCTCCGATGTAGTTGAGGGAAAGATGCAGTTGGTACTCTTTCTCCGATAGGGGATTGAATAGAATCTCCTTGTTTGTGCGGTAGCTTTCCCTGAGTTGGCGTTTCACCCGGTTCCGGTCTACAGCGTGCTTGAATCTCCTTTTGGGTGCATTGACCAGGCAGCGGGCAGGGATGCCGTCTTTCTTCTCGGCCGTCCGATAGACGACTCTCAACGGATAGCACACGAAAGCCTTCCCTGTGGCGTAAAGCTCGTCCACAGTGGTTTTCCCGAATAGGTGTTCCGCTTTTGGGAAGGTGTATCTGTGTTCCATATAATAAAAAAACGATAGGATTTCCATGGGTATGGTTCTCCTATCGCCTATAGTGGGTTGTTTTTACTTCTTTTTGTTGTTCTCCTTCAAGAACAAGTCGATGGCAGCAGGCATAGAAGGAGCCTCAGGCGTTGGAGCCTCGATGTTCACTTGCAAGCCGGCGTGCTTGGCGGCGTTGATGGTGCCAGGGCCGAAGCAACCAATCTTTATCTCCCCTTGGTTGAAGTCAGGGAAGTTCTTGAAGAGGGATTGTATTCCTGATGGACTGAAGAACACCAACATATCATAAGAGAAATCCTTGTCTTGAGTGAAGTCGGTGCTGACGGTCTTGTAGCAGACAGCTTTGGAATAGACTGCCTTTGTATTGTCCAATAAGGCGATGATGTCATTCTTGTGGTCTTCTGACACGGATTTGTTTGCATCATAAACATCCGATACGGCCACGAGGAATTTCTCGTCTATGTGTTTGTTGATGACTACCATCAAATCTTCCACCTTGCTAGTCGTGCCGAAGAAAATCTTCCGTTTCCTGTATTGGATATAGTTTTGGAGGTAAAGGGCGACCGCTTCTGAGATGCAGAAGTATTTCATCGTCTCCGGTATGGTGATGCGCAACTCGTCGCAAAGACGGAAGAAATGATCGATGGCCGCTTTTGCGGTAAAGACTATGGCCGTATGATCCAAGATGTTTACCTTTTGTTGGCGAAACTCTTTGGCTAAAATCGGCTCTACTTTGATAAATGGCCTGAAATCCATTTTGACATTGTACTTTTCGCAGATGTCAAAGTATGGCGACTTCTCGGAAGTCGGTTGAGGCTGAGATATCAGTATGTTCTTTATCTTAGTCATTTTGACAAATAAATTAGGACTTCAAATGATGCCTCCAAGCCCAATAATTAAGGCGACAGCGGGCAAAATTTCAACGGTGCAAAGATACAAAATCAAATAGAATATAGAAAGTGTCCCTTTGAAAAAAAATGGAAGTGCTCGAAACAAATAGAGCAGGAATAGTAGTGCAATGCTCGCTATCCCCACGTAAATCGCTGGTTTGATGAACGGAGTAGGGGCGTATGCTAAGATGAGAATGTTGGGTATCAAGACGATACCGATCAGCGAGTAGAGCAGCAATTTGAGTTTTTCCAACTTGTGGAAGGTGTCGTGGTCGAAAAAGACGTAGCAGACTGCTTGTGTCGCGACTAGTTGGAAAATCAGTGTCGCAGCGATGGCGACAAGGGAGAGGATCCACGATAGGGAAGGGCTCTCCGTCGTATGTGAGAAGGTGTTGATGCAGAAGAATGCGAGCCATGCGATGTTGGCGATGCCCAACAATATAAGGGGAAGGTGCTCTTGCAACTCCTCGATAGGGGTGTTTACCGACATCTCGCCCGATGAAGTCGGGGATAAAAGGTTATGGCTCTCCTTGCTTAACATCTTTTTTCGGGAGGAGAGGGTGAATGCGTAGAGGATGAAAAGGATGAAGAGACAGGGGGTGAACCAGAAGTGGGATTGAATGTTTCCCCCTAAAGGATTGCCGTCCATGTGGATGACTTCTATCTGCTTTTTCTCGTTTGTGCCATTCCCTTTTAGAAAGCTATTCAGCGCCTTGACTCCCTTGCTGTTGGTGAGGAGGGTGTCTGTAAAGAGAACTTTTTTTGCAGGTTGGAAGGAACTGTCTGGTCTCCATGGAAAGAAGTCCGTGGAGTTTTCTCCGAAAATGAAGCAGGAATCCAGCGCAGACGAACTTAGCGTGTCGTCCTTTTGTGCTGGGACGCTTGTCATGGTTCCTCCTTCTTCTATTGTCGTTTGGGTTTCTGTTTGCATTTGTCGATTTATTTTGTTCCTTCTGAAAGGACTCTCTTTTCACTGTATAAAGATACGATAAAAATCGAAGAGTCGCCTTACAATTTCTTCTATCTGTAGAAGATAAAAAAAGGGTTCGCTTGCGGCGAACCCTTTGTGGCTTTTTGCAATCTCTTACTTTCTGAGGTTGAGAGCCTTAAGGATGGCACGGTATCTTTCGATATCTACCTCCTTCAAGTAGTCAAGCATTCTACGACGCTTACCTACAAGCATTTTAAGAGATCTAGAAGTGTTATAATCCTTTTTGTTGGCCTTCATGTGCTCAGCCAAGTGCGAGATACGGTATGAGAATAGCGCTATCTGGGACTCTGCGGAACCAGTATCGGTATTGGACTTTCCGTGCTTCTCGAAGATGTTCTTCTTAATTTCAGAATTTAAATACATACTATTTTGTCTTTATAATTTGTAAAACGGTGCAAAGATAATTCTTATTTGCGAATATTAAATCTTTTTGCCTAAAAAAGTGTGAGTTGAATGCGGCTTTTTTAGGTCTTGTCGTTGTCTCTTCTTGCCTGATTACTTCCTAATTAGCGTAAAGTGCCCATAATACTGCCGGTCTTTTTCTGGAACGTCGACGATGTACCAATAGTCGGTCGATGGTTGTGCATGTCCTTGGTAGTAGCCGTCCCATCCCTCTTTGGAGCTTCCTTCATAAAGGAGTTTTCCGAACCGGTCGAAGATCTTGTAGGTCGCCAACTCGAAGTGATCTAAGTTTGTTACTATCCAACGCTCCTCCTCTCCCACGAAATACTTAGGGAAGAACAAGTCATAAGTTGGAACTTCCAAGACAAAGGAGGATTGGCATCCTATCTCGTCGGAGACTGTGATGTTGTAACTCTTTCCGAATATCACATTGTCTAACGTTTGCGAAGTGGTCTTTCCCTTCCCGTCTCCATAGTCGAAATAGAGTGGGTAAGGGTTTTCTTCTACTTCAATCTGATAAGATTTCGTGCCCGTCTCTTCGCAAGAGAGGATGGTCGGGATAGGGTGTACTTCTATCTCGGCTTCGGCTTCCCCTTTGCATTTGCCATTGTAGGCTACCACACGGTAAAGGGTTGATTGTTCTGGCTTTGCCGTATAGGAATTCTTCTCGCCCAATGAGTTTTCATACTCGTCTTCGGAAGAGAACCAATGAATCTCCGTGTAGGTCCCTTCTCCTGTTATTGCTAGGGTTAGGGAGTCTCCTACGCAGATGGCGCCTCCGGTGATGGAGATGTCGATAGGGGAGTAGACGGTTATTGTCGTTGTGATAGGTTGGGCCTCGCAACCGTTCTCCGAAGTTCCTGAAATTGTATATTGTGTTGTTTTGCTTGGTGTTACGTTGATCTCATCCGTGCCCTCTTGGAGGATTTGGTCATGGCTCTCCCCCTCTTCTTTGCTTTCCCATCTCAATGCAGGTGGGTATACGAATGAAGTCTTTAACGTTACGCTCTCTCCCAAGCAGATGGAGGTGTCTGGAATGGCGGCTATTATTGGTGTCTCCTCGACGGTGACGGTAAAGGTGCCTTTCTCCGTTTGACAGTATAACGCGTCGTATTCCATGGTGAATTCTGCTGATTCGCTAAGTTCGATTTCTATTGGATCTGCTCCTTCTGCAAAGAGAGAGAAATCTTTTTCCCCTAGGCTACGTTTGGACCAAGTCACGTGGTCGGGCGCTTGGGAGAAATGGGCATCGATGGTCGCCTTTCCGTTCGGACAGAGTGTGATTTCCTTAGGAAGGGAGAAGGTGATCTTTTCCTCTACGAAGAGAGCAACCTCTTCGGAGGTGTCTGCTGGACAACTGGATGCTCCGATGGCGATGATTCTAAAGAGGGCCGATTGCTCTGCCGTAATCTTTTTTTCTGTTGTCACCGCATTGTCGAAAGGAAGGAATTGAGTCTCTCCCTCTTTTCTCTTTTGCCATTCCATCTTTTCTGTGTTGGTAAAATTGGCTGTGAGTGTTACTTCTGAACCTTCACAGATGCCTTCTTCGGAAAGGGTTAAGCTGACGGAAGGCTTTTTCTCTACCTCCACAGGGAAGCTATAGTTGATTTCTGGACAGTATACCCCTTTGATTGTCAATTGGTAAGTGGCTGTTTCTGCTGGGGTGTCGGAAATGCTCAAGTCTGTATTGGCGAGCGGTTCACCGTTCTTTGTCCATGCGAATGTGTTGATGTTATTGTCGATGTTGCCCTTCGCGGTAAGTTCAACGCTTGTTCCCTCGCAGATGACGGAAGGTACAGAGGCGAACTCCACATCCACCTTGTTCTCCACGATGATAGCTACGTTGTTGGAGTAAACCACAGGGCAGGCCTTTCCGTTGATGTCCGTCTTCAAACGATAGTAGGCGGTTTCGGAAGGCGAGACTGTCGCGTTCTCTCCGGAAGCGTTGAGGTCGGTGAAGTTTTGGCCGTCATTCGACTCTTCCCAAAGGATGTTAGCAGGGTTTCCTTTCGCCACTTTGAGGGTGGCTGATTCACCAGCACAGAGTCCCTCCTTGTCGGCAGTCAACTCCAACTCCTCGACAGCTTCCACCTCTACGGCGAACTCTTTTGTGAGGGTTTCACAGTATTTTCCCGAAAGGGAGAATCCATAAGTGGTAGCCTTTGTCGGCGTGTCGGTGGTGCTCATCTCGGAAGCGAGCGGTTCACCGTTTTTCGTCCATGCGAATGTGTTTATGTTCGCGTCGATGTTGCCCTTCGCGGTAAGTTCAATGCTCGTTCCCTCGCAGACGACGGAAGGTACAGCTCCAAACTCAACGTCCACCTTGTTCTCCACGACAATAGCCACACTGTTGGAGTAAACCACAGGGCAGGCCTTTCCGTTGATGTCCGTCTTCAAACGATAGTAGGCGGTTTCGGAAGGCGAGACTGTCGTAGTCTCTCCAGATGCGTTGAGGTCGGTGAAGTTTTGGCCG
>JAFZKQ010000063.1 GCA_017553575.1 Paludibacteraceae bacterium
CATATCGCCATCGAACCTACCGAGACGACCGTCTGCGCAGGCACGGACGTAACACTGAAAGCCACTGCCGACCACTCGCCTGAGACGGTAACATGGGAGAAGAAGGTGAACGGACAAAACAGCGTTTTGAGCAACAACCTAACCGCCAACGACACTCCGACCCAATCGTGCGAATACACAGTGACAGCCGCTGGAAAACTCTGTCCGAGCGTGAGGCAAAGCATCGACTTCCAAGTGGATACGCAAGCAGAACTGACACTCCAAGCCTCCGCCGAGGCCGTCTGCGTCAATGGTGAGGTGGATCTCACAGCTAACTATGGTACGGCAACTTCCATCGCTTGGGATCAGAAAGAGGAAGGAGCTTCGGATTTCTCCGAATTCTCCACCGAACTCACCACCCGACGGGCCGTCCACCCTGCCCAGAAAACGGTTTACAGAATCCGTTCAACGCAAAACAACGCTTGCCCGGAGACCTATTCGGATGAGGTCGTCGTCCTCGTAGAGGAACCTACTGAAATCACACTATCAGGCGACGAATCAATATGCCGAGGAGGCAACTACACCATCAACTTCCATGTAAAAAATGGCCAAAATCTGGCTTCCCTCTTCCTCTATGAAGCCATCAACGGTGAGAACATCAACCAAAAGAGGATCAAGGAGATTGACTCAAACGACTACGACGGTTCTGCCATCTACACCCTCAAGGAAGAGACGACGTTCAACTTAAAAGCGACACCTAACTATTGCCCCGAAGCGGAGGCAACCTTCACCGTAAAGATAGACACCTTGCCAACCCTCTATAAACTAACGGCATCTGCAGACTCCATCTGTAGGGGTGAATTGGTGGAAATTTCCACAGACTTCCCATTCTCAGAGAACAACCTACTACTAACCACCGAATCGGAAGAGTCCTACATGACCGCATCGAGCGAGCAATTACAACCTTATGAGACAACACATTACACACTTCTTCCTCGTACAGACAAAGGATGTGTAGGAGAGGAACGAAGCCTCATCGTCCATGTATCCCAACCTGTGGAAAGTTCCACAACAGACACGACAGTCTGCATTGGAGAGAAAGCGACCCTAAGCGTGGCTGGCGGATCCTGGAAAGAAAAATATGTATGGTCCCTATCACCCGATTTCACCGACACCCTCTCCACAAGCAACAGGCAGAGCGTTCTTCCCGAAGAGAGCACCACCTACTACGTACAAGTAACCAACGGCAAATGCGTAAAAGAGATGGAGCAGACCGTGCATGTCGCCCCAAGACCATCCATCAGCATGAGCCAAGAAAATGCCCAGACAATCACCTTGGAGGGGGAAGGTGGCACAGGAAACTATAAGTTCGACCTCGGCTCCGGCTTCGACCTGACGAACACGATAAATGGAGTCATCCCCGGCTGGAGCTACAAAATCAGGGTCATAGACGAAGAGGGTTGCATCAGCGACACGACCATCACCGCCCAATTCTACGAACTGATCATCCCTGAATACTTCACGCCTCAGAACGACGGGATCAACGACACATGGAAGATTATTAACTTAAACATGTATTCCCAAGTGAAAGTGACCCTATTCGACCGACACGGCAAAAAGATCTTCGAATCCACAGACCCAGAACAGGAGTGGGACGGAACGTACAACGGACATGCCATGCCTTCTGAAGACTATTGGTACATCATCAACGTTTATGATATCAAGGGCTTCTACACAGGACATTTCACGCTAATACGCAACTAACAGCATAGGGACATAGGGATGTGCATACGGCATATCCCTACTGCCCCCAAAAATCACAGCGCTGAGGGAAGGAGGCCACAGCCACTCGTCAAAATGCGTATATACGCAAAATACCGAATGAGGGGAAAACATAAACCAACCGACACAATAATCCCCAAAGTCAATCCATTCCTCTCTTTTGATTATATTTGCCAAAAGAAAAACACACAATTATGAAACACCATATCTTCAAAACAATCCTCCTCATCACGATGCTACTAAGTACCGCAGGCGGTTTTGCCAAGAAACGAATATGCATAGGAAACACGGACACGATATGTGGTGAACTAATTAGCGTAGCACCCTACCGAATAACGATTGACGATAATCATTGCTATTTGATTAGGGAAGGAGGAAGAAATGGGAAGAAAATGGAATGGGAGCCTTTTTGCGGTGTGATTGATTCCTTTTACTACAGAGAAGATTATGAGTATTCACTGCTCGTTAAAGAATTTGATCCTTTGAGGGATACCACAATCCATAAAATAAAAACAATTGCCTCATCCAGCACCCCTTATTCTTACAAGAAGGCAACCATACAACAGTTAAAGGGAATGCGTGCTAACGGTAAGGATTCCTGTGAATTTATGCGTATTTCCAATCAGCAAGTCAAGGTCGATGATAAATTATGCTATTGGGTAATAGAAGGTTACGACAAATGGTGGGATAAAACTCATAAATGGGAATCTTTTTGTGGCGAATTAAAATTTATTGATAGAGCCGAAAAACTTTCGTACGACTCCTTGATTACGTTGTCCAAAGAAAAAAATCTTCCATTAGAGTTCCCCGTGACACTAAAAGTTGAAGAATACAACCCTAAGGCCAATGTGATTTATGTAAAATCAGTTATTACCCCTTGGTATTTTCGCTTAGAAGAAAGAGAAGAAGAGATTGCCAAATTTCGTCAGAAGATAGAGAATGCCCGTCGGAAAAAACAAGATTCAAAATAAGGAATCCAAGTCCATTATCCCTAAAAAACTCTTTCGAATATTTATGAAACACAACATCCTCAAATCAATACTCCTCACCACGCTACTACTGAGCACCGCAAGTGGGTTGGCCAAAAACTCAGAGAAAGAATGGATGAAAGTAGCAAACCGGCAGGTCATGGTCAATGATAAACTTTGCTATTTGATAAAAAAAGGATATAGCATAACAGATACCACAAACTGGGAGACCTTTTGTGGTGTACTCCATAATTTCTATTATGAAGAAGGAAATCAAAGAACATTGTATGTCAAAAAGTATGACCCTCAGGCAGATACGATTCATGCGACAGGAGAATTTATGCGAGTGGCCAACCATCGGGTCACGGTCGATGATAAACGTTGCTATTTGGTTAAGAATGGCCATAACAGAAAAGATACCACAAACTGGAAACCCTTTTGCGGCGAGTTCTCTAACTTTTATTACATAGAGGGATGTCAAAGAACAATATTTGTCGAAAAGTATGACCCCCAAGCAGATACGATTCATGTGATAAAAGAAATTACTCGTGATAGTTTCGATCCTGTTAAGAAGCAGAAGGAGTTGCGTCGGAAGGAAGCGATTAGGGACTCCTTAAAGGCCGCTTCCGAATCGCCTGTCACAGAACCTGATAACAAAGAAAAGTAATAGAGATTTATGAAACTAACTCAAACAATTCTATTCACTATTCTCCTCTCCACACTACTAAGCGCCGCAAGTGGTTTGGCCCAGAACCCAGAGGGAGAATTTATGAGAGTGGCCAACCATCAGGTCCTGGTCGATGATAAACTTTGCTATTGGGTTAAGAAAGGGGCACACAGAAGAGAGGCAACAAAATGGGAGCCTTTTTGCGGCGAGTTCACTAACTTTTATTACATAGAGGGATACCAAAGAACATTGTTTGTCAAAAAAATATGACCTTCAGGCAGATACAATTCATGTGATAAAAGATATTTGGCGGAATAGCTCAGAATTGCCATTTCGGGCGAGAAGAGACTCGTCTAGAAAGAGCAGGCAGAATAGGAGCAAATAACGTAAGTTCAATGAATTGTAATCAAAAGAGAGCCTATTGTTTATCAATTTCACGATCGACATGGATGCCAGTTTTTTAGGAAGAAGCAGTATGCGACAACAACCCAACATATTAACGACAAAGTTTTCAAAGCATCGGTGCCTGGAGTGCTCGACCTGTGCTATGTTTTTAAGTTCGTCGTTGACCGTTTCGATATTTACTTCTTGATTAATCTCCCCCTGAAAAACCAATCGAATATATCCAGCCATGCCCATTTAGTTTACAATGTATATTTTAATCATGCCAAATGTTCCAATTTTCGTATTTTATAAGAAAAAAGGGCGTTGCATCAAGATAATTGCCCATTCGTTGAAATAAATTTTCCATTATTTTTTTCTGCCATACATTTGCCTATGACTTAGTAATACAGAACATTGCATAGACAAAAACGAATTGAGCTGTTGCCTGTGTAAATAAAACGAACGTTATGAACAGAATGAATTTAATTATCGGAATGTTTTCGGTAGTTGCTTTTGTTACCGGATCTGTCCATGCGGAGGTGGTGACGAAGGTGACGATAGACAAGGAGGCAACCTCCGATGTCTACACGATGCATGATTCGGGAAAACTCTATTTCTCGAATGAATCTTTGGTATTGGACACGTTGGGCAATGGAAACATTGTCTCCGTGGAATTGGCAAAAATCGAAAGGCTGAGATTCTCCCTTTCGGAAATCTCTACAGCAGGAGTGGAGAATATCTTATCCACCTCCCCATCCATATCCGCTTATCCCTCACCAACCGATGGTATGGTCACTTTGCGAATTGACAAGGAGGGCGTCTTCTCCTATTCCATCTATTCCGCAGGCGGTACGCTGGTTCAAGAAGGCAAAGCTTATGATGGTGCTTTGATAGATCTCACGACGCTCCCCAAGGGAGTCTATTTTTTGAAAGTTAGTGGTTGTTATTTAAAAATTAGCAAGTTATGAAAAGATATTTCTTTTTAGCCATTTCGACTTTGATAGGGTTGGTTATGCTTGCGCAACAGACTCAAATGAATTTTCATTTATCCATAGGCAGCATTGTATCTTTCCCTATAAGTGACATTGATACCATCCGATTCCACAACGGAGTGATTTCGATAGAGGGTGTCAATACAGAATATGATATTTTGGATGTTGACAGCGCGACCTTCACCCAATCCGGGGCAGGAGACACCGTTTTTGTGACCTACAACGGAAACTCAGTAACAGTGGATAATCCTTACCCGTCCATTTCGGTAGAACAAGAAGGGGCAAACGTGGCGTTACGCTCGTCAGCCGATATGAAGGGAGTTGTGTACTATCTTTCAGGATCCTCTTCCGAAGGCTCCTTTTCCCTTGTCCCCGACAGAGGGTATACGCTGGTGTTGGACAACTTATCATTGACGGCGAACCACTCGGCAGCCATCACCTTGAACGCTTCGGAAACGGGCGACTCCTACACGGCGGCACTCCATCTGATAGGAAATTCGACGTTGACGGATAGCGACCAAAACGGCACGAAAGCGGCCTTTTACACAAAATCGAAATTGAAAATAAACGAAGATGGCTCTGCTGGAAAACTGACAGTTACTGGAAATAAAAAGCATGCCATCAACTCCTCCAAAAGGATAGAACTTTATGCAGGAGAACTCGCTGTGGAAGGAGCTGTATCCGATGGCATCAATGCCGATGGATTGGAAGTCTACGGAGGCCTATTGTCCGTTTCGGGAACGTCAGGCGACGGCGTGGATTGCAGCGAGGTGATTTTAGTAGAAGACGGTGAAGTCCATGTGGCGATTGCTAGTGAAGACAAGAAAGCCCTGAAATGTGACAGTATCGTTAAAATTGCAGGAGGCGTAGTTGAGGCTGAAGTGAGCGAGGCAGGTTCGAAAGCCATCAAGGGAGGCAAGGCTTTACTCATTAATGATGGTAACGTCACAGTAAAATTGAGTGCGACAGAAGCTTTCTATAACGAAGAGGAGGCTGATTACAGCTATAACGCTGCTTTGAGTTCCAATGAACTCATCGAAATAGCCAATCCAGCGAAGGTGACGGTGACGGGCGATGGCATTGCCAGCAAAGCACTTCTCTGCGATTCAGTGATTCATCTGTTGGGAGGCGAAATCGTCGTTGAAATGAATGGTGCGGATCATATTGGCACGGTGAATGGGGTGGCAGACACGGCAGTCACTTGCGGTATTAAGGCAAAGCGAGAAATAAACATCACCGAAGGCTCGCTCTTTATCACCTTGGGAGAAAAATGCAATGCCTCCAAAGGATTGAAGGCTGATTACGTCAACATATCCGGCGGAAATGTGAGAGTTACGGATAATGGCGGCTACTACTATACCACCAGCACAATCTCTTCCAACGGATCCAACAATCCTTGGGGAGGCGGGGGCGGTCGTCCTGGCGGGGGCGGCGGTCCTGGTGGCAGTTTCGGAGGCTCAACGACCACCGTCAACAGCACAGAACCGAAGGGGATCAGAGGCGATGTGGAAGTGACTATTACAGGCGGAACAACCGTCCTCTTCATTGCCCATGGAAAAGGCATCTCATGCGACGAACTAATCACCATCGGTAAAGAAGGAGGAAGCGCAGGAGACTTGATATTGACCATCAATGCAGGAACGGAAAAAGATGAGACCTTCAGCAAGGGTGGAGAAAACTCAAGAAGCAAATTTTACTGCTCGCCTAAAGCCATCAAGTGTGGCAACAGCGTCATAATCAATAGCGGAACGCTCGACATCGTTTCTTACGACACAGGCGTGAAAGGCAATGATGTGACAGTCAACGGAGGTAAGATTTCAATCACAGCCTCTTACGACCAAGGCATGCATGGGGTACAAAATTTCACCATAAACAACGGCAACATCCTTGTATCAAAATCCTACGAGGCCTTTGAAGGAGTGACTATGACTTTCAATGGAGGTATCACTTCTGTCTTCGCCAGCAACGATGGTTGGAATGTATCCACCTCTTCCTCTGGGAAAGGCACCCCTACCCTCACTGTGAACGGTGGTTTCCACTATTTGAATGTCAACGGAAACGATACGGACGTAATCGATTCGAACGGCTCCATCTCTTTCCAAGGTGGCGTGGTGGTTTGCGAGTCAAACGGCAACACACTCGATTGTGACGAGTCGCCTGCATGGAACTCCAAAGCTCAGTTGCTGTTGTTCGGAAGCAAGTCGGAGACAATCCCTGCGAACTCCACTTCCAGCTCTTACTCTTCGATTTCATCGGGCACACGGTACTCAACGGTGAACAACAACGAAGTCTTGCTTTCATTCACGACAACGCAAACAGCTTCCAAATTAATCTACGTCGGCAGCGTGAGACCTAAAGCCTATGTCGGTGGCACGGTAACGGCTCCTACGCAAGAGGTCGAGTTTAGGCAAAGTGATGGCTCGAAGGCCGTCCTTTCAATCGGAGGAAATATCGGCGAATCCCAATCGTCATCAGACATGGCAACCTACAGTGCAGAGCCCATGGGTGGCGGTTTCAGCGGAGGCGGTGGCTTCGGTGGCGGATTTTAAGACCCAACCATAACAAGGCGGCCCTGCATGGAAGTGTAGGGCTGTCTCGTTTTTTAGAAACTTCTTAATGAATTAAAATCAAACAGATCGCAAAAAGAGAAAAATCATCCGAACCACTTTTTTCTAAAGAATATCCTTTCCCTTGCTTGCCCATTCACAAAAAATCATTAAAATTGTAGAACGGATAAAATTGAAAAGGCTTCATCATATATGAAAAGATTCTTTTTTAGTATATATCTATTTATTTTCTCGATTGGAACAGTTTTTTCCCAATCCTCTTCGTCCTTAGAATACATCGAAAATACGTTCCCAGAACTGACTCGGATTTTCCATGACGACATTGGGAAATGCCATGCCCACTACGTCTTCTCCATCGATGTCTCTGGTTCCATGGACCAATTCGAAGGTATTGTGGTGCCTTGTCTACAACGCTTCATCCAAGCCTTGCCCGACAACGACAAAGTGACGATCATCCCATTTGGAACAGACACCAAAAATCCGTTGGGCTTTTCCGGCGTCATCGACAGTAACATGAAGATGAACCTTTGCAACAACATGAAGTCTCTCTACTCCAACTCCAACTACGACAAGGATTTTAGAGACCACACGAACATATTCAAGGCCACCAACGCCATTTCGCAGGCCTACATCACCAACAACGAATACAAGGTTAACATCGGTATCACCTTCACCGATTTCCAGAACAACATACCGACTCCCGGAGGCAACTTCCGAAAACTGACAGATAGCGAGCTCGCCCAAATGAAGACCAACTATATGTCCGCCTCTAAAGGATGTTATGTCAGGAACATTGCCGTCGAACTGGAAGAAAAGTCAGGAGGAAACGAATCATTGAAGGGTTACTGTCTTCCTCAATTGAGAGACAAAGTCTACAACGACACAGAGAACGGGTTAGAAATCGTCTCCGCCAAAAACTCGAAAGCCGCCATTGAGCAATGGTTCGAGCAACTGCGCCGCGACATCCTCGTGGTCAAACTAAAAGCCATCGTAACGGCGGAAAACAAGGCCGGCGAGATCTCCATGAATAGCCAAACGGACATAGACGGAAAGACCACCGCCGAAATCAGTTGGAACCCTGGCCGACTCTATCCCGTGATGAAAATAGACTCCACCTCCGTCTCGGAAGAGGGTTTCTACTTCCTCAACGACACAGCCAACTACGGCAACACTCGTGACCGGAAGCAACTACTGGAATTAGGCCAGATCAAGAACAAAAAATGGGGATTCTTCCACCTCTGCGACAGCATCAACCTTGGAGTCTCCCTTCCGACCAACTGCGACGATGAATTGGCCAAGCTGGGCATAACGAAACCTCTTACAGGAACGAAGTATCCAATCGACCAATGGGTCTTCTCCTTCTTCCTGCCTCTTTGGGCTACCGCCCTCATCTTAGCCCTCATCCTTCTTTACATCTTCCTCGTCATTAGAGCCATCAGAATCAACTCAAAAGAGCGACTGAACGGTATCGTCTTCGTCAAGGATCCTTATGGAGACGAACTCCTCAAGAAGAAGATTACGGGTGCGGAAAACACCTCCATCGGCAAGGGTGGCATCATTCGCGTCCCTGATGCAGAATGGCTTGTCTCCATAAAGAAAGAGAAACCTTCCCCGCTGTTGCTCTTCAAGAGACCTTACTTCGTATGGTCCTGCTCCAACGGATACGTCTACAATGGTGCCAGAGCCACCAGCGGCCGAATCGACTATCAGTCAAGCACTTCGTTCAGCGTACGGTGCAAAGCTAAAAAGAGCGACGAGGATGTTACCCATTCGCTAACGTTCCAATTACGGACTCTATAAGTTTCTCAAAGAGATTCAAGTAACAGACTAAAATTCAATATCCTAGTCAAACAAAAAGCAATACGGGCAGCGGGATTATTCGAAATCCATGAGATAGCGCCCCACTTCAATTGAACAACAAAAAAATATCATACATTATGGCAAACGAAAAACATATCTTTATCGGATTAGGAGGTTCTGGTTGTCAGACCATTTCCCAAATCAAGGAGAAAGTTTATGCAAACAGGTATCCTACCCACACAGCGACAAAATCACGCCTCGAAGCAATGAACGAAAACTACCGTTTTCTCTTCGTAGACACAGACCAACGAGACATCGACTCGGCAAACAATAATAACAGGAAGAGTTTTGAAGACGGACGCGTGCCCTTCATCAATCCTCAATCAGACTTGATCAATCTGGGACAAGCCAATCCCCAAGCCATCTATTATGAGGCAACACAAGACCAAGAGACGCTCATCAACAAACGCATCTTGGAGGCTTGCTCCCCTGAATTGGCCGTTAAAATTCCTGACCAACCCCTAAGTTTCGGAGCGGGAGCCTTCCGTATCAAATCACGTATCGCCTTTGCCCACTCTTTGACGGACTTCCAAACAAAGCTCCAGTCCTGCATCTCCGCCCTCAACGACGTGAAGAACCTCGGTGGCGAGAGTTGCACCATCTTCTATTGGGTGGTGGGCAGTTCGAACGGTGGAACTGGTAGTGGTATTATCAACGATGTGCTCTACCACATCAACCAAATGCACAAACAGATCGTGGGCAGCGGTGATCCGCAACTCATCCTCACGATGTACATGCCGAAGGTCTACATCGACTACAATGCGACAGAAGAGAAATATGCCCTGAACGCATTCGCCGTATTCCAAGAGATCCAAGCATTCAAAGAGATGAGCCTCAGCCCTAAGCAGAACACCGTGATGCACAGGATGGCCTTCTTGAACGACTATAACCTCGTCGACAGCAAACGCAGATATTGTCCATTCTACTATCTGATCCCTATCGACATTCAAACAGACAAAGGTACCTCTTTGGGAAGCACCCGCGTCATGTACCGAAACACGGCAGAGATGCTCTACATCCTGCATGAAGGAGCTGGTGGTCAAACCTTCCGCTCGGACATCGACAACTACATGAACGACATCATGGAGCGTAACCACGAAGACTTCCTCGTCCCAATGGGCTACGTCCAACTCCATAAGCCAACCGACCAATTCGCAAGATATTTCAGGGGCCGTTTCGAACGCGACCTTCTCAGAAGCTGGCTCATCAACGCCGACGACAAGGAGAATCAAATCCCTGAATCGCAAGCAGAAACGCTATACAAGAAGCTTTTCCGCGAATTGGATCCGAAAATCCAAGGCACCTTCGCCAAGGAACTAGCCGCCAAAGGAGATGCCATCCTCGACGAGACGTTGAATCCTTCCCTTATCGAGAAGAAAGAGCAATTGCCAAGCGAGATGAAATGGGAGAATCTCGAAGGCGAAGTTGAAAGCGTCCTCAGCTCCATCCGTTCCGCAAGCAAGACACCGGAAAAACGGTCGGAATACAAACAACGCATCGTTTCCGGAATGTGGAAACAAGCCGAGAGCTGGATCAAAGAACACGGTCTCGTCTACACGCTCAACGCCATCGACATGGTCCGCGCCTACACGAAAGAGAATTTCGACAGACACGAAGCCAACCTGCAAAACGAGAAGGACGAGTTGGATGCACAGTTCGAACAATGCAAGAGATGCCAAAAAGAGGCCGAGGAGATCACCCTCGGAGAACGATTGGGCTCCAACAACCCAGACATCCAAAAATATCGTTCGGAGGCCGAATCCTACATCTCCTCCCTCATCCAACACGAGATCAATATTTGGGCACACGACTTGTTGGGCGACTTCTGCAACAACGAGAAGAGCGACGAGATCGCTAAGTTAAAGAGCAAATTATTGGTATTCAAAGACAAAGCTTCGGAGATGAACGAAGCGGCAGTCCGCTACTACGACCGTCTCTCCACTGAATTTGGAAATACGGCCTTGGATGTGACGACCGTCTACCTCCCTATGCTCAAAGAGATCTGTAGCGGTAATGGTTGGAAGGCAAACAACTTCTTCAGCCGTTGCTACCGTAACATCATCAAAGCGGAAGAGGACGCCCAAGAGACGCCAGACAGAGCTTCCATCACCAAACTCATCTTGGAAGGCATCTACGAAAGCAAAAACGAGAAGACGCATGACGATCTTGTTGCTGGACAATATATCCTCACGGAAAAACTCATTTCGAAAGATAAAAAGAAGAAGAACGACGAAATCGTGGAAGATTGCCGCTTCTTCGCCAACCCTAAGTTGGAAGAGAAGAAACCGGAGACCATCCTCGAAGATTTCATCACCTTTGCCCAAAAAGTGCTCGACCGCGCCACTCGGGAAAACACAAAGATCCAAGAGAATTGGTTCAACAAGAAGGTTTCCCACTTCTTCCGCGACCTTCCGAACGAGCAAAAGGACGAAGTACGCAGAAGCCTGAGCCCTGCCCTCTTCTTCAACTACAACACCAACCGTATCGAGGTGACGAAGAAAGAGGAGCACTTGGTTTTCGTCGCACCAGACAAAGACTTGGCACAAGAGATGTTGGGTTACGAGGACGGCAACACACGTCACCGCTTCGTGGCTGGAGGCGATGTGAATTCAGCCCTCGTCTTGAAGTCTAAATACGGACTCGCCTTCCGCGACTACCGCATCTACGACAACATCGAAATGGTATACAACAAGGCATCGTTCCGTGAGAAGTACCACTTCCACCACGACTTTGCCCAATTCTTGGGTAACATCACCCTTGAGAACCTCCCAGACGAAATCTTGCCTCAACACAAGACGTTCGCAAAGATGTTGCTTTTGAAGGAGTTCGAAGAGGAACTGAAGCCACTCTTCTACAAAGACGAGTACGATCCAGACTCATTCGAGACCTCCATGTACCTCACCACAGAGGAGAATCCATCCTCGTTCGAGGTGGCACGTCCAGAGGCCTTCTCCATCCACAATGGCGAACTTTGCCTACGCAAGGTAGACAACGGTCGCTTGATGTTCGACGAAATCAGCGGCATCAACTTCAGCGAACGATTCGAGAAGTTCTTCGAACTCTACTACAACCACCGTTTCGGAGAGACACTCAACAACATCATGCAGGCCATCTTGCGTCAACACAAGACCGCCCTCAGCGAAAACAACGAGCCTCTCCTCGACGAAGAGGGCAAAGCAATCGTCTATGACGGCGAGAAGATTCTCAAGAAGTATTACATCGAGAAACAAAAGAGCCTTTTGAAGAAGTTGAGCACACAAAAGCAACAAGCTCCGACAGAGGGAGACAAACGCCTCTTCAACATCTTCTTCAACATCATCCGTAACGAATACGACTTGGTGTACAAATTCATCGGGAAATAACAAGATACAACATGCTTCCTCTTTGGATCATAGATATTACAAAAAAGACTGACCGGCAAACTTATTTTCAAAGTTTGATCGGTCAGATGGAGGGTGTCCTAATGCAAGGACAGTCGGAGGACTTTTTTGATAATCCGGAGCACCTAAAGCAAGAGATGTGGCTTTACACCCAATTAGATAATGACTTCGAAAACATTGAAAAAGAAGACATTGAAAAGATGTCGGACTTTATTTTCGAGATTCAGGAAAAATTGGTCAAGGCTGGTCAAAACTTCATAAAGATGTTGAGGCATAGCAACACATTCTCCTCCATGACGCTCAACATCTGCGTCATCGGCGATGCTACGGAGGCCTTTTCAAACCTGATTTTCCCCTCCATCGCTGTCATGCTCCAAAAGGAGAAGGGGCGAATCATGCCTAACCACATCCACCAAGGTATGGCTATCATCGGAATGCTCTACATTCCATCGAATGTCAACAGCATGAAGATGAAAGACCGACAGGCCATCCTATTGACGCTAAAAGAGATAGAGGTGCAACACAACATCACCTCCATCCGTGGTTATGACCGCATGTTCTTCTTTCAAGACGTACAAAACAGGACGGAAAACTTCTATCCCATCCTGAATAGGAAACAACAGGCTGAGTTTCTTCTACAGAGCCTCATCCACCTCTATTTCGCCTGCGACAACGTACATCCCCTCATCAGCGGCAGCAGTTCGGACGACCATTTCTACTTCTCCTTGGGCGTCGCCTCTTGCTTCTTCGACACGGAGATTCAAGACAAGATGGACAAATTATCGGTGGCCAACCAACTGATTGCCACCCTAAAAGAGCCTGGCGACGCAGAACAAGTAGACGGACAGGATTTCTTCGAATACGATAAGATCGACGTCCAACAAATCATCAAAAATTTCCAGAGCGTCACGTTCGACCTCTCGAAAGCCAAGCTTCCGGAGCCATCCCCTCACCCGATAGCCGACTTCTACAAGAAAAAACTCAGACGACTCTATTACAACCACTATCTCAAATATTATCCGGCGGATCTCCGTCTCAAGATATTGGAAATCATCAACAAAGAGTCGGAAGACGAATTGGAGGAGATCAGCGCAGAGCGACGGAAACTCCAAAAGATTTTCACAGAATCCAGCTTGCCCAATGCCTTGGCCAAACAGATCTCAAGCAGCAATGCCCACACCGGAGTCATTTACCGCATCAAAGAGAATCTGAAAGCCTTCAAGACAAAGCTCGGGCTAAAGAAAGGGGAGGTACAAAACCGCATCGAACAGGATATTTGGCTCCACCTCATCGAATACAACGTACCCAAGAACTTAAAAGACCATTTCGAGGAGTACCACGACCGATACAAGGTAGACCTCAACTCCCGTTCGGGCTCGAACCAGTGCGAAGAGATGAAACAGTCGGCCCAGACCGACCTGACCAACATCCTTAAGCAGGAGGCTACCCTCCTCAGCCGAATCGGACGCTCCTTCCTTTTGGGCATCGTCCTCGTATTGGCCATCATGCCGATCTTGACCATGCTTTCCCCGGCCTTGATCGACTTGGGCAACATCAAAAGCAATGCCCTCTATTGGTCGGAAGGACTCTTCATGCTTCCTTTCTTGTGGCAACTACTCGACATGTTCCTCCAACACCGCAAACGGAAACAGAAGGAGCGGAAACTGACGGCCTACTACTTGCACGACGCATACGCCCGTATCGCCAACAGGATTCAATCGGAAATGTTCTTCTTCTACGATTACCTGATGCAACTTAGTGACGAATATGTGAAACGTTGCGACTTGATTCAAACAGAATTGAATTCCAAGGGAACAAACGACCTCTTCAAGAGTTTGACCCTTCCTCAAACCTTCTTCAACCAACCGCTCATCAACGGCTCGTTCAACGGAGAGCCACTGATTCCGGAAGAAGATGACGAGTGCAGCAAGATATACATAAACTTTGCCCCACAATACATCAACGAGTTGGACAAGGAAGACCATTACCAACTGCTGCACAGTTACAAAGACACCATTATGCAACTCTTCAACGACGTGAAGGTGGATGAATTGCACGAACGAAGATTCGACGAGACATTAGGCTACTCCGTCTTCATCTCCAAAGAAGAGAAGGCGAAGATCCAAAGAGAGACTTGGGAGAAAAACAAGGAGTCATTCTACACCCTGTTGGATGAGCACCTTGAGAAAGACATTCTTCCTCGCCTATACCCGACCATTGGCGAAAAGATTTGCGCCTACGCTCGAAAAAAGAACAACGAAGATCTGTTGCTACCTCTCTTGCGACAAGCAGCCACCAACGGAGAGCTCACCAGCTCAGCCGATACGGAGACGGCAGACGTCAAGGCCAACAGCCAACACCTCCTCCCGTTGTTCAGCGGGTTCTTCCCGAACCACAGCGTCCAATACCAATTCGACGAGCACAAGGAACTCTTCGAGAAATTCCTATTCGTCACCCGTTGGCGCACCTTCGACACAATAGCCCTCAACCGAATCCTGCCTGCCGAAGACTTCGACCTGCGCGTACGGGATAGGGTTAATTTCAAAAAGGATGTCGTATCGACGAAGAAAGCCCCAACCCTCGAAGGAGAGGAAAGCGAAGAGAAGAAAGCCGAGGAGCAAGAGATTGCCTCCTACATCAACTCGACCTCCTCACTCATCCTTTGGGCAATGTGCAAAGACGACAAGTCGACCGAATGGATGAAACTGTTCGACGGAACCCAACTCAGTCGTTGGTTGGACAAACGAGACAAATTCAGAGAGAAGTTAAACACAAATAATTAGGAAATGTTTGACGATATAGACAGATTACAATTTCTCCTCATTGCAGCAGGTATCATTTGCCTTTACTTGTTGATACAGCATATCCGTCCCAAGACATGGATCAGCGTGGCAACAAACGGCAACAAACTCAGCTCGTTTGCCTATATGGGCTACGAAAAGGAAAATGAGGCTCCCGAAATGCGGCTTACGCACGACGGGTTAAATAAGCCTGTGGCCCGACTGCTCAACGAGGGGGAAGAAGACCGCCCCGAAGTATGGCTCTTAAACGGAGACATCGACGACGATTCCAACACCGAATATAAACTACGAGGTTACATCGACAACAAAGGAATCATCTACAAACAGACTTTGCGGGGAGGCAAAGCGAAAGCCATCGGATATACCGCCAGGCCGTCAAAACCCAACGTTCCGACCGTAAGGGGTGAACGTACTTGGAGAAGCCTCTGGCTCGATTGCAAGTTGGACGCTTTCTTGGGCGAACCCGGCACGGGAGAAGAGGAAGACCCCTTCAAGAAGAGAGTCGCCGAAGCCCGTCTTTCGGGAATTTGCTTCCGCGACACGCACTGCATCTCGACCGAAGCCAAGTCCTGCGCTGGTGCCCTCTTCTACAAACTCTACGGGCCTAAGAAAGAGCGGAGCTCCATCTATAAGGATCCAGCCTACGGATGGAACGACACGGCCCTTCTTTCCAGCATTGTCTACTGCGTCCTGTTCCTGATTCTCTATTTCTTCTACACGTGCCTGCTCCATCGGACCCTCCTCGGAGAGGATTGGCAAGGCGTAATCATCCTGACGGGCTGCTATTTCGGTCTATGGACCATCATCCGCCAAATCAAGATCAACGCCATTGAGAACGGAAAGAGTTTCCAACCTCAATTGGACATGCTCAACAAAAGCATCGGAGTGGGGAAAATGGACTATCTCATCTCTGCATTGATTGCCCTTTGCATCTACTTCTCCTTCAACTACTACGATTTCGACTTCCTGCCTTTGGCTCTTGCCATAAGTTTCGGCATAAGCAAGAACAAGCTTTCCAAAGGTGCCAAGAAGCCGTGGACCATCATCACCAACTACGATGAGGAGCGGATCGAAGAGGACGAAGACGAGACCAGCAAAGAGTTTTCGTTACTGAACGCACCCAAAGGGAACGTATCCAAAACCTTCAATTGGGACTTGGATGCCCACCTGGGCAAGAACATACAAGGCAACCTCACCCTGCTATTCGACTTGGACGAACTGACCATCGAACGGGAAGAGAACCCTTACTTCATGCAACAAAAAGGGAGAAACAAATACGACAGCATCAACTCCATGATCAAAAAGATGCTCACCAACGCAACCATGATGGAACGGACGCGCTACATCGCCAGCTACATCGACAACGAGAGCCGCATCACCCACCTCGACGAGATGGAGAAACTGCAGTTCGCCCTCGACTTCGTCCAAGAGCCCAACATCGCATTCGTCCAAAGCAAGGACAGCAAGAGCATCCAATACGCCGTAGACTACGTCCGCTACCCCGACGAGACCTTGTATGACCAAGAAGGAGACAGCAACAGCAAGGCTTTCCTAGCCGCCATGCTTCTCCACAACATGGGATACAACGTGCTGTTCCTCTCTTCCGAGAAATACCAACACGCTGCCATCGGCATCGAAATTGATTCAAACGGATGGCTCAGCCGATATTTCTCCCCAGAGGAGATCTCCAAGAGAACCACGCTGGAACACAACCACCGGCTCTATATCTTTTGCGAGACAACCAACAACGGATTCCAACTCGGCAACATCATTGAAGATATGCGGATAGAGGATTTCGAAACGAAAGTAGAACTTCTCGCCGACTCAGACGAGGATGAGGATTTAGAAGAGTTGCTCTAACCATTGTCCGTCTGAATAACCCAAAGCGGGGAACGCAACCCCCTCTCGAAGAAATAGCATTATGAGAAAAACAATTCCAACATTAGTGGTCCTAACCGCCATCTTCTGTGTGACGGCCTTTTTCGTGGGTAAAGTTTACAAAACAGGGCAAGACCGACCGCCCCTAAAATACAGCCTCATCCCGAAAAGCACACTCGACGTCTTGAATCGACTAGGCGGCATAAATAGTGGTATCATCGTCGATATCAACGGAGGTGGCAGTTGGAGCAACGAAAACGACCTCGGCAATCTGGAGGAGGAGAGTTGGTCGAAAGAGGAAGACGAATACTTCATCGTCTACTACCACCGCGACAAGGAGGCCCTCTGGCAAGGAAGGGCGTTAGACATCGTCCGCGAAGCCAACAAGAACATCCCCATCCTGACTGAGTTGATGGGGAAATACTACTACCCGGCTGACGTGAACGACCGAAAACTCAGCATCTATCTGCCCGTCACTGAATCCGAATATACCAACGTCATCAGCAAAATACTCGGGCAACCCTTCTCTGACAAAGGCACCATCGGACTCACCATATGTACCATCAGCCTCGCCGGTTGTAAGACGGATGGCATTGTTCTGAACCCATGTCTGTTTGAGAGCAAGGACCGCCGAAACGGGTATGTCCTCACCCTTCTCCACGAGATGAACCATTATGTCTATAATACCTCGATAGACTACTCGAAGGAGATTGAATATTACAATTGGCAAAAGGAAGGATTGGCCGATTTCTGTTGTGAACGTAATAAGGGAAGCGACCCTCGCTATTTCCCAACAAACGACCAAATTGATTTCATAAAGGGGAAATGCCGCTTGAGCCAAAACTTCCCAGAGGAGACCAATGCTCCTTATTGGGCCGGCGAACAATTCTTCTACTATATGGAGGATACCTACGGTCGGGATTCCCTGAAGAAATTCATCCAGGAGACCTACACGCAAAAGATCAACGACGTATTCCATGCCCATTCCATCGACGAAAAGACGGAACAGGAGAAATGGGTGCAGAGCCTTCGGCAGAAACGGGCAACCTTAGATTCGCTCTACGCCGACATCCAAATCCAATAACCCTTTAAAACTCCTCCCATGAAAAGAAGCATCTTACTCCTCGTTCTCCTCCTAAATGTAACCACCTCCATTTGGGCTTGCACGGAATGCCTTATTCACGATGGTGATTTCGAAGAATATACGTATAAGGGAAACGTCAAAACCGTGCATAAGGTAAGCCGTTCTATCTACAAAGACAAGCACGGCAACAAAAAGATGGAGAAAGACACCTCAAATAGTTGGTACCTAATCTTTGACCAGCAAAAAGAGTGTATGTTGATGGAGAGTAAGACATGCGACCCTGGACTATACGCATTCAAAAAATATGAAAGGTTCAACGGAGAACGGAAACTGGTGGAGTTTAAAATGGTTCGTAGGTGGAATAATCATCCCGTCATAGACGACAAATACATCTATTCGGAGAACGGTATTCTACAAGAAGAGCAACACCTAAAATCCAAAATTCTCTATAACTCACAAGGGAAAGAACAATACCGTATATCCTACAAATCACCCAAAGAAATCTCAGAATACAGATATACGTACTATGACCAAAATGGCAACGACACCGCCATTGTCATCTTAGACAAAGAACAAAAGCCCCTGCACCGCACAAAAAAGAGATACAACCAATGGGACAAATTGACAGAAGAGTATTACGACGACACGCTCGTCTCCTACCATAAGTACGATTCGATAGGTAGGCTCGTGGCAGACTCCTCCGCTTACGATTTGTATGGAGAAAAGGAAGATGAAGACAGAAAAATACCCGGATTATCAGAGTTCGATTTTGAGGACAACATTTCCACTCCCTCCCTCATAAGAACTTATGAATACGGGGATAGAAGCCTAAAAACCAATTATTTCTTTGTAGAAAAGGGATTCATTGAGCATACGGAAGAAGTAGAAAAACGCAATGAAAAGAACAAAATAATCGAGTGGAAGTATACCCACTATGACGCACACGGGAAAGAGACTTTCTCCTATTTACAGAGATACGGAAACGACAATACATCAGAGCCTATTGAAATAGTAGAATATAGAGACGGGAAACTTGTCAGAATCCACAAAAGGAAGGAAATCTGCAATAAAAATGAGAAAGTCATCACGACAATTGACGGGAGAAATGGGGAAAAACCAGACACGGTCCAAACTGTCACAAAATTCGACGCCAAAGGCAACATCCTCTCCATTGTGGAATATAAAAATTCCCAGAAAGAGACACAAACCCTCTACACCTATAATAAACGGGGGCAACTGCTTTCTATCGTATCGGAGGATGGATATATTGCAAATGATTCCTTCTTGGATATTGACAAAATAGAATACCGCTACGACAAACGACACAATTTGGTGTCGGAAATCGCCTCCCTAAAGGGAAAAGTGCAAAGAAGGCTTACCTACCATTACGATGCCAAGAATTGTCTGATTTCAAAAGAGAAAGAAGAAAAGGATTGGATTGAGGGGAAATTTCACATTACAAAAACAAAATATGACAAGATGGGGAATGCCATCGAAATAGATTATGGACTCTCCATCTATTACATTACGTACACCTATTATGAAGAATAACCGCAACGTTTTGTAGAGGCAAGGCATACCTTGCCTCTACGGTTATTTCACCATCACCTTCCGCACACTGCCATCGTCCATCTTCAGAAGGTTGAAGCCCTGCCTCAACGAAGGAATCCGCACACCGGAAATCGTAAAAATAGCGACTGGTTGTGCCTCATCAGAAGTAAGTATTGGCAACCGGGTGATCTCCTCCTTCAACTCGTAGCCCGTACGCCCATCCGTGATGTGAATATGGAAGACAAAGGTAGCCACGGCCGTCTTGCCCCCCTTCTGATATTTGATGGCTTGCCGAATGGTGAAGTCGGAACCGTTTTTCACTTTGCCCGGATACTGTCCGAGGGAGAAGGTAAGACTGTTGGCATCGAACTCACTGAAAACGTAACCCGACGCATAGTCGCACCGATTGCCTGCGGCCGAGAACCAATGTCCGTACCCATTTGCGGATGAGGCGGAGTTGTTGATCGCTCCATTGGCATCAACCGCATAGAACATAGCCTGTCCATCGGTCGGTCCCGCACTCGTCCATTTCGTAAGCAGGGCACCCACAGCCGATGCCTGCATCTGAAAAGCCGTTCCCAAACTCGATGCGGCAGCGCCCTCCACCTTCAAACTGATTCCTTGATAAACGCTCGACGAAGCAGGGAAATAGACATCGTAAGCGATCTCCACGTCGCTGATGGCCTCCGCATTGGAGATATCCGCCGCCCCGAAAAGATTCGTTCCATTGAACTCAACCGTATAAGGCCACTGGTCATCATTCGTTATATCTTCATCCCATTTGTGTTGGATATACTCCGACGGAGCGGGAGAGACGACCAAGAACAATTTCTTCACACCCTCCGGCACCACACAACTCACATCGGCGCTCGCCTCGGCATTTGCGTCGGCATCGGAGCAATAGACCGTCTCTTCATAAAAGTACCTTCTTGAACCGTCGTCCATAAGAGCCACATAGCCAAGATGGAAGCCACGAGACGAATATTGAGGGAAGAGGTTATAGGTGGAGACGTTTGCTGCGACAAATCGTTCTCCGTTGAAATACTGCTTTGCATCTCCAGCCAAAAGAGGCGCGCCTTTCGCCAACGAGGTGAAATGAGTCGAGATTTCCGTACCCGCCTTCGGCACATTAAGTTGGACGATGTTGAAGCCCGTACTTTGAGGGCAACTGCTATAGGTCACCTGATACTTCGTGCCCCCCAAGGCACAATAATCATATCGGAGCGTACCGATATAATTTGCTGCCTCATCACGCACATTTTCCATGTCCATTGTCGCCATTTCCATCGCATAATGGAAGTATTCCATATAATGATCCGCCACGCTCATGTTCATCATTTTCATAAAACTCTCGTTCGGGTCAGCGCCATAGCCAGGATTAAATCGCCAAAGTTTTCCGATGACATCGATGCCATACTGCTCTGCGAGGTAATAGTGCCACCAATACGATTGGTACCGATGCCACTCGTGCGTCATAGCGTAGTTGTGCGTGTTTTTAAACAAGTTCCAACTCTGCTCCCATTTCAAATCCGGATACGACTGGTTAGCTTGCCATTGGGCCGTCTGTTCCCAGAAGGTAGAACCGTTTCCGATGGCGGTTCGGAAACCCGAATAGCCCTTAAGGTCGGAATAGACCTGATACTGGAAGGAGTGGCCGACCTCATGACCCACCGAATGACCGACGGGCTTACTAGTCCTGGGGCTAAGCCAAAGAGCACCGATGACATCATCGTAGCCTCCTCCGTAACAGACCCACTCCGTCGTATGGTTGAGGAGAATCATCATCTTATATTTCGAAACGTTGGAGTTACCCTCGTCGCAAAAGGCAAGCCTGCCGATGTTCATGGCATAGAACCCCTCACACTTCTTCAACAAGTCATCAATATCCACGCTGTAGGCAGAAGGAGCATACGTAGGGTTCGTGTTACCATAATACTTATCCCAATAAACGATGAAATTGTCGCTCTCCTTCGAGCGTGTTTTGGACCATGTATATTGATTGTTCGGGTCGTTTTCACTATAAATCAAAGTATCCGTCCTGTTTTTCCATTCCCGAGGAATGTAAAGACCTTTCTGCGCTGACACAGCGAAGGAGCAGAGCCATGACAGCAAAACGAATAATATGAAAGTTCTTGTTTTCATGCTAAATAGTAATCAGTCCTCGCACTTCACCAAGGATTGCACCTTGCTTCGTGCCAATTTGTTTCGGAAAAGAATGAGCCAACCGACTTGCACAAGGAGTCAGACAGTCCTAATCTGCTCTTATGGGTAAAGTTAGCACAAAATGGAGAATTGACAACAAAAAGAGAAGATAAAATAGAAAGATGAGATTCGATACGACATTTAACCGCTTGCCAGATGAACACTGAAATAAAAAAGCCAATAACTTTTCATCATGGGTGCCATGAATGGCTTATCCGTATAGCCTTGGGAATGAATGTGGCATGGGAACACACTCCAAAAGGGCTAAAGGAGGTTTGTTCAGAAGAGGGACAATCCTCCTCTTCTTTTTACCCTCATAACAATCACGACCGAACCACCACCGTTGCCCGATCCATCTCGCCCGTCACAGGCGGGTTCAATTTAGAGACCTTGACCTCAATTTCTTCAATTTGAGGGAAACGTTGCTTCACCGATTGTAGGATACGACCCGCCACATGCTCTATCAGTTTTGAAGGAACATGCATCTCCTTCTTTACCAAATCATACACAACAGCATAATTGATTGTCCCCTCCAAATCGTCCGTCGCCATAGCTTGGGAAAAATCTACATCGAGAGAGAGGGAGACTTCATACTCACCTCCCACCACCGTCTCCTCCGGCATAACACCGTGAAAAGCGTGGAAGCGCATCTTCTCCAAAACAATCTTCGTCACCATAAATCACTTGAAAAATGAGAAATTGACATGACCATAGTTCCGATGGTCATAAAAATGCGGGTGGGAAGAGAATGAGAAATCTTTCGGATGTTCCAAAATCAACATGCCCTCTTCAGCCAACAAGCCATAGGAAAAAATCTTATCCGGAATATTCGGCAACTCTTTGTGGTCGTAAGGAGGATCGGCAAAAATCAGATCATACTTTGCCCCCGTACGCTCAATGAACTTAAACGTATCCGTCTTCAAGGCATTGATGCTTTCCACACCCAATTCGGCAATCACCTTCTTAATAAACGAATAATTGATGGAGTTCAGCTCCAAAAGGGTTATATCACGGCAACCACGAGAAGCAAACTCCAAGCTGATATTGCCCGTGCCCCCGAACATATCCAAGACCTTCAACTCCTCGAAATCAACCATATTGTTCATGATATTGAACAAGCCCTCCTTGGCAATGTCCGTCGTTGGACGCGCCTTCAAATTGGCAGGCGGGTTGAACCTTCTGCCTTTGTATATTCCACTTACAATACGCATAACGGTATATTGAATAAATTCAAGTATCGTTCAGGATTTTCCACCTTCTCGAAGGCTTCCGAAAGCGAAGCTGGCTTTGCCGCAATACGGACATTCTTCAGATAGCGCCTCAAGGCAGAGAGCAGGCCCTCATCGAGGACTCCCCCGACGGTGGTCACCGACTTATATTGATCCAAGCCGAACAAATCATAGACGCCCAAGACAAAATAGAGGAATTCGTCCTCATTCCGGAAAGGGTATGTATTGGCGATTTGGAGTTTTCCGTTGACCACGACCACCAAGTCCACCGATCCCCGGTGCAGATTCAAGAACAAGTTCGCATCGGAATGCTTTCGGTTCTCCATAACGGAGAATTGGATGAAGACGCTTTGGCGATTGACAAAACGCACATTGGGAAGAGAAGCACGAACCGCCTGCACGAAATCCGTTTGGAGCGCATAAATGGTATTCACATCAAGAACCTTCAACGAATCCACCTGAAGCTGCAAAGACTCCTTCAAGCCGCCACGCATCAGTTTCCAAACGGCAAGAGCGTCCGACTCCTGAAAAATGTCCATCGGCACCAACTCGTAGTCCGAATCCTCCTCCAAAAACAGCACTTGCGAAAACGGAGATTTCAAGAGGGAATGAGTCTGCGCATAAGCAGAAAGAACCTCCTCCGAAGTTTTCCCAGGCTCAGAGACCTCCATGAAATAGAGCAGTCCATCCCTCTTACGGTCATAGACAATAAAACAAAATCCATTCGGTATAAACCGAATGGACATTGTATATTCTATCGTATTAGACAGGTCAAAAGCCTTGTCGGCGATTTCCGTCAACACTCCCTTTTGCTGCATTACTCCCAGTTACCTGCGTTGTTGTTAGACTCGTAGATGTCACCCACCTTAAGTCCTTCGTAACGGCCCAAAGTCTCAGCTTGCTTTACCAAGTTTATAATCTCTTGATTATTCAAGCCATTCAAATAGACCTTATAAGGAACCTTAGCCTCGAACAAAGGAATTTTTGTATTTGACTTAGTGACATACTCGCCCGTTGCCATCTCAAACTTCTGGCCGTTCGTGAAAGGAACATAAGCCAAAGAATCCAAGCCTGGATAGTTCTCACCGAACAAAGACTTCTTTACGCTAACATACGATGTATCACGTCTGAAGTTTGCAAGGAATTGATCAAGATCCTCGATGTCGTATTTTGCAGCCTCCTCAGGCGTAGACAACTTCAATGCGATGGAATCCGTCAAACCCTTCTCCAATTGATGGTCTGTCAATTCACCCAACTTCATGACTACAGGAATCTGCTCGTTGTTGATGAAATAAATAAGGGTATCGAAACTTGCCGTATACTTACCGTGCAACTCCTTGTACTGAACTTGCGCCTTTCTAATGTCCTTGAGGCGTTGAATAACTGCGTTGTCCCTCTGTGCCTTCTTCTCATTGAACTCGATTGGAGTCATTATACTGCTGTAACACATGTATGCCATCAATATGCTGGCAACAATCAACAAGCTTTTGAAAACAATTCTCATATTATATTATTTTTTATTATTTTTTGCTTTCTGCCTATGTTTAACGTGCAAATTTAAAAAAGAAATAACGATAATGAAACCTTTCGCCCAAAGTTTTTCCCTTCATAAGCACAAATATTTAAAAAAGCCGACGGATCTTATTGCAGGAACCGCAAAATAACGGTAATTTTAATCGTTGGTTCCGCCTTAGTCGCCCTCTTGCCAGAGAATGAAACGGCACGACGACTACCGAACCCTCACTTCTACAAAAAACAAGATGATAAACGACTTCTTATACAATCGGGTAATTGGACATTTTCCCCACACCCCCACCCAACAGCAAGACGAACTCATCCGCGGACTCTCCCTTTTCGTCATGGACCGCAACCAAGGCATTTTCCTGATGAAGGGATACGCCGGCACCGGTAAGACCTCCGTCATCGCTGCCCTCATCAAAGCCATGGACGAATTGCAGCAACCCATCATCCTGATGGCTCCGACAGGCCGTGCGGCGAAAGTCCTCTCCTCTTATTCCGGCAAACAAGCCTACACCATCCACAAAAAAATATACCGCCAACAAGTGGGAGGCGAAATCAACGGCAGCTTCTCGCTGAACGTGAACCTACACAAGAGCACTCTCTTTGTGGTGGACGAGGCCTCCATGATTGCGAACGCCTCGGGCGAGTCCAACTTCGGTTCCGGCCGATTGCTGGACGACCTCATCGAATATGTCTACGGAGGCGACGGTTGCCGACTGATCCTCATCGGAGACACCGCCCAACTCCCGCCTGTCGGCCAAATCATGAGTCCCGCCTTGGAAAAAGGACATTTGGAGGGCTACGGATTCCCTGTCACCGAATACCGCCTCACGGACGTGGTCCGACAAGCCTGCGAATCGGGCATCCTCTACAACGCCACCAAACTACGCCTCCATATTTTGGAGGGACTATCAGGCGAAATCCCCGAAGTGGAGACCGACTCCTATCCCGACATAGAGCACATCACGGGGGAAGAACTTATCGACGCCCTCTCCTCCTCCTTCTCGCAAGTGGGTATGGACGAGACCATCGTCATCTCCCGCTCCAACAAAAGGGCCAACATCTTCAACAACGGCATCCGCAACCGCATCCTATACCGCGAGGAGGAACTCTCGACCGGCGACCTGCTCATGGTGGTGAAAAACAACTACTTCTGGTCGAAAGAGTTTGAAAAACTCGACTTCATCGCCAACGGAGACATCGCCGAAGTGAAACGCCTACGCAACAAACGGGAACTCTATGGGTTCCGGTTCGCTGACGCACAACTATATTTTCCGGACTACGACATTGAGATCGAGGCCAAAATTATATTGGACACGCTCCAAAGCGAAGCCCCAGCCCTCAGCTACGACGAGCAAAACCGACTCTTCCAAGCTGTCCAAGAGGACTACATGGATATTGGCAATAAGCGGGAACGCATGAAAAAGATGCGTGAAGACCCCTACTTGAATGCCCTCCAAGTGAAATTCGCCTACGCCGTCACCTGCCACAAGGCTCAGGGCGGACAATGGGAGACGGTCTTTCTGGACCAAGGATATCTCACAGAGGAGATGGTAAACACGGAATACCTGCGCTGGCTCTATACCGCCTTTACCCGTGCCAAGTCAAAACTATATCTAATCAACTGGCCAAAGAAAAATTAGGCCCATTCATTCAAAAAAATTATAAGTCAGATGAGATTAAGCGATATAATAGTCAATGGCTCCATAGGAATAATTGCCGCCATGGATTCCGAAATGGAGATCCTGAAGCATGCGATCGTAAACAGGAAAGAAGAGACGATCGCCCAAACCACCTTCCACACGGGGAAGATCGGCAACTATGAGGTGGTCCTCACCCGTTCCGGCATCGGGAAGGTCAGTGCGGCACTCTCCTCCCAAATCTTGATTTCTAACTTCCATGTCTCGTGCATCTACAACACAGGATGTGCCGGTGGCTTGGCTCCAGGGTTACACATCGGCGATTTTGTCGTCTCCACAAGCACGGCAGAATGGGACATCGACATAGAACCCATCGGTTTGCCACGGGGTTTCGTCTCCGCTCTTGGCGTCACCGTAATGGAGGCAGACCTCCGATTGGCGGAAATCGTGAAAGCCGCCATTCCTTCCCAAGAAACCGTATACGAAGGGTTGGTCGTTTCGGGCGACCAATTCATCCACAAGGAGGAACAGAAGCAGACCATCCAAAAGCACTTCGGCAAGGCTCTCTGCGCCGAGATGGAGGGTGGTGCCATCGGACACGTCTGCATACAAAACGGCATCCCTTTCTGCATCATCCGTTGCCTCTCCGACACGGCAGACGGGGAAAGCAGCCTAAATTTTGCGGAGTTTTCAGACATAGCTGGAGAGAAATCGGGGAAAATCATGATACGGATGCTCAACGATTGAGGGTATCTCTAAACTGAAAGTTAGGAACTAGTACGAAAAGGAGGCCCAGACGAAGAGACTCTTCCTGAGAAGAAGACTCCTTTCGCCTCCATTTTTGTGTTTTTTAGGAGAGAGTGGCACTCCTTTCACTTTTTTAAAACAAGTCGGAGGAGAAAAATCCACGCCATTTGCTATTTTTGCAAAAACATAAAAACCAAGAAATAAAATGAAACGATTCATAGCTCTTCTTCTCTTGGGATTCAGCCTACTTAACGTAACGGCCGCACCCAACGAAACAGACAGCAAAGGACGCAAACAAGGCGCATGGAGCAAGACCTACGCCAACGGAAACCTCATGTACGAAGGCCAGTTCAAGGACGACAAGCCCGTCGGCACCTTCAAGCGTTATTTCGAGACAGGCAAGCTGAAATTAGTCCAGACCTATACCAAGGAGGACTATTCGACCGTCGAAATCTATGAGGAAGACGGAAAGACGCTCTCCATGAGCGGTGCCTACATCGGAAAACAAAAAGAGGGCGAATGGAAGTTCTACAACGAGGGAAAACTCGTCTCCAGCGAACTCTACAAAAACGGCAAGAGGAACGGTTTGTCCAAATCCTACGCCGGAAACGGATCCGTCATAGAAGAGACCCCCTACACCAACGACAAGATCAATGGTATCAAGAGAGCCTTCCTTGAGGACGGAAAGAAATACTCCGAAATAGAATACGAGAACGGCGTGGAGAACGGCTTCTACAAACTCTACGAAGGAAACGAGAAACCCACCATCACCGGCCAGCACTTCAACGGCAAGAGAATCGGTGAGTGGAAGATATACAACGAGAAAGGAGAGTTGGACGAAGTGCTGACCTACGACAAGAACGGCAAACAGACCAACTCCAAGGAACAAAACAAGAAGCACAGCAAAACCTTCGACAAAAAGGAGGCAGAGCATACCATCTATAAAGAGCCTACAGAATTGATTCCTGGCTCTAAAGTCAAAGGCATGTAACAATGGCAGAGATTGAATCCATATCACTCAGCGAACTTTTGATAAGCATCAAAGGCATCATCGCCCATGGTGTGGAGGATCTCTATTGGATTCGTGCGGAGATTAGCGACATCAACGAAAACTCCAGCCAAGGCCACTGCTATCTGGAATTGGTGGAGAAGGATGAAACCATCCAATCGACCATCCTTGCCAAATGTAAAGCCATCATCTGGGCAGACACCTACCACCTGATCAAGCCCTACTTCTATAAGGAGACGGGGCAGACCCTGAAAACGGGCATGAAAATCATGGTAGCCGTCACCCCCACTTTCAGCGAGAAATTCGGTTTCAGCTGCTACATACGCGACATCGAACCGTCGTTCACCATCGGCAACCTTGCCATCAACAAGCAGAAGGTCATCCAACAATTGCACGACGACGGCATCTGGGACATGAACCACTCCCTCAAACTGCCCACACCCCTACGCCGTATTGCCATCATCTCTTCGAAGACGGCAGCCGGATATGGCGATTTCATGGATCAACTGGGCAAAAGGAAAGAGTTCTCCTTCTTCACCCAAATCTTCCCCTCCATCATGCAGGGCGACGAGGCGGCAGCCTCCATCATCGACTCTTTGGACAAGATCTACGAGGAACAAGAAAAATACGATGCTGTGGTCATCATTCGTGGCGGCGGTGCGACAACCGACCTGTTGGCTTTCGACGAGTACGATTTGGCTTCCTGCTGCGCACAGTTTCCCCTCCCCATCATCACGGGTATCGGACACGAACGGGACAACTCGGTGGTGGACATGGTGGCCAACACCCGCTGCAAAACGCCTACCGCCGTGGCAGAATTCATCATTAAGCGGATGGAGGAGACCGTTTCCCAATTGGACAACCTGACGGAAGCCCTACACGACATCATAGAGGAGTGCATCACGCAGAACCGACTGCGTCTGAAATACTTGGCCTCCAACCTGTCGCTTCTGACAGCGAACAGAATGAGGGATGAACACATCTTCACGGAGCGAATCGGCAACCACCTACGCTCCGCCATCCGAACAAGAATCGACGAGGAAAGGAACTACGCTAAGCAACAAGGCGAACTCCTAAAAAACATCCTACGGGAACGGCTGCGGGACGAAGCAAACTATATCAGCCAAATTCGAGGCACCCTGATCCAAAAGCTCTCCACCACCATCGCCGAAGAGCGGGGACGACTACAATCCAAAGAGGTGTCAGCCAAACTGTTGTCACCCGACCAGATCCTGAAAAGGGGTTACTCCATCACGCTCAAAAACGGCAAGGCGGTCAAAAACGCAAACGCCCTGAAATCAGGAGAGAAAATCACTACCCTATTTGCCAAAGGGCAGATAGAGAGTACGGTAGACTAACTTAATCGCACCCAATAAAACAGAAAAGATATGGCAAAGAAAACAATGACATACAAAGAGTCCATCACCGAATTGGAAGAGATTATCCAAGAGATGGAGGAGAACCAAATGGAGATAGACGACCTCGCCGCAAAAGCGAAACGCGCCACAGAACTCATCAAATTCTGCAAAGAGAAACTATACGGCACAGAAAACGAGGTAAATAAAATATTGGAAGATTTGAACAAAGAATAAACTTCCCAAGCGTACTACCAGGGATCTACATCCATGGCTAATACGCACCATCCTAAAAGCAAGTCTATTTCGGCACCTTCTTATCTTTTGCAGGCGCACGAAACATAAAAAAAGGAGGTGCCTACTCAGCACCTCCTTATTTTTTGTGGGTGATAGAGCCACCCACTTCTTGATTCTAAATTATTTTTCTTTTTTCCTCAAGACCATTACGTCTTTCCCCTCCGCATCACGGATAATGAGATCGCCATCTTTCGAACGGAAAGAGGTGGCTGAATGCAAAGCCTTCACAATCGCAGACTCCGCTTCCATGTCCGCACTCGCCCTACGGGTCATGTCCATGTCGCCGAAGGAAAGAACCTCTCCTTTCGAGGAATACTCACCCGAGAAGAAATTCACGCCTGTCGAACCGGCCACCCTTCCTGAATCTTGGAAGGAGATATAGGGTTGCATCAACTGACCCTCCATCTTCACCTCGTAGGCGGAGACCACTTTCCAATCTCCCTTTATAGAAATAGAAGGAGAACAAGAAAGCATCATCGACGCAATAATCAATATTGAAGAAAGTCCTTTTTTCAAGGGATTATTTTGCTACAAGTTTGATTTACTCCCTATCATAGACCTCATCAGTCTCCATCTTAATAGAGATATTGCTAAAATCAGTAACGCCCATCATTTGGAATCCCAAGAGCACCATACCACCCATAGGCATATCTTGCACCTTAGACAAATCCATAACAGAAGTTGCCGACATCTTAATATGCAAAACATCACCTTCCACTATTGCTTGGAGATTCTCTATTTTAGATGATTTAACAGACACATATTCGGCATCAACACCAAATGACTCGGCATACGCCTTGGCAATCGTAGCTGCATCAACTCCTTTTTTAAGCGTTATCGTCTCACCATTTTCCGTGTAAGAAACGCTCAATTGGTTATTATCCGAAATTGAATAAGTACCAGTTTCACCCTCCTTCAAAGCACAAGTTCCATCTGAGTTGAAAGAAGGATTTGCTCCGAAGAAGAGATCGTCTGCTGTCATAGGATCGTCTGGATCTTCCTCTCCTTCACCCATATCCATTCCGTTTACATAACACTTCTCAACATACTTAGACATATTTGCCTTCCACTTACCTACTATTTTAGAATCGGCATTTATTCCTTGTTCTTCTTTTTCTTTATTATCCTTATTATCAACTTGTTCTTCACCATTCTTGTCATCATCGTCATCATCATCTTTGTCACAGGCAGTGAACGTCAACGAAAATCCCGCCAAAAGGGATGTCAAAAAAAATAATCTAAATTTTGTCATTTTTTTATTTCTTTAATAGGTTAAACATACGACAAAGATAATAGATAGATGATAAAATCAAACATTACGCACAAAAAAAACTGCCCTATCGTCCACAGAAAAAAGATCCGGCCAGTCACCATGAAGCCTGCCCTCCACAAAACAAATCAACTACAATAGGAACATAGATCCTCCATCTCTTTCAAAATGCAAAAAACATCTTTATATTCGTAACAAAATTCTTTTGAATATGAAACTCAGATTACCAATTATCACCCTCTCCGCACTTGCCCTATGCGCATGTGGCGGAAACCAAAGTTCAAACAACGGAGACGCCAACAACGACACGCCAACGGCCACAGCCACCGAAGAAGTCTCCACACTCGACGAAACAGATTCCAAAATCGCCATGAAAGTTTGGATCGTAATTTTGCCCTACTTTGACCCCTACGGAATGCTGGACGGCGACGAAGAACCTAGTGCTGAGATGATTGCCGAGAACCGCAAAAGCATCCAAGAGAGAAGCAACACCGTGGCAGAATTTGTGGCTGAGGGCGCAGAAGGTTTCAGCAAAACCATCGCCTGCTACAAGCTCAACAACGGCAACTGGCTCGTTTTGGACTATTTCGATGGGCATGACGGCATGTCACGAAACCTCAGAGTCTTAGATTTCTTAGGAGGGAATCTGACAGAGCACAGCAACCTTTTCCCTGCCGATTTTCTTCAAGACACCTACCTGTCAGACTTCGACAGCGAGGGTTTCACCGCAAACCGCGACTCCGGGAAAATACGATTCAAATGGAACGGAGAGAAATTCGAGGAATAATATATCCATCATAAAACAAGCAATATGAAACACATTATAACACTTGTTTTCTGCGCCCTATTGGGTATCACCGCTAACGCAGAACAGTTGCCCGAATGGTATTACACCACCAATCAATACACCCAATTAATCGACAGCATCGTCTATCGCTATAAGAATGGTGACACAAATACACAGAATGAGGCACTAAACGTATTAGTGAAGCGTATGCCTACCAAAAAGAATGCATTGCAAATTTTGACTGACTTGGCACGAACCAATAAACTAGTTGGTGAACCCGCAACAAACCTGTTTGCTGAACTACAGAAAGATCCGACCAACACCAAACTGCTCGAGTTTTACAAGAACAATTACAACGTTGTACCCGAAACTGAGTTCCGAGAACTCTTTAAGTCACCCCAAGTGCAGAATAACACCAAGGCAAGATGCAACTACGAAGTTATTCTTTTGAAGCGCAACGCCAAAGACTTCATCAACATTGCCATCGACGAAATCGACAAGCAGATGAAGTCGACCGACATGGTCCTTGAAGTGGACGGATTGATTTATCAACTAGCCCAATTGCGCGATAAAAAGGTATATGGACATCTATTGGACTGGGCTTCCCAAAACACGAACAAGTATGTGGTGAGTGGGCACCTCTGTGTAGAGATGGAAAACAATGCAAATGATGATACTGATGATCCTTGCAAGCCTATGTATGCAAGCGTTTCCCGCTTTATTGTAGACCAAATTCTACATATGAAAACACTAAAGGGCTTCCCTGAAGATTTTCATTATAAAGAAGATTGCTTTCCGACAGAAAAACCCAATGGTAATGTTGATTATATCTGTAACGACGACAAGATTCTCTCTTGGTGCAAGCAAAACAAAAAAAAGGTTGTTTTCAACACGCCGAAAGCAGAAAACAATGATCAGAGTATATCGTGCGAAATGGCTAAGAAAGGCAGTTATGAGAGCGTTGATTTAGGGCTAAATGTGCTTTGGGCGACCTACAACGTGGGGGCAGAGAACGACACACAGATAGGTTGCTACTTTGCTTGGGGCGAAACCGAACCAAAAAACTACTTCGTAGCCCTGAACTATAAGTATTGCATAAGAAGCATGCAACAGTTAACCAAGTACAATAATAACCCTAAAATGGGAAAGACCGATGGCCTATATGTGCTTAAAACTGCCGACGATGCGGCCGCGACCAATTGGGGCGATGGCTGGCACATGCCTTCGGTGACAGACTACAACGAACTTTACCAGAATTGCGACTTCGTTGAAGTAAAGAATTACAAAAATTCAGGCCTCGACGGCAAACTAGGCACTAGCAAAATTAACGGCAACACCATTTTCTTCCCATACACAGGCATTTTATCTTTTGGTAATTCCATGCAGTCTCGCAGGTCTTGCAACTATTGGACCAACACTGTTTGCAGAGGCACCTCTCAATCAATGGCCCAAATCTGGAATGGGATAAAAATAGGAGCTCTTTCAAATGAATACCGCAATTATGGCTGCTGCATTAGGGCAGTGAAGAACAAATAAAAATTACGGGCATGGGTGTGAACCCATGCCCGTATTATGCCACCCCTCCGGGGGTCGGATGTCACCTCAGGCCCTGTTCCCACATCGCCCAAACACATCCCTTTCTTAATTCATAACTAATTCTTAATATACACCGTCCGTTGAGGGAATGGAATCTCAATACCGTTAGTATTCAACGTATTGTATATAGTCTCCTTAACTTTCGAAGAGATATAGGTCTTCTGAATGACCAACGCCCAAAAGCCGACCACCAAATTGAGGCTACTCTCCCCAAAATCGTCCAAGTAAATCCGGATGCCCCGATCAAAATCGATAAGCGTACGCTCGTCGGTTGCCACCAGTTTCTTGTTTACCAAAGGTACATCCTGAAGTCTCATGGTCTTCAACTCGGACAAGGATTCGGAAAGCAGATGGCGCACTTGGTCTATATCTGCGCCATAATAGACGCCAACCGTTATTTTCACATATTCGTAGCCATGGTTCTTCGTCAAGTTCTTGAAACTCTTGTTGAAGAGCGAAGTGTTAAGGATAGCGATGACACTACCATCCAAGGTCTCTATCTGCGTACTCTGATAAGTGATGGAATCCACCTTTCCACGAATGCCGTCACACTCCACCCAATCGCCCACTCGGATACGACCCGACATCAAGGACAAGCCATAGATGAAGTTCTCCAAGACATCCTTCAAGGCGAAACCGACACCCGTAGCCAAACCTGCCGTCACGATGGAGATACCCGACTTAGGCACGCGAAGCAAAACCAAGATGAAGACGAAGAAGAAGCCCCAAACCAAGATGGAGATGATATTGTTCGCCAACGTGATGTTCGCCTCCGTCATATCGGCATTGTTCTGGACCTTATAGCGCTTATAGAAGGCCTTTGAAACATAACTGACGAAACGGAACACAAAGAAAATCAAGGATATCAAGGATATCTTCCACAACGACAACTCACAAACCCCTTGCACATTGATGAAATTGACGAAGAAGAGTTCCTTCGCCGAATCAATCAAATCGAACACACTCGAAGTGAGATAGAGGCAGAAGAGGATGGAGAGAATCGAGATGACAGGAACCAACGTCATATTAAACAAGTCGTAGAACCAAGTGATGAAGACATTGTCGCCCGCCGTCTTTTTCGTCGGATGCATCATCTCATACACCATCTTCCTGACCTTCTCCGAAGACAAGGATGGATTCTGTTGCTTCACCTTCGCCATCAACGACTTGCGTTCGTACTGAAGCGTCAAATCATACACACAGGTAATTGCTTGGATCGCCATCAATTGGAAAATCCACCAGATGAAAATTTGCACGGAGAGCAACGAATAGCCGTACCAACTCGCCACACAAGAGACCAACATCACCACAAACGAAATCAACGTATAGAAGACGTCGCTGAAACGGACATTCTTCTTGTGCTTATGGATGCACCGCCACTGCCAAATCGTAAAGAACAACAAAATTGGCGGGAATATCAGGCTCACCACCGAATTGGTAATGAAGATGATTCGGAAAACGATGATGATGAAGCCCATGAGCAAAATCGGTGTATAGATCAAGAAGCAACTCTTGATCTGGTCGGCCTTCGCACGCAACAAAAGCGACATCATGACAGCCGCCACCAAACCGGAATACTCCAACAAGAGTTTGCTCGCCATCAAAAAGAAATTGTGCGTCATGAATATACGCAACACAAAGAGCACCAATGAGAAGAGAATCATCGAGACAGCCAAGATAAAGTACTGTTTCTTTTCCCTGAAATCGCGTGTCTTGTATTTCTTAGGCATTGCCACCCGGATGATGAAGTTGCTGAGGAGGAAGGCCAAAATCAAGTAAAAGAAGATGAAGAACGGCAAAGCCAAAACCACCACGCCCCGCCACTGCGAACGGGTGGACCCATCACTGGAAGGCAAATATTTATCTTTCACATCATTAGCCGCACTTTGAAAATAGAACGGGAAATGGGACAAGATGGAGAAATAGCTACCACTTCCATTCACGAAAATGAAATCCTTGATGTCCGCATACCGCTGCATGGCATAATCATTCACCTTCTTCAATCGGTTCTCCACGAACTGATAATGTTCGCTGTCCTTTGAAACACCGTTGTAGAGATAGACCAGATGGCCACGGATGATGTGCGCCAAAGCCAAGCAGGAATCCCGGTCCTCCTGCGACTCCTGGTTCAGCAAGAAAACATTCCGGGCACTGTCCGAGAGCATCTTCATGCTTGCACGCATGGCTTGGGAGGGACGAGGAAGCGAAATGGCCACCGAATCCAACTGGCCCTCCTCATTCATGTGGACACGGCGTTTATGGGAAAGCGAATCCAAGGCTCTGTTCACATTCTTCCGGGGAGGCAACGACTCCAAGACTTCAATGATGTTGTTGTAACGGTCCACCTCCAACTTGTAGTTGTCCAAGATGGTTTGGAAAGGCATGACGTTCTTCCTGAAATTCCTGTATTGCACCGTAGCCTCATGGCAGGCGTACGAGAGGTCGAAGGTATAGTCCTTCTTCTGGGAGTAGAGCATCAATGCCGTCTGCTCGCTTCGTTGCATCGTCTCCACCAACTTCTGATGCTGGTCCGCACTGATTCTTTCATACCATTTCAAGATTGTATCTTGCTCCTGCTTATAGGCTTCCAACTCCGCACGAAGGACTTTCAGCGTCTGCTCCAAATCCTTCTCCTTCAATACTGCTTGGACAGAGAAAGAACTCAGAAGAAAGAGACATAATAAAATATAATACTTCTTCATTTTCTGATAATTCATAAAGTAAAACGGGAAACCCATGACGATGCCCGAGAAAGCAAATTTAGGGAAAAAATAAGAATTAAGCAGTAAGAATCACGAATTATGGGCAACGAGATTTGAGTGCGCAATGTGTAGCATAAAACAGAGGTTAGATTTGTCGGCCCCATATCGTATCGCCTCTATTACGTGTCTCAAGTTTCGCAAGTGATTTTAAGTAAGTTATACAGAGGTTAGCACCCCTGCCTATAATAGCGTTCCTTTGGAACTTACGAATATTTATTTGCGAGATTTGAGTTAAGTGTTGATTCTAGCCAAAGACATGCAGATTCCCGAGTCAAAAAAAATACCTGTTGCCTCCTATTTCTTCGTTACACACTGATTGAAAAGGAGTTTCAACCATACAAGAAAATTCCTTGTTTTGAAGGCAAATAAAGTGCACAAGCGAAGGACAATAGAGTGAATAATTGAGTATATTTGCATATAACATTCAAGAGGGTAGAAAACAAGGTGATTTCCCCTTACATTTTAAGGAAACGAACATGGTCACACTAATGATTATCCTGTTCCTGACAGGTTATGCGTGCATTGCATTGGAGCACAATTTGAAGATCAACAAAGCGGCAACAGCCCTACTTCTGTCCTCCCTTCTTTGGACTATTTACATCTTCTACGCCCAATCTTTTTTACCCAACGAAGATGAGTTCATCCAATTCAACGCAGGCAGTCCCGACATTTTCCACAACATCATTCGCTATGTGACCGAAGTACAGATTATCGAGCATATCGGAGATGTGGCCGAAATCATATTCTTCCTGTTGGGCGCCATGACCATCGTCGAACTGATTGACG
>JAFZKQ010000006.1 GCA_017553575.1 Paludibacteraceae bacterium
ATGACATTACAAGCCAACACGCATTACCAAGCAAAAGCAACAAAGACAACAACAACCGTTTCAAAACAAGGATAGGCGTATATATATTGTATAAATTTGCAAAGAAGAGCAAATATGTACAGCGTGTCTGTTAAAAATCGAACAGCCTCATTTTTTCGGACACAATGAATTCCAAGATTAGAGCAATGCACGTCTCCGCTCATCTAAAAACTAACCGCATTTTTAATTAAAGCACAATAGAATCTAAGCATGAAACACATTTCTCTCCCATTTTTTGACTCGCCAATTATGATTATTGAAAACAAATTCGTAATTTCGCTCTTGTGCTAAAAAGACCAAGGTCATGAAACGATTCTTTCAAAAAGTAAAAACACTCGCCAACGACTTTTGGCTGTATGTCGCCAAAAAGATGAGGTTCTCACAACGGATAGAATGCATGTATGGCGGGCCAGAAAATTTTTATCGTCGAATGGAATCGGAGCCTTCTCTGATTGAAGATTCAACGGAGGAGGAGAAAGAAGAAGAGCAAAAACAAACACAAGGGGAGAGAAATTTTTAATCGCCCCACAAAATCACACAATGGAATATGGAAAAACTAAATAAAACAAATCGAAACTTCTTGAACAGATGCATCATGAGCATCCTCAGTTTCATGGGGCTCTGTAGTGCGCCCTGCCTCATCGAATGCGCCTACGGTACATCTTCTGCCGACTACGCCTTCAAGGGAACCATCACCGACGAGGAGGGATTGCCTCTGAGCAACGTATCGGTCGCTCTGTTTCAAATGGAAAGAGAAGAGATCTTACAGAATGGAGCCGAAACACTCAAACAGCGCATTTTATCCCAATCTGACGACGGAGAATACAAATCAATATCCAACGAAAAAGGGAAATATTCCCTCTCCGGCGAAACAGACGGTCCCTATGTCTTCACGCTATTCTATCTAAAAGAGGGGTATGAAATGAAGGACACGACCCTCTATTGGAATCAGTTGACCATTAAGGGGAAATCAGGTACGTACGACGGGAAAGGCACTGCAACCATTGACATCGTCTTAAAAAAGGAACAGAACGCAGGCTACGGGCAGAATTAACCGTTGAATGGCGCTCATAAGCAGCTATCACTTAAAAAAGAAGGTCATGGAGAAACAGACTAACAAGATAGCAAGATTCATCAGCAAATGCATCATCTTCCTACTCGGCATGATGAGAATTTGCACGTCCTGCTCTGAACCTAAAATAGCTTATGGATCTCCTTCCGCCGAATACGATTTCAAAGGGACCATCACCGATGAGAATGGGTTGCCCTTGGAAAACGTAAAGGTGAAGCTCTTTCTAATGGACAAAGAGGAGGCCTACATCTCCATGGAAAGTGGCATAAACAAGTTCAAGGCTGACATTTTAGAGGGCAATCCCGACGGCCGAAATCTGTCGGCAACCAACGAGGAAGGAGAATACTCCCTTTCCGACGAAACTCATCGCCCACGCAACTTCACCATCCTCTATCTAAAAGAAGGATATGAGATAAGAGACACCTCCTTCTCATGGAAAGAGTTAGTCATTAAAGGGAAGGCGACATGGGCGTACAAAGGGAAATGTGCCGCAACCATTGACATCGTCTTAAAGAGAGAGGAGTCTAATGATTAAGAAGGCATAATTGACGATTTTCAAACAAAATAAGACAGGACGTGAAGAATATATTCCATTTTGCGCAGTCCATCCTAACAAAACTCTTAGGGGTGCTATTAAGCCTCGTGGGCATATATAGCTGTCACAAAGACAAAGACTCAAGAGGGGACGAAGGTGTAGCCTACGGCACTCCGTCTGCCTCTTATGTCTTCAAGGGAACCGTCACCGACGAGAATGGATTGCCAATAAAAGATGTGCGTATTGCTATGCTTGACGAGCATCAGCATTATAGTGTGGAGGACATTGACCTATATCTAGAATACGGCGAAACTTTCTGGTTCGATTTCAGAACTGAACCCTCCTACACAAATGAAGATGGGCAATACCTCTTAATCGCAGACAGAATACATTCCGGGTCACATTCCGTTAGATTGCTTTTCTCCACAGAAGGCTTCACTGCTTGGAAAGACACAATCATCCACCATAATGATTTAACCTTTGAAGGAGAAGAATCTTGGTACGATGGGAAAGCAGAAGCGGTAATCAACATAACCTTGAAAAAAAGAGAGTCTGAGACTTTCTCAAAATAGCGATGAGATTAAACGATATACAACAAGGCACATAATGATTAAAACCAACATATAAAATTTCAAAAAATGAGAACAATTAGAAAATCCGTAATTTCTATTCTTGCCAAAGGCATTGGCCTTTTGTTAGGCACGACAGTAATCACCTCTTGTGACAAGGGACACGAAGAAGTCCTATCTGGTGGAGAAGAATATGGGACACCATCGGTCTCCTACGTCTTCAAAGGAACCGTCACCGACGAAAACGGGCTGCCTATAAGCAATGTGAAGGTTTCTTTTACCTCGCAATACCAATACAGCGGCGCACCTTACGCGAACACGGATGAGTCTGGGGAATACTCCATCGAATCGGGGGAAAGAACATCAAGCAGCATCACACTCGCTTTCAGGCATGAAGGCTACGCAGACAAAGACACCACCATCAAAAACTCCCAGCTTGTGTTCAAAGGCGGCGACGGAGCCTGGTACGAAGGGAAAGCGACAGCGAACGTCGACATAACCCTAAAAAAGGGAGGCGCAGAAAAATAACCCCGCAATTGAAATTAAAAATCATGGGATGACGAAGAGACAAGGCATGCCTTGTCTCTTCTATAAAAGGCCGACCTTGTCTCTTTAAAATCATGGCATGGCCTGCCTTGTTTCATATTAAAAATCAAAAATTGATGATAAAAGACCCTTTAAAAATAGGATGGAAGAAAAAAATCGCTTTTTCGCTATTTGATCGGCTTCGGCACAACGAAGCGAAAACGCATGAACTTCGATATCTTTTCTGGGAGTGTACGCTGAGGTGTACGCTCAACTGCCTACACTGCGGTAGCGATTGCAAACAAATGGCCAACGTGCCTGATATGCCCGTGGAGGATTTCATCGGTGCCGTCAAGAAGATTGTTCCCATCGTCGACCCCAACAACACCATGGTGGTCTTCACCGGCGGTGAAGCCTTAGTCAGGAAAGACATCGAGAAAGCCGGCATCGAACTCTACAAGATGGGATTTCCATGGGGCATCGTAACCAATGGTTATCTAATGACCCCCGAGCGAATGATTTCCCTGCTACGTGCCGGCATGCGAGCCTGCACCGTCAGCCTCGACGGACTGAAAGAGTCGCACAACTGGCTACGCAACAACCCACAATCGTTTGACAGGGCCATTGCAGCCATCCAGCTACTGCCGAAGACTGACCTAAGATACGATGTCGTCACCTGCGTCAACAACCGCAACTTCGACGAGCTTCCACAGATCAAGCAAATGCTCATCGACCTAGGCATAAAGGAATGGCGCATCTTTACCATCTTCCCCGTAGGAAGAGCCGCGTCAAACCCTGAGTTACAACTGCCGGACGACAAATTCAAGGCCGTCTTTGACTTCATCGAAGAGACTCGGAAAGAGGGTAAAATCCTCACCAGCTATGGATGTGAAGGGTTCTTGGGCGACTATGAATCACGCGTAAGAGATTCCCTCTTCTTTTGCAGAGCCGGCATTAACGTGGGCTCCATCTTAGTGGACGGTAGCATATCGGCCTGCCCCGACCTGCGAGACCGATTCATCCAAGGCAACATTTACAAGGATGACTTTGCCGAAGTTTGGCAAAACAAATACCAAATCATGCGCGACCGCAGCTGGGCAAAGACGGGCATCTGCAAAGATTGCGAATTCTTCAAACACTGCGAAGGCAACGGACTCCATCTCAGAAACGAGGAAACAAACGAATTGGCTTTTTGCCATCTAAAAAGGATAGTCAACGGGGCACAACACAATCCCTAAACAGGGCACAAAAATCATCCTTTCGGATAGAGAAAATGGCGAGGAAATCTACTCCTCGCCACTATCCGTAGGAAGTTCCACCCTTGCTTCTCCCCTTCTATAATAGTAGACGAGGCCATACTCGCCGCACTTGTGCAGACGCTCAGGCAACGGAAGGAGGGAAAAAGAATGCTCCACATCATTCCATATGTCCAATATCACCTTGTCCACGCTCTCATTAAGGGAAGTGACATTAGAAATCGTACGAGACGTATTATTTTGCAATACCTTTTGGTTATTATAGTGCTCCACGAAAATATCATAATGCACACGCACCTTCGCTATGGCAGGATTGTAGATCGGCGTACCGCCACCTTGAATCCTCTTCTGCTCTCCATCGATGATAAGTGCACCCCACTTATATAAATTCTCATCGGAAATCAAATCAGGCACCACATTCGAATCGACAGGGAGTCCATAAAGTTTCTTCGCTTCGGGCTTTATCTCATTACGCAACACACACATATTCAACACCTGAACAAAATGAGAAAGATAAAGTCGAGCCATCTTCGCAGCCTCCTGGAACTTTTTGCTCGTCTCCACTTGCTTGACCGAGCACTGCTTATATTCACCCATCGCACGTTCATAACGGACAAGCAATGCTCTTGCATCCTCCAACGAGCCGTAGGAGAATGCGAGATCGTAGGTGTCCTCCAACCTATCCCCCATGTCGACTGCAGCCTTCAAAGCTCTCATGCGGGCCTGATTGGTATTTGGTAATCTTCTATATGGCATAACAATTACGTTAGGTGGGTTCTCTTATTGATAAAGTTTCACAAACCCATTATTTTTTGTTTATTATCTTTAAAAGGAACTTCGGCATTTCACCCGAAAAGGGGAAGGTTTAGCTTCCCGATAGTTAATCTTCACGATAAAGGAGTTGGTCTGCCAGATCGTACAACGGCTTTTTCAACTCTTCCGACACGGAGACACGCTTCAAAGCCGCCACCGCCGACTCATAATGATGACGCATGGCTTTCTCCGCATCCGAACCCACATCCAACTTATCATAGATAGCCGTTACTGCCTTGACTTTTTCTGCACGGTCAAACTTCTCTTTCGCCAACCATTCCATCAAGGTCGCCTTAGAAACTGCATCTGCCTTCTCCAAAGCCGTAATCAGCAAAAATGTCTTCTTGTTGCAATTGATATCGCCACCAATAGCCTTACCAAACTTCGCCACATCGCCATAAACATCCAACCAATCATCCTTAATTTGGAAAGCAAGACCGACACCGATACCGAAATCATAAAGGAGGTCAGCATCCTGCAAGGAAGCGCCACCACACAAAGCTCCTACTTTCAAGCTTCCTGCCAAAAGAACAGCCGTCTTCAAACGTATCATCTCCAAATATTCGGGCAAAGAGACATCCGTCCGAGTTTCAAACTCCATATCATATTGTTGCCCCTCGCAAACGCCCAAACAAGTGGCCGAAACCACATCCAAAACTGAGCGGTAGACAGAATCGTCGCACTTGGAGACGAACTGATAGGCCTTTATCAGCATAGCATCACCAGAAAGTATCGCCGTGTTCTCGTTCCACTTCTTATGCACCGTCGGATGGCCTCGTCTCATGTCCGCCTTATCCATAACGTCATCATGCAACAAAGAGAAATTGTGGAAAATCTCCAAACCGATAGCTGGACCCATCGCCTGCTCCAACTTGCCTCCGAACAATTGGCAAGCCATCAAAGATAGAGTCGGACGGATACGCTTGCCTCCTAACGAAAGAACATATTCAATCGGTTCGTACAGACCGACTGGTGCTATATGCCAATCCAGTGAAGCCAAGTAGGACTTCACTGCCTGCTGAATTTCTTCTATACTTTTCATTCTATCACCTCCTTATTTGAACTCTTCGCACTACGCTTACTCCTATTGTAACTTCTATAACTGTCGTATTCAATCTCGACATCAGGCTCAACAAAAGTAGCGCGAGGCTCCTGTTTAAACTTAATATATTTAATGGTCAAACCTCGTTCAAGCCATTGCTGCTCATAAAAAGTTTTAATCGACAAAATCCTGTCGTCCGAGAAATCGGAATGATACAAATCGGCATTATCAAACAAGACCTCGTAGCCATTCGCCTTCACCATCTCTTCCGTATAACGGAACATAAACTGGCTATCCGTCTTCAAGTGAATGATTCCCCCAGGACGAAGGAATTGCTGATACAATTCCATGAATCGAGTGGATGTCAATCGTTTCCGGACTTTTTTCATCTGAGGATCCGGGAAGGTGAGCCAAATTTCGGAGACCTCGCCTTCGGAGAAGAAGGCTGGGATAATCTCAATATTCGTACGGATGAACGCCACATTCTTCATTCCCGCCAAATAAGACTCCTTCGCTCCGGTCCACATACGGGCTCCCTTAATATCCACGCCGATAAAGTTCATCTCAGGGAACAGGCGGGCCAAAGCCACTGTGTACTCACCCTTTCCGCAGCCCAACTCGACAACAATCGGGTTGTCATTTCCGAAAAAGGTATTCCACGCCCCTTTCAACTCAAAAGGCTTGTTTAATTCCCGTAAAGCCGAAAACGTATATTGGAAGACATGGGGAAACGACTCCATGTCATCAAACTTCTGTAATTTATTCTTACCCATCTGCTTTTCTTGCGGATTCTGCAGAATCCACGTTTTTAAACAAATTCAAAATCTATGGTTTCCGTGGATGGAATTGTAATTCCACCTACTGAGCATCTACCTGCTTACTCTTCATTATTCGAAGTCCCACATCGTGAATGCCCTGCAAGCAATCTTCCCGCATTCCCTGGGTCAATTCAAACGAATAAGTTCCACACTTAGGGAACTTGACTTCAGACAAAAACATCACTGGAAGATGACGCAAAGAACCTGAGCCCTCTCCTATCCAACGTCCGTAGTTGTCGGCCAAGACACACTCCAACGTATCAGAATAGACCGATGAATCCGGGGAGTACGAACGGACAAAGAGCCAAAAGTTTTGGTAACGATAGGAACCATCGTTCCGCAAGTCTACCACAACATCATAAGTTCCAACCGTATCCGTCGCCTCAAAACAGAAGACGGCGGCACTATCCTTATTCCAGCCCGAAACAGGCAACTCAACAGACTGTTGGAAGACTGCCCCATCGTCCGAGCAAGAGAAACAAGAGACAATCAAAAGTAAAAAAAAGAGTATCCTATTCATTACCACCATTTTTTCTGTCGTTTTCACCTCCATTAGAACCACCGCCACGTCGATCGTTAGGTCTGTTGTGCCTACGTCGATTATTGGAAGAACGGTGTTGACGATTCTCCTGATCCTGGTTGTTTCGTTCCTCATTGTTTTGAGGAGCGGAACCTCCATTCTGTTGATTATTCTGTCTAGGGGCATCACCATTGTTTTCCTGACGTCTATCACGGTCACGACGCGGACGATTTTGGTTTTGATTCTGGTTAGGTTGTTCATCGTTACGACGAGGAGCACCATTTTCAGAACCCTCCTGTCTCTGGCCCTCCGCATTCCGGTTGTCACGATTGCCATGACGATTACGGTTACGGTTTTGCCTATCGTCACGTCGGCGATTGCCCTGTTGACGGTTCTCACCACCCTCCTGCGTATTTGGAGTTCCCTCATTCGCCACAGGCTGAGAATCAGCTTCATTTTGAACTGTCGGTTCCTGATTAGGAGCTTCCGGCTGCGCACCCTTCATCGATTGGTTTTGGTTGCCTTTCTTAGCCGGTTTCTTTTTCTTCTTCTTATCAAAACGGGTCAAGCTATCCTGACCGACCACATTTTCATAATCCGTAACTTTCTCTTGTTCGCCAGACTCCAACAAAAGAGAATCCACCTTAATACCTTGTTTATTAAGAGCAATAATCTCCTTCACACGGTCTACCGGTACCGAAACGATATTGGCAGCCATCGAAGGCGAACTTGAATATTGCATAATTCCGCCAAAAACATCGGTCTTGAAATGGTAGAAAGTAGCATCCTTCGTCTCCAAAGGAATATCCTTTGAAGGGAAGCCTTTTTGAGCCTCCACATAGGCATCGACCTCGAAATTCATACAGCACTTCAACTTGGCGCACTGTCCGGCCAACTTCTGTGGATTGAGAGAAATCTCCTGATAACGAGCTGCACTCGTTGCCACGGAGACAAAACTTGACATCCATGAAGAGCAACAAAGAGGACGACCACAAGGACCAATTCCTCCGATACGGCCAGCCTCCTGACGGGCACCGATTTGTTTCATCTCGATACGCACCTTGAACGCATCCGCCAAGACCTTAATCAATTGACGGAAATCGACACGCTCATCGGCGATATAGTAGAAAATAGCCTTGTTGCCATCTCCCTGATATTCCACATCACCGATTTTCATGTTCAACTTCAAATCCTCGGCCATCTTTCTGGCACGCAACATCGTATCATGCTCACGAGCCTTTGCCTCCTCATACTTCTCCAAATCAACAGGACGAGCCTTACGGTAAACCCGCTTAATCTCTACCCTTGCTGGATCAACATGATTCTTGCGCATTTGAAGAAGCACCAATTGACCTGTCAACGAGACGGTACCAATATCATGCCCAGGAGTAGACTCGACAGCCACGATATCGCCCTTTTCCAAACTAAGACCATTGGTGTTCCGGAAATAACCCTTTCTTGTGTTTTTAAAAGTCACCTCCACCAAATCCGTTGCCGACTGTGACTCTGGAATATCGCACAACCAGTCGAACGTGTCCAATTTCTTATCTGTACGTTTGCTACAACCCTTTTCATTCAAGTTGCAGCCACCTCCACTTAGATTCGCCATTCTATCTTTTTAAAATTACCAATAGAGGAATCGCTTCCCCATAAATGAAGTTCCTCGAAAGGAACGTGACAAAACGCTACTGCTTAAGCAACATGATCAATTTCAACGACAAGTCAAAAAAGACCAATTTTGCATTCACGTTCTGCTCTATATGTCGTTCGGCACTCTCCAATTCGGAAAGCAAACCGAAAATATTCGATTCTTTTACAAAAGGAGAGAATTTCACCGAGAAATCCTCCTCGAACCTCGTCATATAATTCAACTCCCTATTCTTAACATTATAGATGAAGTTCTCCCTAATCATCCGTTGCGCATAGGCAAGGAACGATAGCTGTCTTTTCCTTCCCAAACGGTGCATCTCCTCCGTCCACTCCTTCATACGCTTTGCATTCCGGCTGTAAGAAGCCCTCATCACCTCGACAAAAAGGTCGAAATACTCCCTCTTCTCGTCCGAAGTACGCACGATATCATCAGCTGCGATGAGATTGCCATTGGCGATATGCGCCACCTCCCGGCACTCCTCTTCCGACATGGAATAACGTTCCTTCAACGCCTGCTCCATATCCGTATCCGACAAAGGAGGGACAAATATCTGCTGTACGCGGGAAATAATGGTAGCCAATAGTCGATCGGCATTCTCCGAAACCAAAACGAACAAGGTCTTACCCATCGGTTCCTCCAACACCTTCAGGATTTTGTTGGCACAAACCTCATTCATCTTTTCCGGCAACCAAATAATCATCGTCTTGTATTCCGCTTCAAAACTCTTTTGTCCCAACTTTTTGATAATCATATCGCTCTCATTCTCATAAATCATGCCCTGTTTGTTGTCAGAACTGATTTTCTGGAGCCACTGATCTACCGTAAAGTAAGGGGTCTCATTGACCATCGCCCGCCAATCGGCAAGATAATTATCGCAGACGACAGAATTGGAAGAACGGGTAATAGGAAAGACGAAGTGTAAATCGGGATGAATCAACTTGTTGAACTTCACACAGGAAGGACAAACGCCACAAGAATCACCGTTTTGGCGGTTGCTACAATTCAAATATTGAGCGTAGGCAATGGCCAAAGCCAATTTCCCAGTACCCTGCGCGCCACAAAGCATCACGGCATGTGGCACCCTCGCCTCGTCAACTGACTTTATTAACGTCTGTTTTACAGACTCTTGACCATATATTTGTCTGAACTGCACTATCCTTCTACACTTTCGTCCTAAACTAATGCCAAATATAGTCATTTATATTCGATTTAGAAAGGGATTTAACCGTTTTTATCCAAATCAATAAAAGTTGCCGTTAAAATACGAATGGCAAGCATACGGAAGAAACAATTAAGCATTCGAAGCAAATTCGTTCAGTTTCGAGGGAAAGTACGAAGAGAATTTCAAGCGAACAAAGTTCCGCATGGAGAAAAAAGGTCTTCCGCCTTCCCTTATTTTTTATCCATATATCCCGCTATTTTTGTATTTTTGCAGCAGAATAAAAATAAGACGAAAATGAAAGCAGTAGTTAGTATCATTATGGGTAGCACATCCGACTTGCCCATCATGGAAAAGGCGGCCAAGTTGCTCGACGAATTCGAAATCCCATTCGAAATCAATGCTTTATCGGCTCACCGCACACCCAAAGAGGTAGAGGAGTTTGCCACCAATGCCCAAAAGAACGGCATTAAAGTCATCATTGCAGCAGCAGGAATGGCAGCTCATCTTCCCGGTGTAATCGCAGCCATGACTACAGTTCCTGTCATCGGTGTACCAATCAACGCAACACTCGATGGTATGGATGCACTCTTAGCCATCGTTCAAATGCCTCCAGGCATCCCTGTTGCTACCGTAGGCATCAACGCCGCACAAAACGCAGGTATCTTAGCCGTTCAAATGCTGGCTGTGGGAGACCCTGAATTGCAGGCGAAATTGGCAAACTACAAAGAAGGCCTCAAGCAAAAAATCGTCAAGGCCAACGCCGACTTGAAAGAAGTTAAGTTCAAATTCAAAGTAAACTGAAACCATAGCCACCGAGCTTCTCGGTGGCTTTCGCATTCATTCCAGCAATCGATCAAAGATGCCAAAAGTATATCTTGGATTAGGGTCCAACATGGGCGACCGCAAGAAACTGATAACGGATGCCACCATGATCTGCGGAAGCATCATGGGAAAACTCGTCACGCTCTCATCCCTGTACGAGACAGAGCCTTGGGGATTCACCTCCGCCAACAAGTTCTTGAACGCAGCCATCTGCATTGAAACGGAACATGCTCCCGAAAAATGCTTGGCCATGGCAAAAGCCATCGAACGGGAAATGGGTCGAATGAAAAAAGAAGGCGCTGGTTACGAAGACCGCCCCATCGACATCGACATTCTTTTTTACGAAGACCTCCAAATGGAGAGCGAAACGTTGACTATTCCCCACCCGCTTATCCAGAAACGGGAATTTGTCCTTCGCCCCATGGCAGAAATTGCCCCTGACCTGAAACATCCTATCCTCAAAAAAAGCATGGAAGAACTTCTCCGCTTGTGGGAGGAGGAAAACCAATAAAAAAAGGAATATCTTATGAACAAGAAGATAGTGTACATTCCGTTCTTGTGCCTAGGGCTAGTTGCCTGCAACAACCAGAAGCAGCCGCAAGTCGATGAGTCAGAGACAGAGATTTCCGCCTCCACGGAAAACGGAGAGATGGACAGGACAAACTCGCAAGAGCGCATAAATGACATGGTTGCCAACGTATACACGGCATACATAGACGGGAAAGGGAATGTCTTTTTTCAACTCAACGAAAATGAGGCAAAAATTTTCTGCGATAAGAACCACATTCTCTGTCGTTTAGACAATGCCCCCGTAAAAATCGAAGGACTTGACCAAGCAGGCAAATCAATTGTCACATTCGGAAGTGGTTCCGAACTTTTTTTGGGTATACAGACAACGGAAGGGAAGGTGGCTTTCATCGACATAACCAAAGCCATCAGCACAGGCGACACCCAATGTAGCGGTCTCTTGCCCAACTTGCCCGATGCCACAAGCATCAAAGGGGATGGGAACTCGCTCCTTGCGACCGACAAGGAGGGAAACGAAAAGAGCATAACGGCCTTCCATCTATCAGGCTACTACTTGTGCAATGATTTTGAGATCCAACTGACCAAGGATTACAGGATATACCTTTCCAGCAACTCCGCCGATGTGCACAAAAGCGGCACCTTCTTCAGTGATCCCACCCAACTTGCAGACGGGCCCGACATGTCAAGCCTTATGCTCGTTGCCAACATCGAGGGAAAACGTTACAATATCCGATTCGGGTACGACCACTTTAGATTAGCAGAAAACGATCCAAAACGTAGTATGTACACATTCCAATTCGATACGGACGACTTTGCCTTGATGAAAAACACCGACATCCAATTCAAGAGGCACAACGCTTCACAAACATCTAATTAATACAGACAATGGAGAAACAGACAAAAATAATCGCCACCATCTCAGACATCCGCTGTGATGTAGATTTCATCCGCGCCCTCTACAACGAGGGTATGAATGTTGCCCGCCTCAACTCCGCCCACATGGACATTGAGGGATTCGACCGTGTCATCGGAAATATCCGCGCCGTATCCAACGAGATCGGCATCCTCATTGACACTAAAGGTCCGGAAGTCAGGACAACTAAAGTGGACAACCCCATCGACATCCGCACCGGCGACCGCATAAAGATCAAAGGCGATCCCGACCTCATCTCCACCAAAGAGATGATTGCCGTCAGCTACAAGGATTTCGTAAACGATGTCAAAGTTGGAACCAATGTCCTATTCGATGATGGAGAAATTGGCATGAAGGTTTTAGCCAAAGAAGAAGATTATCTCCTTTGCGAAGCCCAAAACGACGGAGTATTGGGAAATAGGAAGAGCGTTAATGTTCCCGGCACCCGCATCAACCTTCCTTCGTTGACGGAGCGCGACAAACGAAACATTCTCTATGCCATCGACAAAAAAATCGATTTCATCGCTCACTCCTTCGTACGCAACAAGCAGGACGTCATCGACATCCAACAGATATTGGACGAGCACCACAGCGACATCAAAATCATCGCAAAAATCGAAAACCAAGAAGGTGTTGACAACGCCGACGAGATTTTGGAACATGCTTATGGACTGATGATTGCCCGTGGAGACTTGGGTATCGAGGTGGCGCAAGAGAAGATACCAGGCATCCAACGTGTCCTCATTCGGAAGAGCGTCATCGCCAAGAAACCCGTCATCGTAGCGACCCAAATGCTCCATACGATGATCAACAATCCAAGACCGACGCGTGCAGAGGTGACCGACATCGCCAACGCCATCTTCTACCGCACAGACGCACTGATGCTTAGTGGTGAGACCACCTACGGTAAATATCCGATTGAAGCTGTCCGCACCATGGCAAAGATTGCAGCAGAGGCAGAGAAGACCAAACTGAAAGACAACGACATCAAGATTCCGCCTCACGACGACAACGACATCACTTCGTTCCTCGCTAAACAAGCCGTGGATTCAATGGAACTGCTCCACACAAAAGCCATCATCACAGATAGCTACACAGGAAAGACCGCCCGCCACTTGGCTGCCTATCGAGGCAATTGTCCAGTTCTCGCCATCTGCTACAAGGAACCGCTCATCCGTCAATTAGCCCTCTCCTATGGAGTAACACCAATATACCAACCGGAGAAAGAGGATACCCGCCACTACTTCTTCGCAGCACTGAAGATGTTGATTGAAAACGGATACCTCAAATTCAGCGACAAGGTGGCTTACCTAAGCGGCAGCCAAAACATGGGAGGAGGAACAACGTTCCTCGAAATCAACAGCATCGACAATATATTCTCCAACCAAAAAGAATACTTATTGCCGAACTTCTAAAGATTTCCACGGTCAAATATATTTCACAAAAAATAGCCGAACCCAGAAATGAGTTCGGCTATTTTTTTAAGCCAAAAGAATCCGAAAAGGAAAACTTACTCTTCGATCGGTTCTCCTTTCGAAATGAATTTACCATTAAAATCAAAAGAAAGAACGACACTATACCGGCCACCCTCTTCATGATAGCCATACGTACTAAAGAGCAATTGATCCGCATCTTCCTTCCATCCTACAAACTTCTCTGAAGCTGGAATATGCATACAAAAATCCGACTGAGGGTCAATCTGAATCAAGTAAGAATAGATATTTCGCATATCAGGACAACCGGAGACCACCAAATAGACTTTGCCTGACTCACGACTCTTCACAATCTTCACATCATCTGCCGCAAGGACATCCTCTGTTGAGCAAAGTTCACCATCCGTTTTCCAAGCAAAGACCTTCGTATTACGGTCATTCGAAACACAAATCTTCCTTACCTGTTTTCCCTGCTCATCCGTTATCCAGACAGAGTTGATGTCGCTCATTTCGCCCTTCCCTTCATTTTGGATATAGGCAACATACCCATAAGCGGCATCCTTCTTTATCGCCGTAGCAGGCAATGCTTCAGTCGGAACTTCTGCCACAACCAATGAATCATTGGGAGTCACAGAACTCGGTTCATTCGTAGAACCTCCCCCACAGGAGGTGAAGAAAGCCCCCATCGCCAACGAGCAGACAGAAGCAATTTTAAAAATTCTCTTATTCATATTTATCACTTTATTTGTATCATAACACACCTGCCAACCATCGTCGCATCTCCTCCTTGGATTTACCTCGTCTCTCCGCATAATCCGCCAACTGATCCTCGCCAATCCGGCCCACCATAAAATAGTTAGACTGCGGATGAGAAATATACAATCCACAGATAGTGGAATTAGGACGCATGGCCCCATTCTCGGTCAACTGCACCCCTATCCTATCCAATTGCAGAATTTTACCAACCTCAAAAATCAAAGATTGGTCCGGCAAGGAAGGATAACCAATAGCAGGCCGAATCCCTTGGTACCGACATTTACGAATCTCCTCAAGAGTCAATTCCTCCTCCGGAGCATACCCCCAAATATGCTTACGCACCTGCCTATGTAACCATTCAGAAAAGGCCTCCGCCAAACGGTCGGAGACGCTCTCCACCAAGATGGAAGAATAATCATCGCCCTTCCTCCGAAACTCCTCGGAAAGCGACTGTGCACCAGCTACCGAGACACAAAAAAGGCCAATGTAGTCTGATTTAGGAGAGATGAAATCGGATAATGACAAACAGAAACTGCTCCGTTCGCTGGGATGCTGTTGCCTCAACGTTGGCATTCGTAACACAACCTTCCCTTTGTCGAAAAAAAGAATGGAGTCACCATCCGATCGAGCCTCCAGAAAACAGAGAGCCGACCTTAGCGTAAGTCTTTGTTCCGTCACCAAACGTCCCAATAATTCACGTGCATCGTGGAACAGACGCCAAGCAACGGAGGCTTTCTCCTGCTCCTGCAAGGGAAATCGGGAAAGGAACTGTTGCCTACAAGATTCGCAATTACACATCTTCTCAATTCCCTTAAAATTTCCAGAGACACGCCAAGCATGGAAAAAGTAAGTCCAATCGATATAGGGCAAGACTGGCTGGATATCTGCCGAGTCAACATGCTTAACTCCTAAAAAAGAGGGAACTATGGGTTCGTACATGGTCATTTTTTAGTTTTGGGAAGAGATAACGCAATAACTGCATAATCTCCGAAGACAAAATTATTGAAATATTTCTCACAGTAGAAAACCTCTGCATTTTTTTTGATGAGAAGAGAAGAAAGATGTAAAAAAGGGTAAAAAAACAGCAGACAAAACCCCTCAAAGCAAAAAAAATTTAGACCTATTTCAACCCATTTACAAAGCCCAAAAACAGAATATTTATACAAAACATATCCAAAACAACCATTATTTGAGAGCATCTATTTTATAAAAAGTCTTTTACCGAGAAAACATTATAATATATATGATTTAATTTTAAAATCTATTTAAAGTTACGATAAAAGCAAACGCAAACAACTGTCAATATTTTAAAAACCAATAATTTAGAATACACGATTCCAAAAGGACAGTCAAGCAGGGAAAAATCACAAGGAGAAAAAGAGGCATAAGATTTCATATTACAGAAACCGACAACAGAATATTCAATTTAACATTTCAGATTTAATAAATATGCGCCACAAAATAACCCTCGCGAAATATTTTAATAAAATTATTTTTATATATCAAGTGCTATATTTCAAAAATTAAGAATACTTTTGTACAGATTTCTTGAATACAACGTTACATTTATTGAACACACACTTCAATTAATAAACCAAATTTTCACTCCTTGTGAAAACTAGTATTCTTCAAATGAGAGAACGCAATCTTCACTAAACACCCATCTAGCGGTATTTGGTGCCTGGGATGTAATTCATCAATTAATCAAAAAAAGTGGACTACAGCTGTTGGATTCGAGCTGGACCTCCATAATAATCATTATCTGAATCCATAAAATTTTATATTATGTTTAAAGCAATTCTAAGAACTGTTATTTGCGGATCTGCAATGGCCGCATGTGCAATGAGTGTAAACGCTCAAACTCTTCAAACTTCTGGTTCAAATGTAGGTATCGGAGGAACCAACTCAAACGCAGGATTTTACATCAAACCCGCTACTAACAAGAACTATGTATTGATGAGTGTTGACCCCAAAAGGACAAGCAATGGTCCAGAGAATAAAAATCCATTCAGCGTAGGTGTTGATGGTCAATTAGATCTATCAGGAAACTCCGTAGGTGTAACTTTACGATCACAAAGTGGATATGGGGCAATATTAAGTTTGACCAGAGAAACTCAATCAGATCTGTTAGGTAGTCAAACACACTTTGAAATGTCAACATTAAGCTATCCAGGAAGTTATTACCCAGTAATTTTCTCTGCCTCTGGTTTCTACTTTGACAAAGGAGACGTGACAATTAACGGAAAATTGACTTGTAAAGACGAGCTCAACGTAGTTGAAGTCAACACTGAGAAGATCCGCACATCAGACATCACGGTAGACATGAACAATGCAGCCGATTATGTTTTCGAGGAGAACTACAATTTGAAATCTCTTGGCGAAGTTGAGTCATTCGTAAAAGAGAACAAGCACTTGCCAGGCGTTCCTTCTGCTGCCGAGATGGCAAAGAACGGTATGAGTGTGTCTGAAATGAGCAACCTCTTGCTTGAAAAGGTAGAGGAGTTGACGCTTCACATGATTCAATTGGAGAAAGAGAACAAGGCTTTGAAGGCTAAATTTGAAATGTTAGAAAAATAATAGGCAGTATAATGGAAAAGAATTTTAGAAAAGTCGGAATTCTTCTATTAGGCCTATCTTATTCTCTGACTTCTTTTGCTGATGTCATAAACGAAGATTTAGCGAAAACTGTGGCATCAAACTATTTTTGGAAAAAGACAGGAGAGAAAAGAGGCATAGAAAGAATTGACAAAGAGTATCATAATGGAGAAGTTTCCATTTATGCTTTCAACTTCACCGGAGGCGGTTGGGTTCTAGTTTCAAGGAATGACGATGTTGATCCAATATTAGGTTACTCCAAAGAAGGCACGTTTACAATCGACAAGAAAGAAAGGCCCGACGGCATGAACTTCTTGTTAGATTTGTATGGAGCAAACATCACGGCACAAGGCAATGCCCTTCGATCTAAAAATGTTGAAGTTCACAAAATGTGGGACGACCTAATCAATTACGATGGGAGCAATAGCGAAACCTTACGCTCTTATCAGATTACCCAATCTTTAATGTACGATCCAAGCGTTGGATACTGTGTACAATGGGGACAAGGAAGTCCATACAACAGCAAATGTCCAGTTTCAGGGAGCCAACACACCTATGTTGGATGTACAGGAACCGCACTTGCTCAATTGATGTGGAAATGGAAATGGCCATCTCACTCTGTCGTTACCGATAAAAATAACAATACATATTATGACAAATACGATTGGAATCTGATGCCATACACCCTCTCAGGCAAAACTGCAGCAGAAATAGAACAAGTTGCAAATCTGTCCTGGAAGACCGGTTTAGCATGCCACATGAATTACGGATTACAAGGTTCTGGAGCATGGCCAAGAACCGAAGCTCTCGGCATGTTCCGATATTCATATTTACAAAAATATATGAGATCGGATTATACTAATAGTCACTGGATTAACATGCTTCGAACTGAAGTAAAAGCAGGAAGACCTGTCGTTTATGTTGGATATAAAAATGATGGTAATGGTGTGCCTACAGCAGGTCACACGTTTTTAATCTGTGGCCATGATGAAGCCAGCATGTTTTACATCAATTTTGGATGGAACGGTAGTGGAGACAACGTGCTCTACAACTTGTCAGGCACAGCGACAGGAAGCAGCAGTGAATACATATCCACTAATACAGCACAATGGCAAAGAGCAGTAGTAGGAATATCCCCTACTTATCCTCGCACTTCAAACAATGTGTATTTCGGACACTCCTCAGTATCAGCCAATTCAAATTTGTACGAATGCAGTTCAAAAAATATCATTGCGCCAACAGGGAATGCTTTGACTGTTTATTCTAATTCAAACTTGGATTTTGAAGCTGGAGAGAGCATAAAATTGAGAAAAGGTTTTAATGCGAAGAAAGGAGCTAAATTCAAAGCTAAAATTAACTCAGAGTTTGCTGTTGACCATAACATCAATGTATCATACAATTCTGTCACAACAGGCAGCTCTGGCAAAGTTATCCTAAATGTTTCAAAAGCAAACTCATGGTACATTGCGATTAAGAACTCTAGTTCTAATGTAATCTATAGAAATTGTGGAAACATCAACAGTTCCTCATATCAAGCCGTTACACTTTGGACAGGAAATGCTTCAAGTTCATATTCATACGAAGCAGTATTCTTGAACAATTATGGCGTCATCAAGAAAGTAACAGGAACGTTCAACAGTTCAAAACAAAACATTTCTGTATCCGATTACAACCCATTGAACAACGATGCGTTCCACTACATTACTACTCCATTCAGCAACAATGCGCCTATCGCACAAATTGAAGAAGAGAATATTATTAATGTAGATGACGCAAACAATGCCTTGTCTATTTACCCTAACCCTTCAACAGGCATATTCACAGTGGACTTTGGAGAAGATAACACAGATAACAAGACATTGAGGATATTCGATTTGGCAGGAAAAGTCATCTATGAAGTAGACATTCTTGGCAAAGAAGCATCAATTGACCTTTCCGACCAAGAGAAGGGCGTATACTTCATCCAAACCATCTCAAATGGCAAGGCAAATGTCCAAAAAATCATATTGAAATAATCCCAATTCAATAGATTATACACTGTACTTTATTGAGGGTGTGCTCTCCTTTCAGCACACCCTCTATTTTTTCTCAAGGACTACTTCTTTTACTTCTCCAACGACAAAGAGGTGCCTATCTGCTCCAAATACTCATCATACGAAATAAAACGCCCTCCCATGGAACGAAGGTGGGGCGTCTCCAGTTGGCAATCAATCAGGGTTCCGCCATTTTGCTCAAGCAACCGAGCCAAAAATATCAAAGCCACCTTACTCGCACTGGGAACTAAAGAGAACATACTCTCCCCTATAAAAGCACGGCCGACAAGCACTCCGTAAAGTCCTCCTACCAACGCACCCTCTTTCCAGACTTCCACACTCTCGGCAAAGCCTTGTTTGTGAAGTTCCGTATAGGCTCGAATCATATCCTCACCCAACCAACCACCCTCTTCCTCTATACGCAACCGACTGCAATTCCGAACAACAGCCTCGAAATCTCTACCAAACGTACATTTGTATTCTCCTTTGTTCAAAAGGGTCCTCATGGAATGGGAGATGTGTATCTCCTTCGGGAATATGACAAATCGCCGCATCGGACACCACCATTCAATCTCTTTACTGTCACGAAAAGAGTACCATGGGAATATGCCATAATGGTAGGCAAGCATAAGACGTTCGGTACTCAAATCGCCTCCGACGGCCAAAAGTCCATCCGGATCGCCCAAACGTGGGTCTGGGAATGCAATTTCCTCATTCAGCCTAAATATCATAGCAAAACCAAATTATCGTTTTCAATTGAGACCGAGGCAACACCTCCGTTTTTTAGCCGTCCGAAAAGAATTTCCTTCGTCAACAAAGGCTTCAACCTTGTGGCGATAGCTCGATCCATCTCCCTTGCTCCATACTCTCGAGAGAAACCCTTCTCCAACAAATAGGCTCTTGCCTCTTCCGAAAGAACTAAGGAGACATTACGAGCAGACAGTCTCTCCTGAAGAATGCCTATTTTCTTATTCAAGACCCGTTCTGCCATCGTCTTGTCCATGGCATTGAAAACCACAGAGGCTGTCAACCGATTCAGAAATTCGGGCTTAAAGGTCTTCTTGACCTGCTTTATCATGGTTTCGCCTGCCGAGACTGTACTGCCAAATCCAATGGAAGCACGGGAGGCATATTGTGCCCCTGCATTGGAAGTCATGATCAACACCACGTTCCGGAAATCGGCATGGTTGCCTTTGTTGTCCGTCAAACGTGCATAATCCATCACCTGAAGAAGAATGTTGTATATACTGTCATGCGCCTTCTCGATCTCGTCCAAAAGCAAGACGCAATTCGGGTTCTTTCGGATTGCCTCCGTCAAAAGACCACCTTCGTCATAGCCTACATAGCCGGCCGGGGATCCTATGAGTTTGGAAACCGTATATTGCTCCACGTACTCGCTCATATCAAAACGCACCAATTCCACGCCCAACTCCTTGGCTAAGACATTGGCAACCTCCGTCTTTCCCACTCCTGTCGGACCCACAAAAAGAAAACTTGCCAAAGGTTTTCCATCGTCCAATAGGCCTGCTTTGCTCATTTGTATGTTTTCCACGATGAGACGAACGGCAGCATCTTGTCCATATATTTTGGAAAGAATCCGGGATTCAAGGGTCGCAAGTCGTTCTTCTCCGTCTCCCTCCACGAGCAGACTCTCATTCTTGCAGAGCTTAGCCAACAAATTGGAGACCAAAATCTTATCCACCTTTTTAGAGGCTATATCTTTTCCATAATGGGAAACCAAATAGGCTCCCGCGTCATCCAACAAGGCGATAGCTTTATGAGGAAGGAATGATCCGTGAAGATGTTTGGAAGTCGCCCGTACCGCATAATCGATTGCCTCCGCCTCATAACGCACGCCATGGAACTCTTCGTATTTCGGCAATACAGACTGAAGGATTCGGATGGAATCCTCCACAGAAGGCTCCTCTATCTCTACTTTTTGGAAATATTTTTCGAACCTCTTCTGGTCCGAGAAATTCTTAGTATAGTCTTTGGGCGTGCAAGACCCTATAAAACGGACATTGCTCCAATCCAAATAAGGTTTCAACAAAGAGACCATGTCTAACTCTTCGGCCTGTTTGGAAAAGGCAGAGAACAAGAGTTGCATCTCCTCTATATAGATTACCACGTTTCCTTGGTTTGAGAGGGAACCCAATGTGTCGCTCATCCTCCGTTCCAGATCTCCACGCAGATGGACACCCTCCAGAAGAGACTTGAGATTGAGTTTATAGAGTTTTCCAGCCTCGAATCGCTCCGGCAGATTTCCGCTGTTCAACCTTCTGGCCAATTCATGAACGATCGTACTCTTTCCGACACCTATCTCACCCACCAACAAAGCGTTGTGCGTGTCCCTTCGGCATAAGATTTGGGTTAGCAACTCCAACTCTTTTTCCCTACCCACAATAGGGGTTTGAGCTTTCAAGAAATCATCGTCGCAAAGAATCGCTCTTTCTGACGAAGAAGTAGTTGGAGCGTCTGACTTAGCGGCTGTTTCGGAGCCAGTGCTTGAAGAGGAAAGGTCTATGACGGCCCGCAAGAAATCGACCTTATCCGTTATATACTGCTTCAGCAGGTAGGCCAACAACGAATCCTCCAACTCATACATGGCATAGACCAGATGTGAGGCCTTAATTACGGAAGTGCCAGCCGCCTTGCAAGTATAAAGTGTCATCTGCAACAAAGAGAGCAATTGATGGGAATAGACACAATGCGTCTCGACATCCTCAGGCATGGTTTCTTGGCTTGTAATATACTCACTCAATTCAGAGACGAATGCCTGCATATTGGAACAGTAGCGCTCCACCGTCTTCGAGAATTGGGGCTGATTCAACATACTTGCCATCAAATGCTCAGGCGTAGCAATGCCTTGCCTCTTTTCTATGCAAGACTCGTTCATCTCCTCTATGACTTTTTTGAGAAAATCGTCACAAAGGTTATACAAATCCGAGAGAGAAGTTTCTTTTTCCATACCCATTACGCCATTACACAACTTACCTTCAAAGGGAATCCTTCCGCACGAGCCATACTTTGGGTCAACTCCACCTTGGTCATGGCCACATCATAGCTATACGTGCCGACTTCCGCCTGTCCGTTATGGTGAACCTTCATCATAATCACATCTGCCTCCGATTCACTCTTATAAAAAACCGTTTTTAAGACTTCCACCACAAACTCCATCGTTGTGAAATCGTCGTTATGGAAAATCACTTTATATTTTTTAGGACGATCTATACTCGTTTCACGAATAACATTGTCCTTCGTCTGATTCTGTTCCATTGCTTAACCTACTTTGGGACAATCCCTTAATTTACTTTTGAACACCGAACAACCCTCATAGCTTCACGCCTAAATCGATGAGTTTTCGCCTCAGGCTCTCCGAGTCATCAAAATGAAGGGCATGAAATCCTAAGCGGACGGCAGCCTCAACATTCTTGATGTTGTCATCGACAAAAACAGACTCGTCCGCCTCTATTTTGAAACGGGAGAGCAGGCATTGGAAAATGGCAGGATCGGGCTTCAGCAAACGTTCCCGTCCTGAAACCACCATATCATCGACCAAACGGAAGATATCCCATCGAGCCAACTCCTCCTGCATCGTTTCGTCAGACCAATTGGTCAAGCCATAGATTGGATAACCATTCGACTTCAGGTCGGCTAGAAGCTGATACATTCCGGGCATCTCCTTCGTCACCATCTCATGCCAACGAGTTTGGTATATGCGAATCTCCTTTTCCCATTCGGGGAATTTCTCGATCAGTTCGGACACGCCAACAGAAAAAGCCTTTCCCTTGTCCATCTGCGAATTCCATTCGGAAGTACAGACGTTGTCAATAAACCATTGCGCCTTCTCCTTGTCTCCGAAATAGGAGTCATAAAGATTATGCGGGTTCCAATCAATCAAAACGCCACCGAAATCAACTACTATATTCTTTATCATTCTGAGAAAATTTATCGTAAAAACAAGAAAGCCAGAAGCGCAGCCGCAGCGAGACCTAACGGCAAGCCATACCACCAAGGCAAATGGAAATGGGAGGTCTCCCTTTTCCTTCCGACAGGGGGAGTCTGTCCAGAGGTGGTCAAGTCACCATCTGCCTGCAATTGACGCTCTCCAACCTTTTGTCCGCAGCCGACACAGATTTTAGTTCCTTTCGGCAATTCTCTTCCACAATTATAGCAACGCATATTTTTAACTTTAGGTGAGTTCTATAAATTGAATTCGAGGAAATTAAGTCTACCCCAACAAAGACGTACCCTGAAACGCATAGGTTTCCGAAACGCCCGCATACCTAAAACGGCAAGCCTACCTAATGACTCTCGGACTTCCGTCCAACCTCCTTATTGGGGGTAAAGATAGTTTTTTTCTCGTTTATGGGCAAACATTGGCACCAGTTGCCCCACTTCAAAAAAGGGAGAAAAAAACGGAGGCGAAATCTATTGTTCCGCCTCCGTCTGAATGTATGCTTGCTATCTTAATCAGATAAGATATTGCTCACTAATGGATTCGCCAGAAAGCACACGACGAATGGTTTCTGCGAACAAGTCTGCGATAGAGATGATATGAGCCTTCTTACAACTCTTGTTGAAAGGTATAGAGTTGGAGAAAATCAACTCGGTAAGGCTAGACTCATCAACTCGCGTACTTGCAGGGTCGGACATCACAGGGTGAGTTACGACAGCACGAACAGACTTCGCACCAGCGTTAGTCATGATGTCAGCAGCCTTGGTCAAAGTACCAGCTGTATCCACCATATCGTCCAAGATGATGACGTTCTTTCCCTTTACATCACCGATGATGGTCATTTCGCTAACCACGTTTGCCTTCTCTCTACTCTTGTGGCAAAGTACCATAGGACAGCCCAAATACTTAGAGTAAGAGTTTGCCCTCTTTGATCCGCCCACGTCAGGAGAAGCAATTACCAAATCATCCAATTTCATGGATTGGATATAAGGCAAAAAGACAGTTGAAGCATAAAGATGGTCAACTGGCACATTGAAGAAACCTTGGATTTGGTCTGCGTGAAGATCCATCGTGATAAGACGGTCGATTCCGGCAGTCGTCAACATATCGGCAACCAACTTAGCACCGATAGCCACACGTGGCTTGTCTTTTCTATCTTGCCTTGCCCAGCCGAAGTAAGGGATCACGGCAATGATCTTTCTTGCGGAAGCTCTCTTTGCTGCATCAACCATCAGCAAAAGCTCCATCAAATTGTCAGCATTAGGGAATGTTGACTGCACCAAAAAAACGTAATGTCCACGGATTGACTCCTCATAGGAGACACCGAACTCGCCGTCAGCGAATTTTTGAACATTCATTTTACCAAGAGAACAGCCTAAACTGTTACAAATCTCTTCTGCCAAATACTTTGTATTGGTTCCAGAGAAGACTGAGAATGGGTAATTGTTGTCCATTTATATGAATTGATTTTCGGGTGTTTATTTACCTGTTGCAAAGGTACACCTTTTTACGCAATGAAAGAAATAGAATAGATAAAAATTTCCAAAGCTATGTTAACGCATATTTCCAAAGGCCAAGAAGGCCCCGCCCCTACCTGATATTTTTCTTCCAACGGAGTTTTATACGTTCCCAACCTTCCACGCCGACAATAGCCAAGCCCATATATTTAATCAGTTTAGCCAACAAATAGAATACGAAAAACAAGATGGTCTTGGTCGTCGTATCAATCGGTAAAAATGGCTGTGCAAAGGCTACGATATAAAGAGGGAGAGAGATCACTATAATGATGACACCCGTCCTAAACGAAAAACGTTGCAGAAACTGCTGTATTCTCTCCTTCATTTATTAGTTGATTACTTATTCCAAGTGACAAATGTACAACAAAAACCCATAAGAAAGAGGGAAAGATTCAAGAAAACGACATTTTTTCGATTGTAGCTACAAATATTGTCTTTTCTGCAATGTGGATGTGACAAAATCGCCCTATTACTTTTAAATTGGTCTTTCGTAATCATATTCTCTCCTCCATAGAACTCGACTTGACAAATACAAAAGTTCCGACTGACAATCGCAACTTCCCCAAAAATCGGCAAATAGAATCGACTCACAATTCATTCTGCCGTATATTCCAAAATCACCATTCATAAAAAATATCGCCACAGAGAACAACTTGTGACATATTAGTCGTACCTTTGCACCATAATAAAAAAAGAAGATAATGGAATCATTACCCCAAGACACGACCATGCTATTCAGTTTCGTAAACATGAAACTGCGTGACCAATACAACTCGTTAGAGGATTTGTGCGAAGATTTAAACGTCAACAAAGAAGATCTCGTGAAAAGACTCGCTGCTGGCGGATTCGAATACAACGAATCACTAAAAAAATTCTGGTAAAACTCTTGGCAGAAAAAAAAATCCATTATACCTTTGCGCTAAACAGAACAAAAAAAACAGATTATGACAATATTTAATCATACATATTGGTGGTGGCAAAGCTCGGAACTAAAAGTTGTGAGAGCGTTTGCTCATCCTTGTTATGCATGATTAAGAAAATTCAAACATAAAGAAACAAAGGAGACACGTCTTTCACGATGGGTCTCCTTTTTTTATTTCAGACAAATAACAAAATAAAAAAACAAATATATGAAATCATTTCAAGTTGACGAAAATGGCTATTACGGAGAATTCGGTGGTGCATACGTACCAGAGATTCTCTACAAAACGGTAGAGGATTTGAAAAATGCCTATCTGCCGATTATCGAAAGCGAGTCATTCCAAAAAGAGTTCCGCGACCTTCTACGCGATTATGCAGGTCGCCCATCTTCCCTCTATTACGCCCAAAGGCTGAGTGAGAAATATGGTTGCAAAATCTATTTGAAAAGGGAGGACCTCAACCACACCGGCGCACACAAAATCAACAACGCACTGGGTCAAGCTCTCTTGGCAAAACGATTAGGGAAAAAACGAATCATCGCAGAGACTGGAGCCGGACAACACGGTGTGGCAACAGCTACGGTTTGTGCCTTGATGAATATTCCTTGCCGTGTCTACATGGGTGCCACCGACGTGAAACGCCAACACGTAAACGTTGAGCGAATGAAGATGCTCGGTGCGGAAGTATTCCCTGTGGAGAGTGGAAACAAAACCCTGAAAGATGCCACCAACGAGGCCATCCGCGACTGGTGCTGCCACCCTTCCGACACCTTCTACATCATCGGATCCACGGTAGGTCCTCATCCCTACCCTGACATGGTGGCCCGTCTCCAAAGTGTCATCAGCGAAGAGATCAAATGGCAATTGAAGGAGAAAGAGGGACGAGAGAATCCCGATTACCTCATCGCCTGCGTAGGAGGAGGAAGCAACGCTGCCGGCACCATCTACCACTATATCGACGAACCAGAGGTAAAAATCGTTTTGGCTGAGGCAGGTGGAAAAGGCATCGACTCTGGCTATACGGCCGCAACCATAAAGAAAGGAACCCTCGGAATCCTCCACGGAAGCCGCACGTTGACCATGCAGACGGAAGACGGACAGATCGTCGAGCCATACAGCATCTCCGCTGGTTTGGACTACCCAGGCATCGGTCCTATCCACGCCAACATTGCGAAACAGCACCGCGCCACGGTATTGCCAATCAACGACGACGAAGCACTCCGTGCCGCTTTCGAGTTGACCCGCCTAGAAGGAATCATTCCAGCGTTGGAGTCAGCCCATGCCTTAGGCGCACTTCCGAAAGTCCAATTCAAGCCAACCGACGTGGTGGTCCTCACCGTCAGTGGAAGAGGCGACAAAGACTTGGAGACTTACCTCTCACACAAAGACGACAAAGGGATAAACGACTAATCGGAGACAACCAATCCATTATCAAACTTAATTTGCGAATAGCACATGAAAACATTCAAATATAAAATCGAGAGTCGGAAGATGTTGGCAGACCTCTGCACGCCCGTCAGTGCCTACCTGCACATCCGTGATCTTTACACGCAAAGCGCACTCATGGAGAGTTCCGACTACCATGGCGGAGAGAACGGTCGCTCTTTCATCGGCATCGAACCCATTGCTCAAGTATCCATTGAACATGGCGTAGGAAAATGCACCTTCCCAGACGGAAGCAAAGAAGAACGTCCAATCACACAAAGCAACAAATCAGGAGAGATCATCCGTCTGTTCCTCGACTCTTATGATGTAGAGGGAGAAGGAGCTGACCAATGTGGATTGTTCGGCTACACCTCCTTCAACGCAGTGAAATACTTCGAGAACATCAACGTCAAAGACGAGACGATGGAGAAGAACGATGCACCTGACATGCTCTACATTCTTTACAAGTTCGTCATCGTATTCGACCACTTCAAAAACTCATTGACCATCTACGAGTTGCTTACAGAGGGAGAGACGAGCCGAATCGACGAAATCGAGAAAGCCATCAGCCAATACCGCTTAAGCCTCTACGATTTCCACCCTGTCGGAGAAACGACCAGTCCGCTGACAGACGAAGAACACAAGGCCAACATCCGGAGAGGCATTGCCCACTGCAAACGAGGAGACGTGTTCCAAATCGTCCTCAGCCGCCGATTCGTCCAACACTACGAAGGCGACGATTTCAAATTATACCGTACTTTGAGAAGCATCAACCCATCCCCATACTTGTTCTATTTCGACTTCGGCGGATTCCGCATCTTCGGTAGTTCTCCAGAGACACACTGCCGCATAGAGAACATCGGAACTAAAAAAGAGCCTAAATACAAAGCTTACATCGATCCGATCGCAGGAACCACCAAACGTACGGGCAACGCAGAGCAAGATGCCAAGAATGCCCAATACCTACGTAACGATCCGAAAGAGAACGCAGAACACGTCATGTTGGTGGACCTTGCCAGAAACGACTTGAGCCGCAACTGCAGGAACGTAAAAGTAGATTTCTACAAGGAGTTGCAATACTACAGCCACGTCATCCACTTAGTAAGCCGTGTGAGTGGCGACCTCGTAGAAGGAGCAGATCCCATCAAGGCCTTCATCGACACATTCCCTGCCGGAACGTTGAGCGGTGCTCCTAAAGTAAGGGCCATGCAATTGATCAGTGAATACGAGCCACACAACCGAGGTGCTTACGGAGGCTGCATCGGATTCATCGGGTTCGACGGTTCATTGAACCAAGCCATCACCATCCGTACCTTCGTATCCAGAAACAACGAGCTATGGTTCCAAGCCGGTGGCGGAATCGTGGCCAAGAGCGACGAAGAGTACGAATTGCAAGAGGTCAACAACAAGTTGGGCGCATTGAGAAAAGCCATCCTCATGGCAGAGAAAATGTAATCCGATTCTCAAGACAACTAAATAGAACGGTGGAGAAAAGAGGATCTTTCCAATCAACCACCCATAACGCATAAATGTGACAATATGAAAGTTGCTTTAATAGACAATTACGACAGTTTCACCTATAACCTCTACCATCTCTTACGGGAATTGGAGGTGGAGGTAACCGTATACAGAAACGACCAGTTCCGACTCGAAGAGTTACAGGAATTCGATAAAATTTTGCTCAGTCCTGGCCCCGGCATTCCATCTGAAGCAGGCCTACTGATGCAAGTCATCAAAGAGTACGCCAACAGCAAGCCCATCTTAGGCATCTGCCTAGGCGAACAAGCCATCGGCGAATCCTTCGGAGGCACACTCATCAACTTGAGCGAAGTGTTCCACGGAATTCAGACACCTGCACATATCGTAGCAAGCGACTATATCTTCGAAGGATTATCCAAGGACATTTTGGTAGGCCGCTACCACTCATGGGTAGTCGATGCAGATAGTTTGCCTGCCTGCTTGGAGATTACGGCGACAAGCGACGAAGGCCAAATCATGGCACTACGCCACAAAGATTTGGACGTCAGAGGCATTCAATTCCACCCAGAATCCATATTGACCCCTGATGGCAAAAAGATGATTCAAAACTGGATCAACAAGAAATAACAAGAGAGACTTCTTATCTCTTAATTTTTAATTCTCAATTAACAACACATCATGGACAACATATTAAAGAAACTGACGAATCAAGAGACGTTCACCAAAGAGCAAGCAAAAGAGATCTTGATTGAGATAACAGAGCAGAAATATTCCAACGAGCAAATCGCAGCCCTACTCATGGGCATTCAGATGCGTGGTGTTACCGTAGACGAAATCTTAGGATTCCGCGAGGGGCTTTTGGAAACCGGCGTCCACACCGACTTTAAACCATTCAAGGTAATCGACATCGTCGGAACAGGAGGTGACGGAAAGAACACGTTCAACATCTCTACTTGCTCCTGCTTCGTTGTGGCAGGTGCTGGATATAAAGTCGCAAAGCATGGCAACTACGCTGCTTCAAGCATCTCAGGTGCCAGCAACGTTTTGGAAGCCCATGGCGTAAAGTTCACCAACGACAACGACAAACTGCTCCGTTCGTTGGAGGAGTGCGGCTTCGTTCACCAACACGCCCAACTCTTTGCCAAGGGAATGAAATGGGTCGCACCTGCCCGCAAGGCTTTGGGCCAATTAGGTACGCCAACCTGTTTCAACCTCTTAGGTCCTTTGGTCAATCCTTGCAACCCTGACTATCAATTGTTAGGAACAGCCAATCTCGACCAACAACGTCTCTACCGCCAAGTTTACCAACGTATCGGCATCAAGTTCGGTATCGTAACCAGCGTCGACGGCTACGACGAAATCTCCTTGACAGGAAACTTCAAAGTGGTTTATAACGACGAGGAGCACATATACCAACCTAGCGAATTCGGCATGAACATCCTACAGACGGAAGATCTCTATGGAGGAGCCACCTTGGAAGAGGCTAAGAACATCTTCGACTCCATCCTTGAGAATCGCTCCACCAAAGCACAAAAGGATGTTGTCCTAATCAACTCTGCCTTCGCCATCCACGTGATCGAGCAAGAGAAATCATTCCAAGAATGCTTGCAAATCGCACGCGAATCCTTGGAAAGCGGCAAGGCTTTGAATGTGTTGAAAAAATACATCGAACTAAACAGCTAACAAAAAGAAGATGAAGGATATACTAACAGAAATAGTAGAGAACAAGCGGACGGAACTGAGAGCTACCAAAGCCTTTCTTCCCTTAGACGACCTGCGTCGCTTGGTGGAGAAGAAAATCGAAGCCGAAGGTTTAAAGCTCCGTTCCATGCGCGAATCATTACGGAACAGCGCCTCCGGCATCATCAGCGAATTCAAACGGAAGTCTCCTTCCAAAGGTTGGATTCACGAAGATGCGAAAGTAACGGAGGTTGTGCCCAAATATGCGGCTAACGGAGCTTCCGCCATCTCCATCCTGACCGACAACAAATACTTCGGTGGCAACCAAAACTTCATCCGGGATGTACGAAGCCTAATCGAGACGCCCATCCTACGGAAAGATTTCATCGTGGACGAGTACCAATTGTACGAGGCTAAATTGATTGGAGCCGATGCAGTCCTTCTGATTGCGGCCGACTTGACCAAAACCAAATGCAACAGCCTATTGCAAAAGGCTCACGAATTGGGTTTAGAGGTGTTGTTGGAAATCCATGATGAGAAAGAGTTGAACTACGTCACCCCAGACGTTGATATGCTGGGCGTAAACAACCGTCATCTAGGTACATTCCATACCGATGTGGAGCAATCGTTTAAGATCGCCGACCAACTCTCTAAAGAGTTCACTCTCGTAAGCGAAAGCGGCATCAGCAAGGCAGAGACCGTCAAGCAACTTCGGGAAATCGGTTTCAGAGGATTCCTCATCGGAGAGACGTTCATGAAGGAGAGCGATCCAGGCATCGCACTGAAGAATTTCATCCAACAAGTGGAGGGCTGATATGATAGTGAAAGTCTGTGGTATGCGCGATGTCGAAAACATCCGCCAAATAGAAAGCCTCGGCATCGACTGGATGGGTTTCATCTTCTACGAGAAGTCCAAACGACACGTAGCAACAAAACCCCAATATCTTCCTTCCAAGGCAAAACGCATCGGTGTTTTCGTAGACTACTCCATCGACGAGGTTGTGAAGAAAGCCGATGAGTTCCAATTCGACGGAATCCAACTGCACGGAAGCGAGACGCCCGACTATTGCCGAGAACTGAGGGAGGCACTAAAAGCCTCCTTGAAGCGTGACCTGCTCATCAACAAAGCCTTCGGGATAAGTACGCAGGAAGACTTCCATACGGTGGAGAAATACGAAGGCTATTGCGACTACTACGTCTTCGACACCAAAACGCCTACCAAAGGCGGAGCCGGAGTCTCCTTCGATTGGAGCCTTCTGACGAATTACAAAGGGAAGACGTCCTTCCTTTTGAGCGGAGGAATCGGAGAAGAGAGCATCGAAGCATTAGAGGCATTTGAACACCCACAATGGGCGGGCATAGACCTAAATTCAAAATTCGAAAAAGCCCCAGCCCTAAAGGACGAGGCAAGGCTAAATTCATTTCTAAAAAAATTCAAACATCATGAATAGAATCAATCAACTTTTCAAATCAAAACCAACGAATTTGTTGAGTTTATACTTCTGCGCAGGCGCTCCTAAGTTGGAAAACACGGCAGAGGTAATCAAGACCCTCGAAAAGAAAGGGATCAACATGATAGAGATTGGAATCCCATTCAGCGACCCTATGGCTGACGGTCCCATCATCCAATCTGCCGCAAGCAAAGCCCTAAAAAACGGCATGAGTTTGAAGAAACTCTTCGCCCAACTGAAAGATATTCGGAAAGAGGTGAACATTCCGCTCATCATGATGGGCTACATGAACCCCGTCATCCAATACGGATTCGAGAATTTCTGCAAAAGCTGCCAAGAGACAGGCATTGACGGTGTCATCCTTCCTGACCTTCCCTTCAAGGACTACATGGAGGAGTTCAAGCCAGTGGCTGACAAATACGACATCCGCATCATCATGCTTATCACGCCTGAGACAAGTGACGAGCGCATTCGTTTCATCGACGAGAACACGGACGGCTTCATCTACATGGTTTCATCGGCTGCCACAACTGGAGCACAGTCCTCTTTTGACGAAGCTAAGCAAGCCTACTTCAACCACGTCCACTCGTTGAATTTGAAGAATCCAACGATGATCGGATTCGGCATCAGCAACAAACAAACCTTGGCAAGTGCCCAAGCCAACGCCAATGGAGCCATCATCGGTTCCAAGTTCGTACAACTGTTGGACGAAGCCGACGGCGACGCAGCCAAAGCTGCCGACCGACTCTTCGAGGCATTAAGCAAATAAACACTCACGAAATCGAGTAGGAAGAAAATGAAAGTTTTCTTCCTACTTTCATTTTCTGTCCTCTCACACCACCGTACGTGCCGTTCGGCATACGGCGGTTCTCTAATTGCGATGCAATTTGGCATAGATGCCGATTAGCGAGGGATACC
>JAFZKQ010000064.1 GCA_017553575.1 Paludibacteraceae bacterium
ATTTAAGTAAATGTCATTCAATCCAGAAGAAAAAAGACGCGAATCACATCGCGTCTTTTATGAAATCTAAACTTAATCGGTCACAGGTCTGATGGGTCTGCCGTAATAACGCCCATAGCTTCCATTACTCATATACTTAGAAATTGAGTGGAAACATAGACACCACGAACGGAATGAGTTGCTCTCATCTACAGACGCACACCAATATCTGCCGTAGCCAGCCTCTTTCTGTGAACTTCCAAAATAGTTTCCTGCGGCTGGTAGGAAAAGGCGGCACCTAAGCACCTCCCTTAAAATTCAATATTTAACACTAACCGAATAGCGTACACAACAATCTTGACCCCTTAAATTCTTAATTCAAAATTCCCTACAGCCTATTCTCTTCTGTCTCGTTTTTCTCATAGGTGAATTGGCGGGTGATGCGCTCTACTCGTTTGCCGTTCTTGGCGATGTCGCATTTTATCCAATTCCCCTTTTTGTCATATTTGTAATTGTAGGTGAATCCGTTACAATCTTTGATGATGTATCCTTTCTCGTCGTACTCAAAGTAGCACTCCTCGTTCAGGACTTCCTCTCCGTCATTTGTCTTGCAGGTAAACCCGACGAGCCGACCTTTGTCGTCGTAGCGGAGACGTAGTTCCGTGTGCGTGAGGGTCTCTTGTTGGCTGATGCCGACCAACCTGTTCTTTTGGTCGTAGGAGAAGGTGGTGAGGTGTACGTCGTCTTGCTCTTGGTTCTCCCTCTTGATGGAGGAGATTTCCCCAGCTGGCGTATAGTCGTAGAAGAGGATGGCCTTGTTGCCCAAAATCTCTTTTTTGATGCGTTGGTATGCATCGTATTCGTAGTAGGTCGTGTCGAGCCGATCTACGTAGGTGTTTGCTATTTTCTTGGTGGTCAACCCTGTGGAGTCTTGGACGTAGGCGAAGTTGAAGTCGCAGCGGGCCGAGGTTGGGTTGGCGTGGAAATTGTGCAATTCGTGCAACGTGTCACCGTAGGCAAAGGAGGTGATGTCTGTCTCTTCTTTCAGGACTTTCTCTCCGTTTACTCTGGTTGTCCTTTTGCTAGTACGGGATAGTTTGCCGTCGAGGTCGATGTTGAAGGTCTCAATCGTTTTCTCGAACGGACTGCTTTCTGTTTGGGATATGATGTATCCTTTCTCCAGCAGGATCTCCTTTTCGTAATACTCGTCCCTCTTGATACGGACTTTTTTTATCCCTTTCTTGAACTTTGCGTTAGCTTCGTGGTATTTTGAGAGGAACGGACTGCGGCCGCCTTCCCGAACGAATCTTGTCTTGATCTTTTTTATCAGGTCATTGGATTTCGTGTCTGTGAATTCTTGGGCTGTGCAGATGCTTGCCGTACAGAAAACTGCTAAAATAGCCAACAAAAGTCTGTGCATTTTTTTATTTATTTACGTGAATTTGTGTTTTTAATGTTATAGAAAAAAGGTTTCCCTTTTGTCTCTTTGCCGATTCCTTGTTGAATATCGTTTCGCCTTTTCGACTTTTGGATATCCCTTCTCGGATCGTATGCGGTGCAAAGATAATCGAAAACTTTTCTTCTTATGTGCGAAAGTTGGAGGTGACCACAATTTCTCCGAGTTTTTTGCCCAAAATCATCTTTACTTGGTTGTATTTCTTAAGGTCAGCCATGATTTTCATGCAGGCCTCCATGTCGCCTCCACTGTTTTTCAACTGTTCCATCAATTCGTTGATTTTCTTCTCGATGATTTTGAATTTCAAATCCATCACGACATGAGGGACGGAATCGACCAAGCGTTCGCTGTCGTCTTCCACCTTTTTCGTCTTGTTGTGGATTTTACTTATTTGGTAACGGTCGGAGAGCAGGTCTGTCGCAATCTTGCTTATCTCGGGGTTGACGTGTTGCGAGAAGTATCGGTCGGGTTGGAAGCTCGGATTGTTTTTTAGTTGCTCTTTTGCCTCTTGCAGGATTTGTTTGAAGAGGAGCGTCTCGAACTCGATACTGTCTGTTCCCAACTCTTGGGCAATGTACTCGATGACGGTTATTGCTTTCTCCTCGACTGCCGTCTCTGGACTCTCGTCCTCCTCGTCCGTCTCTGAATCCAACAGTTTTTCCTCATCCTCCAATTGTTTCTTCTCTTCTTTCTCTTTCTCTACCAACCATAAGATTGTTTTCCCGTAGCGGACGAGGAAGAATATGATGCTTTTCTCCTCTTCGTAAAAAGGGGAGATCGCCGGTGCGTAAGACGGCAAAACTTGCGTTGGGTCGTCTTGTGGTTCGATAGGAAGTGGGGGTGGTGCGTCGGCGGGTGTCGGGTCGGTGGTGGCAGGATTCTCGTTGCCCTTTTTCAATTGCTCATATTCCCGCTCCATCTTTGTCTCGCGTACCTTGTCCATCTGGCTCTTGAGCACGGACTCGTCCGTCTCTAAGATCCGCGCACACTCTTTTATGTAGACGGCGCGTTTTATCAGATTGGGGATGACGGCGATGGTGGAGGCTATGTCTGCAATGAGTTGCGCTTTCCGAATCGGGTCGCGGCGACTCTCCTCCAAGAAATGCTTGGTCTTGAAGAGAATGTAGTCGGTCTCGTTTTCGGTCAGGTATTTCAATACGTCTGCGGCATTGTTCTTTTGGGCAAACGTGTCGGGGTCATCTTCCGGAGGAAGGACGACAACCTTTACGTTTAGGCCCTCTTCGAGAAGCAACTTACCGTTCTTGAGTGCAGCGTGTATACCGGCCGAGTCGCCGTCGTAGAGCATGGTCACATTCTTGTTCTCATCGCTCTTCTCCTCGTCTGACGAGGGGATGATGCGGCGGAGCAATCGGATCTGATCCACGGTGAGGGCGGTTCCACAAGGAGCTACGATGTTCTCGATGCCAGCTTGTACCATGGAGATGACATCTGCGTAACCCTCCACGATATAACATTTCCTTTCACGGATGATGGCGTTCTTGGCAAAATAGATGCCGTAGACGATTTGTCCTTTGTGGTAGATCTCCGATTCAGGCGAGTTTTGGTATTTGACTTGGTCGTCTTTCTTGATGGCACGTCCTCCAAAACCGATGACTTTTCCCGAAACGGAGTGGATGGGGAAGATGGCGCGTCCGTGGAATCGGTCGATCAAGTAGTTGTTCTCCTTGACGATGGTGAGGCCTGTCTTCTCCAGATAGTCCAACTTGAAGCCCTTCTTGAGGGCCTCTTGAGTATATTCGTCCCGCTTGTCGATGGCATAGCCCAATTGGAATCGCTTGATGATGTCTTCTCGGAATCCACGGTGGGCGAAGTAGCTCATACCGATGGATTTGCCGTCGATATGGTTGTAGAGGTTGTCCGTAAAGTGTTTCTGAGCCCATTCTGTGACCGCAATCAGACTCTCGCGTTCATTTTGTTGCTGAATCTGTTCTGGAGTCAGCTCCTTTTCTTGGATTTCAATGTTGTATTTCTTCGCAAGAAATTTCAGGGCTTCGTAGTAGGATAGATTCTCCAACTCCATAATGAAGTTGACAGGGTTCCCTCCTTTGCCGCATCCGAAACATTTGCAGATGTTTTTAGCGGGGGATACGGTGAAGGAGGGTGTCTTCTCATTATGGAATGGACATAGACCGATATAGTTCACGCCCCTACGTTTGAGCGTGACGTAGTCTGACACCACGTCAACGATGTCTGCGGCACTGAAAATCCGGTCTACGGTCGCTGAATCTATCATCTCTTATTTTGCGCAACCTTTTATTTTCTCTTGTCGATGAATTTGATTGGCTTGCGGCTCATTTGAGGGAACATGACAGCATGGATGGCCTCTGGCGTCTCGAAACGGACGGAAGGGGCAACCCTGATCTTTGCACGGAACAGGTCTTTTATCTGTTTCTCGAATTTGTCGTGCTCCTCTTGAGGCGTGGTGGTTCCAACACGGATAAGGATGTCGTCGGTACCAATTTCGTTGGTGGAAATCTCTATCACATAGTTGCTTACGCCTTCGATGTCGTCGATTACGTCGTAGAGGGAAGATGGGTAGAGGGTGGTTCCCTTGTACTTGATCATTTGTCCTTTTCGTCCAACTACGGAGCTGAGCCTTAGCGTGTTTCGTCCGCAAGAGCATGGCTCTGTGTGGTGGTAGCAGAGGTCGCCAGTCTTGAAACGGATAAGAGGCATACCCTCCACGCCGATGTGGGTGATAGTCACCTCTCCGGCCTCGTCCTCACCGACAGGTTGGTTGTTGTCGTCCAAGAACTCTACGATGATGAGTTCGGGTTGGAGGTGACCGCCTCTGCCGGCCTCACATTCCGAGAATCCGGTTTGCATCTCAGTGGATGCGTAGGTCATGAAGAGTTGCAACTCAGGCCAACGGTCGTGTAGTTTTTGGCTCAACGTGTTGAAAGAGAAGTCTTTGTTTCGGAGCGCTTCGCCGATGCAGACTGCTTTCTTGAGTGAACAGTTATGATAGTCAATGCCGTGTGCTTCGGCATAGTCGATTAGTTTCATGAGGAAAGAAGGAACCGCCATACAGCAGGTTGGATGCATCCGTTTGATGGTGTCCCATTGTAGTTCAGGGATACCATTCCCCACGCGGACGATACCAGCCCCCAAGTCTACTGCTCCGAGGAAGTAGGCAAGTCCGGCCATGAAGCGGCGGTCTACGGTAGTCATCAGTTGGATGGTGTCGTTTTTGGTCAACCCTGCGTTGGTGAAGGTTGAACGTTCGTTGTAAGCCAAACGGTCCAAGTCGTTCTTTGTCAGACCGATGGTTACGGGATCGCCCAAAGTTCCGGAGGTGGTCACGATGTCTGTGATTTCAGACATAGGTACGCAGAAGAAATCCTTGTTGAATTCTTGCAACTCCTTTTTTGTGGTTACGGGTACTTTTTGCAAGTCTGCTACGGTCTTAATGTCGTCAAAGGAAATGCCGTGCTCTTTGAAAAGACGTTGGTAGTAGGGTGAGTGTTCTTTGATGTAAGCCATTTGCTCACGGAGCCTCATGTCTTGGAAGTCAGCGATTTCTTTGGCCGACTTGAACTGAATTTCTGGATGTCTGTCCATGATATTGTTATTTTTCTAATTCCTTTCCTTGTTAAAATCTTTTTCGCTTTGCAAATATAATAAAGGTGCGTTCTATTAAAGATATTGTTTGGGTAAAAAATGCCCGAAGGGATTGGAATGGTATGGGAAAATCTTCTCGGGAAATCGTTTAAAATACCTAAAATCATGCTGTATAACATATATCGTTGTGGATATTTCGTTTTTCTCTTTCTTAAATTTGCTTATGCAATACTTCCGAAGGTAGTGTTGCGGATTTGGTTGTTACTCATTTAAATTTAGAGGTATGGTTTTCAAAAAAGGTTTATATGTGGTGATGGCATTGTGTGGTGCTTTTGCCGTGGTAGGGTGTGATGATGAAGATGAGGAGACTCCGATAAAAAAGACACCGTTTCAGACGTTGACGCAAGTCTCCTTGCCCGATGTCTCTTGTGATGTGAAATATAGTATGGGTGATACGATGGTCTCTGCCCAGTTCAAGAAAGGAAAGGACGTGATTAATTTGACTTTCGGTTATGATCCGTATACCGTGGAGGAGAAAGCGACGATAGATTATGAGAATTATGTTCGTAACTATCAGGATGTTGAGACGAAAAAGGGAAAGATTGTAAAGATGGTCAGCGTAGTGGGTGAAAAGAGCGATTCCATCCTCTATACCTATGAGGGCGATCATATCGTCTCTGCTAAAATTGCATCTTGGGTGGATGATACGACAAAGTTGCGGGTTCAGAAGACCTATCAATGGGACGGTGACAAACTCACAAAACTGACTCTCCATAGCCAGAAGTTCATCAATGACTCTGTCGGAACGCCTAAGTTGGACGAGTATACGTTCTCTTATCAGATGCCTGGTGGACCAGTGATCCATTGGCAATTCATCTTCCCGATTTTGATGGATGTCGATTTCTCTTGGGCGGGATATGCAGACCTCTTTTTCAGTATGAAATCGAACGGGGTGCCTCACTATTGTAAGGCTGTCCATTATCCGAATGCTGACGATAAGAATCTCTCCAATCGGGAGACCTATTCTATTACTACCACCAACAAGACGGACAACGTCACCTTCGTGGTTGCTTGTCAGGAGGGTTCTGGAACTTATTGGCAGAAGGAGTGCAAACTCACTTATTGATTTCTTGTGAGTCAAGAAATAACGGGCGGTGGAATTTCCATCGCCTTTTTTGTTGGGCTAAAAGACCCTGAGCGGTTGTCGTTTCGTTGGGGTGTCTCGTCAGAACAGATGGCTGAGTAACCCTTTGGATATTTTGAAATAGGGAATTTGCCGTGTGCCGTATTGTCGGTAGGAGTTTTCGATGTTCTCCTCCATGCTTCCCTCGAAGTCGAAGGCTTGAACGTGCTTTTTCGCCTCTTGTATCGCTTCCCACACGAGGAGGGAGGAGGCTCCTGATGTTTTGTATTCCGGCAGGGTGGCGGGTACTAAATAGTAGGCGGTCTGTTGGTCCCAACAGAGGAAGAGGGCCGAGTGGACGTGCCCATCTTGGTCTTGTATGGTGATGATTTTTCCTTTGCCTTCTCTCTTTGCTGCACTGATGCAACGAAGGATTAACTCTCTGGGGAGAAGATTCTTCTCGCCGTGTTTCTCGTGGACGGTACAACAGAAATCGTAGAATGTCTCTGCCTCCATTTCACCTAAGGTGAGCCCATTCCGTTGGGCCTTCCGGATGTGCCTTTTCTTGGCCTCGGAGAAACGTTGGAATAGGGCATCGTCATCGCTGATGTCGTCTATCCTATAGGTGTATCTTGTGGTTTGCCTATAACCTTTCCAATAGAAGGGTAGCCAGTTGGTGAATTTGTGGTGGAAACATTGCACGAAGAAGGCAAGTTTCATGGCTTCCAATTGGTTGATGACTTCTTGGGCCATCTGGTTCTCTTTGCTGAGCTTTTCGTATTCGTTTTTATAGGAAGTGGGACGGAACCAAATGCCGTTGGTCTGTGTGAGTTGAGGCTGACAGATGAACTTAAGCCCCCATTTCCGCTTCAGCAGGTAGGGCAGGGCGGCACAGATGGAACCTTGTCGGTCACGGACCAGTAGGACGTCCCAATTGGATTCGCCGCAGGTGGCATCCATCCACCATGCTTGGGAGAAGAGCGGAATGCTCTCCTCCTTTTCGCATAGTTCTCTGTATATCTCTTTGTCTTTCACTTCGTCTGACAATTAATAATCTTTGCCCCAATAGTATTTCATGCCTATTGAGAACAGATAATTTCCGATTCCCAGTTCGGCAAATCCTCTTAGTTGGCTGCTTCCTACCTCCAAGCAGAAGGGCGACAGTTGCAGTTCGAGTTTGATACGGTTCTCGTCGATCGACGAGTGAAGCTCGGGATGGAGTGTTGTCATCTCCCGGGTGTTCAATGCTGCTCCGATGGCAAATTTGCTGTACATGGCGGCATGCTCATGGTTGAACCAATAGAGTTGCACTTTGGGCAAGAGTCCGAAGAAACGTGACTCCAAATCGCCGATGTAGATATTGTCATGTTCATGCCCTGCCTGAACTTCGTGTATGTAGCCCGTATAGCAGGCAATCACTCCAAGTCTGACCTTCTCGCTTAACGCCCCGGAGTATTCAACACTTATGGAGCCTGTCTTCTCTTTGGGCGTGCTTTCGAATTCGGCACTGCAATCCTGCATATGTAGCCCCGGCTCAATTCCGTCTAAGACATCGTAAACAGAATAGAGACCATAGCTCACCGACACTTCGTTTCGAGGAAGTACTTCCGCTGGGTTCTTGTTGCCTTGGTATCGGTGGCAAAAACCGTTCTGTGCGGTGGCTAGGAATAAGGCCAATAAGATTCTCTTCATCATCAATATTCAAAGCTGCTGCCTCCGACAAACTCTCTTAAGACGGAAGTCATTGGGATTTCATTGTCGGGAACGTTGATGAAGTAGCGTAGGAATTTGAGAAGTCGGAAGGCTTCCGCATATTCCACACAGTCGCAAGGCACCTCCATCAAGATAGGCTCTGCATATTTTTTGATGACTGGAATCTCGAAGAGTAGGGCAGAGTTGAATATGGCATCCGCATTCTCTTGATATGGGAAAATCCATTTCTCTTCGCCTTCGCGTACTTTTGCCCAACGATGGATGGTCTCTTCGGCAGAGTAGCCACGATACTTGTAGTCTCTTACGATACGGCGTAACAATCGGTTGTCCGACATTGGGATCCAGTTGTGGTCGTCGAGCGAGAGCGTCGTCAGGGCCGATATGTAAATCTTGAACTTCTTCTCCTCCGGAATCATCTTGGTTAATTCAGGATTCAAGCCGTGTATGCCTTCGATGACGAGGATATCGTCTGGCTTCAAGGAGATGCGGTTGCCTCGGTATTCACGTTCACCCGTTTCGAAGTTGTAGTAAGGCAACTCAATCTCTTCGCCTGCGAGGAGTTGGGTCATTTGTTTGTTGAACAAGTCGAGGTCGAGCGCATAGATGGACTCGAAGTCGTAGTCTCCATTCTCGTCAAGAGGCGTATCTTTCCTTCGGATGAAGTAGTCGTCAAGTGAGATGGCTACCGGTCTTAACGCATTGACGGAGAGTTGGATGCTCAGCTTTTTGCTGAACGTGGTCTTTCCGGAAGAGGAAGGTCCTGCGATGAGTACGATCCGAGCCGTCTGACGTTCCTTGATCATGTCGGCAATCTTTGCGATTTTCTTGTCTTGGAGTGCCTCCGCGATTTTGATGAGCGAGTTGATGGCGCGGCTCTTCTTGTCGGCAACGGCGAGGTTGATCTCCCCCACGTTGTTTACTTTCATGATGGCGTTCCATTCCGTTTGCTCCGCGAAAGTGTGGAAAATCTTCTCTTGCTTGATGAAACTCTCCAATTGGTCAGGCTGCGCCCGGTTAGGTATTTGGAGTAACATTCCGTCGTGGTAAGTGATCAAGTCGAAGATGTTCAAGTAGCCTGTGGAAGGCAACAAACTGCCATAATAGTAATCGCATACGTCGCCCAACTTATACACGTTTGTGTAGAGGCTGTGCAGACTGCTGATGAGGTTTATCTTATCCGTGGCGTTGTCCTTCTTGAAGAGTTCGATGGCCTCTTGCGAGCTTATCGTCGCCATCTCGAAAGGAAGGTCTTGCTGGATGCACTTTTTCATGGCTGCCTTGATGGTTGCCACTTCGTTTTCCGTCAACGGTGATTTGTCCGCTTTTGTGACTTGGCAGTAGTATCCTTTGGAGATAGGGTGCTCTATTCGCAATCTTGCCCCAGGAAGGGTCTCCTTGACAGCTTTGTAGAGTACGAAGCAGAGGGAACGGACGTAGGTACGCATTCCTGCAGGGCTGTCCACTCCGATGAATTCAACCGTCTTAGGCTTGTATACGCGGAATTTCAGGTCTTTGACCTTGTTGTTCTCTTTTGCGGCGGTCACGCCATATTTGAGTTGCAAGTTCAGGTCTTTGTAGATATCCAAAAGGCTGGTGCCGGCTGGATACATCTTTTTTACGCCATTGTTCTTGCAAAATATTTCAACCATATTGTCGTTCATAATCTTTCCTAATTAATGGGTTAGTTTATCTCTATTGCTAAGTTAAAATAAATTCTGAATTTATGTGGCGTTTGTTAGGAAAAATGGCAGAAAACTTTTCGATTTGACGGTTAGGAAAAGAAAAAGGATGGACAATTGTCCACCCTTGATTCCTGTGTCGCGTTCAACAACGGGTCGAACGCAAAAATCTGTCGAATGACAGTAGCACCTATTTCTTTGAGAATTTGTAGTACAATCCCTTTCCTATTTGATAGAGTCCGTAGAATGGAGCTAAGAACAAGATGATATGTACTTTGTCGAGGTATGCCATTTCAACACCAAGGAGCACGATGCTACCCAAAAGAACTGCCACGCCGATAAGAATGGCTTTGTTTGCGGCTTCTTTGAGTTCCTTCTCCATTAAGATAGGAGCCATGACATCTGACACGATTGCCTTGGCGTTCTCTTCGTTCAAGCCTTTTTCTATCAGTTTTTTGATAGCCCAATTGGCGGAGTGTTTTTGTACTGTGATGGCGTCTATGGCAAAATCCCTTGCTTCTGACAAATTAAGAGAAGAACTAACCTCTTCATTAACAACTGTAGTTGTCTCTTCTTTTTCTAAATTGATATCCATATTAAAAAATATATAGGTTTTCTTTGTTTTAATTAGCTACAAATGTATATCTCTTTTTTTGAATTTGCCTTCTTAATTGTATGTTTTGTGGCATCTCGGGCGCTCTGTCAGCTATGAAAAATCAACTTTTGGCTAGTAGACGAATGTTTTGCGACACAAAATGGCTGTTGGGACGATGGAAGATTTGTCTTCAATGTTTTCATCTCCTCAGAAATTTCAAAAAAACGCTTTGCGCCGTTGGTTTGTTAGGATAAAAGGTTTACCTTTGCAAAAAATTCCGAGTTGGCTCTGTAGTTCAATGGATAGAATACGAGTTTCCTAAACTTTAGATCCGGGTTCGATTCCCGGCGGAGCTACGAAATTGATGACTCTTAGACTGTTGAGAAGACGGTTTAAGAGTTTTTTTTGTGCCTGTTACTTTTGAATCTATGAATCCAGGATTTTTTTACAACCGGAAGGTCAGATAACAAAGAAGGGTGCATCGCAATGACACACCCTCCTTCAGGAAGTATATAGAATCGTTCAGTCGTTTATTTCAAGATGACTTGCAAGCTTTCTGCATGGCTTTCGGTCGTGACTCTAACGTAGTAGATGCCGGATGCGAAACCATTCATGTCTATCAGAGCGCTATCAGTGTCAACGTGGGTAGAATATACGATCTTTCCACTTATGTCTGATATGGTTATAACCTTCTCTCCCTCTTCCCCTTTGAAAGAGATTGTGAATTCTCCTGTTGTCGGGTTAGGGTATAGAAGAACTTTGGTTTCTGATGATTCCTCCTCCTCTTCTGCGATGTTATCAGAAGAAGATTTCTTGGAAGTACCTGATGAACCGCACTTAATTACAACGCTCGTTGCAGCAATGGAACTCGAGGTCTCATATTTTGCTTTGAATTTGCCTCCTTGGGATACTTTGAATCCTTTTGTCAGCAAAACTTTATTGCCTCCTATGAATGTCACGTTTCCATCGGCAGGAACATTGATGTTTTCGGATATGGATGCACCTTTGTAGATGTAGTCACCAGGGTTCATGTAGTCACCTTGCCAGAATTTGGCTGTGCTCATTTTCAATTTCATGTACCCGTTTTCTCCCCAAGTGCTTCCCCATGAGTTTCGAAGAATCCAATATTCCTCTCCAGAACTTGTCTTTCCCCAGCCTATCAAAGTTACGGAGTGTCCTCCTGCATTTCCTTTTGTGTCTTTTGACATGTCAAATACACCGTTGCTGTAGCTGTGGAATGCATCTCTTACGTCCATGTTTACTCCCACACAACCTGTTTTGTAAATGGCTTCTTTTAAAGCATTTATGTTTCCATAACTAACCGAATTGTGCTTGCCTGGATATATCTTGGGGTCGTTCCAGTGGTCGCATTTGCCTGGCTTTGTTGTTGTATAGGGATAATACTCTAACAAACAAACACCATTTTCTGCAACGGCGGACATTGCATTGGCCATCCAGCCCTCGTCGTAGGTTGGACACTGATTATATAATGTGCCATGTTTGTTTACAACCGCTGTGCTTCCTCCTAAACACCATACGATGAATGATTCAGAAACTTTTTTTCTGTTGCTGTTCGTTGATCCGCTTATCTTGTTGTAGGAAATTTCCGAACATGCAGCGGTGGCGAATGCCCAACATGTGCCCAATGAACCTTGGTTTCTGACGTCGTTTACAATGCCAAGATTACGAGCGTCAAACGTTGTTGGCAATGACGTGCTTGCTCTAAGTTCAGAGGCTTCTTCATCAGGAGCCTGCCCTATGTGGGCAGTTGTGTCAGCGTCGGATTCTGTCCAGAACTCATTGTTTTTACGCATCAAATCCAACATTTTCACGCCGCCTTCAGGTGCGGAATCTTCGGAACGTCTTAATTGATTTCCTTTCACGCAATATGCGCTTTCTATGGTTGCGTCACCTACTTTTTCTTTTACGGGAACTATATCGTATCCGTACTTTTGGCAATAGGAATATTCAGGTTTCACTTTGCCTTTGAAAAAGTCCATGGCATTTACTTTTGTGCCATCGGGCATGACGCAAAATTCTAATGATTCTCCTTGTTCGTTAGTTTCCATTACATATTCATACCCCATTTGCTCGCAATAAATTGCAGCTGGATTGCCCATTGGGTAGGCTTGGATAGAACAGAGACTAAATAGAACAAGTGAGATTTTTTTATTTATTCTCATGACTTATTCTTATTTCTTTAACATTTCAACCTCAGCCTTCAAAGCCTTGTTTTCTTTCTCCAATTGAATCATATGAAGAGTCAACTCCTCTACCTTTTCAAGCAAGAGGTTGCTCATCTCAGATACGCTCATGCCGTTCTTTGCCATTTCTGAAGCAGAAGGCACGCCTGGCAAGTGCTTGTTGGCCTTTACGTATGACTCCACTTCGCCCAATGACTTCAAGTTGTAATCCTCCTCGAATACATAGTCGGCAGCGTTGTTCAACTCAACGTTGATGTCCTTAGCCTTGATAGAACCTGCGTTCAAATTCTCAGTGTTCATGGCAGTTACCTCGATCTCGCTCTTGCAGAGGATTTTGCCAGTAACGGTGAGGTTCTTGGCTACTGTTACGTTTCCGTAGTTGAACAAGTACTCAGATGCGTTGAAGCCCAATCTTACACGGTTTCCTTGGTGCTTGCTGGAAATTGTGTTTACGCTGCTGATTTGTGAGAAATCGATACCGCCACTTCCAGTCAATTGGATAGTGAAGCTCTTGTTGAGTGCGTTGAATGTGGTGTATCCGTTGAAATAGCAATCTCCCTCTACATACAATTTTCTGTTAGAAACAGGATTCGTGCCGATACCAACATTTCCAACTATTTTCATGTTGCCATTGTTGAAAAGGGTTGAACCGTAGATGGTGTTGCTATAGGATGTGTTAGGCTCGCCTCCAAATCCCATGTTGCTTCCGTTGAATATGAGATATTTAGTTCCTTGTCCACCGAACAATGAGAACCCCGTTGTGTAAATATCAAGCGGAGCATAGTTGTGGTACCCGTTTGCATAGATGATTGCACGACCAGTGGATGAGTTTCCGGTCAACTTGATGTTGTTACGGCTGTTCGTGTTTGTAGAGTAAACTGTTAGTCCGTTTTCGAAACTGTTTGATGTGCCTTTTCCGTAAAAAGTACCGTTTACTGTTACTGATGAAAATGTCTCGGCATTTGCCACACTTACTGCTGCTGCAAATCCTATTGCAGCTACTGCTAATTTCTTTAAATCCATAATAAAAAGTAAATAAATTTCAAATTTTTTTGATTAAATAAACAACTTGGTTCAAAATGTATTACCTTTTCTTTTGTCTATTCATTCTTTTCGCAATTGGCCTTTTGCTTGTGCAAAGTAACACAAAAAGCATTCCACGGAAAACTGAAATTTTATTTTGTTTTGTTTAATAAATGTTAATGCGCTGTTTGTTCGAAACTTGCTTATGCGTTTTTGTTTTCAAATATTTTGAGGTTGCTTCCGTTTTGTGCCGTTTGACTCTGTATTTTCTGTTCTGTACTTGATTTTTCCTTTTTTGTTTTACTGAAATTGTGCCCTTGAACTATTGTACATGCGTAAAATCACGAACGGTTTATGTGTTATGCTTATTTTTGTTGTGCAATCTTTCGGGCGAGGAAAATCCAACTGGGAAATCTCTTTTCTTTCGTGGAGAGTCCTGTGTTAAAAAATTACTCGAAAAAAAGCGAAAAAGATTTTGCAGATAAGAAAAAACGCTCTATCTTTGCATCGCAAAACAAAAAAGGAACGAGGTGTAGCGCAGTCCGGTTAGCGCATCTGGTTTGGGACCAGAGGGTCGGGGGTTCGAATCCCTTCACCTCGACCGAGAAAGAGAAGTTGATGAGTTTCGTCAGCTTCTCTTTTTTATGTGCGAGTTCGGGCTGATTTTGTATGCCGCACATTGAAGAGCAGGGCTGTGGCTGTTTTTTTGTACGGTTCTTTTCTGCGATTAACCTATCTGAACTTTGATGTTTTTCCCTGTCGCTTTCTTGGATAATCCAAAAACTTGTGTAAAATCGGATTTTGTGGCTGCGTGTTGGGTGGTTTTAGAAGAAGTTTGGAGTGCCTTTATCATTTCCTCGGATTTTTAGTCGAATTATGGGGAATCCCTTGTCTTGTGAAGGAATTCTCTATTCCGATACTATGTATGGTAGATAATGGGGTGTTTTCTGAAAAAAATGGTCTGTTTTAGTGATTGATGGAGATTCTCTGTTTGTTGAACTTTGCAGAAAAAACGAAATCGATGTCTATAGAATTTCATGCAATAAGCAATCCTAAGTGTTGGTTGCAAATGATAGCCGAGCAGTTGTCGGTACCTGTTGTGAACGAAGAGGTGAATATGCCGATAATGATGGGGCAGGGAGTCTTCAAACAATTTTATCCTTGTGAATGGCTTACCGTGTCTTATTCAAAAATAAAAGTTCGTGAACCTATGTCTGTCCTTCGCGAGGGGCGGAAGGATACTCGACTTATTCCGATTGTTTTTTACATAGATAAGTTTGAGCAACTCATTGGCGAAGATAAGTTTAGTGTTGGTAGAACGGAGCGGAACGGCATTTATATGCACTCTTCTGAGGTGGATTCAAGGTGGACTATTCCTGCAAACAAGTGGAATGTAACGTTGGCATTGACTTTTAATCGGGATTTGCTTATTAAAGAGTTGGAGAATGAAGGGGAGCCCTATATCGTTCCGAATTGTTCCTACATCACTTTCTCTGTCAATTTGTCCAATCAAAAAGCGAAAAAGTGGACAATTTGTCTATCTTATTGACTGATTGTCAGTCTGTTGGTGCTTGGCATCCTCTTTGCTTATCCCTAATTGAACTTGCTAGTACGAAGGTGCGCGCAAGGGAAAATGTGATAGTTAACTTTTTAAAAGGAGGCTTATTATGTTACCATTAATGAAAAATTCAAGAAGGAATTCCAGCAATTGGTTACCTTCCATCTTCGAAGATTTTTTCAATGACGAGTTTATGGGTGTCCCTGCCATCAAGCAATTTGCGACCCCTGCTGTTAACATTAAGGAATCCGAAAAAGATTACGATATCCAGATTGCGGCTCCAGGCATGACCAAGGAGGATTTCAAGATTAACATCAACGAAAACAACGAGTTGGTCATCTCTTTGGAGAAGAGTGAGAAGAACGAAAAGAAACAGGATGAGAAGAAAAATGAGTCGTGGATACGAAAGGAATTCTCTTACGCTTCCTATTCTCAGAGCTTTGTCATTCCTGAAAACATTGAGATTGATAAAATCTCTGCAAAGATGGAGAATGGTGTGCTGAACATTGTTCTGCCAAAGAAGGAGATCGTCGAGACGGCTCCGATTTCTAAACAGATAGAGATTCAATAAGGAAATATTGCTTTCATGAAGATGGGGATGTCGATTGTCGGCATCCCTTTCTTTTTTTGCCTTCTTTGTAAAACGAGGAGTAACGCTTCTGTCGTCAATTAGGGTAGGCGAGAGGTGCCGCTGTCTCACCAATACTTCTCCAACAGAAAACGTTCGCTACTGGGTTCAAATCGCTCAAATAGGGAGAGCAATTCTTCTAAATGTTTTGATTCTGCACATCCGGAGTACCCTCCTTGGACAACGACATAGCCGTTCGTGACAACAATCTCAGCCATATAAATCACCGTATTCCCCCGCTTCAAAATGAATCGGCTCTCGCAGGTCGCTAATTCGTAGCTATTATTCTGGAATACGAATAGACGTTCTAACTCCTTCAGTTGTTTGGAACAGTTGGTTTTCCAGCATTGGGCCCGCCGTAGAGTTGGGGGTGCTTCTGCCACAAACTCGTTCACTAATAAGTCTATGTGTTTATTGTACACTAGTAATTATTACTAGTGTACAATAAAATACTTAAATTTCATTTCAAACACCCAAATCAAGAGTGTCTATGACAATCCGCTTGATTCGTTCAATTTCTTCCTTAGAAACCTGCGACAATTGATTTGTGAAAATAGGCTCAGCAGAGCCAAACATGTCTTCATATAAAGTAGGAAATCTTTCTCTATTGCGGATGGCGTCAGCATAATTTCCACATGCAAAGATCACAATCTTAAAGTGAGACCAGAAATCTTTTGTTTCCTTCATCAAATCAAATCTGTGAGCGATACTACGTTCCACATCTTTAGTCCTAGGATTGTGATTGCTATTGATATTGCTCATTTCCGTAATGAAACAATGGTCGAAAAAATTATAAACATTGCCACTATGAGGACAAACTACGTCCATTATTTTTTGATAATTAAACCATGTGTGGCTTTCTTTATAATCAACTTTTTTAGGATAAAAAGGATTTCTTGGATTGAAAAATTCTGGGAATTTGTAATCAGAGTCTTGGGATCCTAGGACTTCCTTTAGTTCATGAGCTCTTAGATTATCTTTGAATGTTAAAATCCATTGTTGACAATTGTCTTTTGCAAATTTTTCCCATTCTTCTCCTTCGCTTGCATTTTCCTGACCAATGATTAATACATCACTGAAAGGATTCCCATATCCGACAAATTCCGGATTTCCTTGTAAATCAACAGCTGTTGAATATACATCTAAAACATGACGAAAAGCGTTCATAATATCAAGATTTATATTTTCATTTTAATTAGTCGAATCAATTCTTCTTGCTGAACTACGTTCAGACTCGTCACATCCTCACTAAAGAACACAGGGATTTTAGTGCCATTTAGAATAAATGCTCCGTTATTTTCTGTTGTTGGATTTATCCATCGATTAGCTCCAAATATTAATTGTTTGCAATAATTTGTAAAAAACACAATGGCAACTGGATTAATCTTTAAAATAGTATCATATGACAATTCGAGTTGTTCTCTTATGAATTCGCTGTTTTGCTTGAGTAAGAAATCTCTATCATTCTCTCTGGCATACAACAAATTGATCTGTGTATAAGCATAACCACATTTTGATGCAAAGTTCTCCAATGATTTGAAATATGGGGGAGCATCATCTCGTTGATAAAAGCTACCATAAAGCAGTGTTTTATCGCTATTGCTATGTAAAAAAATATCATCATCTTCCTCCATGTAAGATGGATTTACTCCGACAAACAATATACTGTTTCTAACCCCGTCTGCGGCAAATATCGGTTTGCGTTTAATGAGAGAAGGATGAACAGCGCCTGTGTGTTTTCTCCAAATATTACCCAAGCAAATATCTATACGTTCAAATTCGTTCAAATCAAAAAAAATGTTATCGTCTATAAGGTTATTCTCTGGTTTACTCTCTATCTTGCCTTCCTTTTCTTCAACTGATACTATGTTTTCTATCTTTTCATTTGCAGCGTTGGTTTGTTGTGTTTGTGATAATTTCAAAGTTTCTTTCAAATCGTTTTTCTTTTTTAAGGAAATAATAAAGACAGCTGATGTAATACAAATAAGTGTCAATAATGGAAGAGAAAACCAAAAGCATGAGAATGGGAAAATGTTATCTGGAAAAAAAGACAAGGCACTACATAATAGACATATACATAATATAGTCCTCACCAATGTTTTATGTTTGAGAAAGAACCGAGTATTCGACAATTTATATTTCGTGTCAATTAACTCTCCAAGTTGTTTGTTGCCTGGATGATTTTCTATCATTGTCCTTACTCCTTTTTCAAATAGGTCCCAATAGGATTCTAATGCTTTGTCGTCATTTCTTATTTCCCATTCTTTGTTACTTGTGACATTAATAATTGAATATAATTGAATCTCTAAAATATCTTCGTCAGAAGAAAGACATAAAGAATATGGAGAAGAATTGTACACCTTTCTTTGATATGCATTCTTTAAGATATCCTTGTAATAGGAAAACATTGGTGTCCCCTCATTTACAAGAGAAAGCGTCTTTACAAGTGACGTATATTTGGCAAGTAAGGCATTAGCATATTGGCTCCGAATTTCTCCTTCTTCTCCTTTTTTCCATTGGATGTTTTGCATATTTGGCGTGAGAAATTCCAAAAGTCTCAAAATTTCATTTTCTTCGTGAGGGACTTCTATGGCGGAGATTTTGTCAACATTTTCGAGTACAGCCGCATCTATAGCCAATAAGCGTTCTCGCCTTTTGTCCTCTGCTAAGGATTTTATTTCTATTTGTTTGATTCGATTTTGCTCTTCTGCCCATTGTTTGCGAGCATTAATTTCTGCTATTTTGGTTTCATAATTTATACTTGCTGTTATTCTTGCCGTTTCTGCTCGTAATTGAGCTGATGCTGATGGTTGGCTCACTCGTCGGTAAGGAGTGGCCCAAGAATCACCAAAAACAAAATTGCTAATGGCTTTTCCTGTGTTTTTTCCAAGTTCTCTTCCTAATGCTTTTCCAAATGTACCCATAGTCGCAATGATTTACAATAATTGTAAATTTAGCGAACGGGAGAAAAAATAAAAAAATGCAAATATGGCTAATAAGTTCCTATATTGAGAACTATTTGTTCTCGTTCAATTCTTCCGAAAGATCTTTCAAAAAATCATGTCCAAGTAGTTTGGATATTTTCATGAGTAGAGCGCTGTCGATGCTCTCTCGCTCAAAAATCTTGTAGATATTTCTTCTGTCGCAGCAAAGTTTCTCTGCAAGCCAAGAGACTTTCCTCCCTTGGTCCCGAAAAATAAATTCTATGTGTTTGCCAATGTGCATAAAAAAAGCGTGAACCGTTCGTTAATTACTTGCCACACTTAGTAGGCTCCGCCAAGAACCGAAGACACAGACAAGCACGAAACGGCTCACGCCCCAAGGCGTGAACCTCCCGCATTGCTTATTCTCGTGTCTATAAAATTTGGCGGATTTTACTAAGTTGAGAATAAGAGCGTTAAGCTCAAATTTTATGTTATGTATAAATTATAAATCTTTCTGTATTACCTCCTTCTACTATAGCTCGTTAATGTGTTTATTTATTGTCTCTCATAAATCAAAACCTTATCATGTTCGGCACTCTTTTGAGCGAAAGGCAACAACGTGCCTTCAACCACCATGTCCACTCTTTTTTGCAAAAGATCTTCGAGGTCACAAACCATGGCTGCATATTTCAAGCCTATCCGCTCTCCCTTTTTGAATGCCACTATAATATCTACGTCACTGTCTTCCCTTTCTTTCACTGTCCTTAATTCTTTCTCTCATATATCAAAATTTTATCGCGATTAACACTCTCGACTGCAAAATCCATTAGTTGACCATCTTCCACCAGATCAACTTTTCTGTTAAGCAATTTTGATAGATTGACCATGATACGAGAGATTGTGAAAAGGGAAATAATCTGGTTGTCAGTGTATTTGACAAGGATATCCACATCGCTGTTTTTCGTGTTCTCGTTACGTGAACACGAACCGAAAATCCAAGCCTTTTCAATCGGTTGTTCCGAAAAATACTCTTGGATTTTAGGAATTAATGCTTCTATACTTTTCTTCATTTTTTCAATATATTGAATGTTATACATGAAGATTCTACACTCTTACAAATTTATATCTTTGCCCCCTAAACCTCCAAATCTTTAATCAAAAAACAAAAGCCGCACCCAACGGATGCGGCTTTCTCTATAATGAATTCTTAATGAATTACATACCAAGACGTTTCTTGAGAGTGTCAAGACGTGCAACGAGCTCCTTAGGAAGGTGCTTGCCGAACTTAGCGAAGTGCTCCTCGATACGACCAACTTCCTCTTTCCACTCGTCAACATTAACAGCCAATACTTGCTCCATTGTCTTCTCATTCCAGCAAGAGTCAAGACCCTCGATGTTGATGGCGCCCTTAGCAGGTACCTTTCCGATTGGAGTGTCAACTGTCTCACCTTGACCGTTGCAACGATCGAAGATGTAAGCCAATACACGGCTGTTGTCACCGTAACCTGGCCACAAGAATCCACCTGGAAGAGCCTTGTTGCTCTTGTCACGACGGAACCAGTTAACGAAGAAGATCTTAGGCAAGTTCTTTCCACCCTTAGCTTGTGGCAACTTCTCCATGTCGATCCAGTGTTGG